>JBKQOR010000153.1:0-51653 GCA_052145435.1 Rhodomicrobium sp. | reverse complement strand
CTCGACGAGATGCAAGTCTTTTGGGATCGCGCGAAAGCAGCGGAGAAGCCGGCGAGTGATACGAAATCCGGTTGAATGCGTCACGGCGCCTTATTGTCATCCCAGAACGGCGCCCTTCGCCCCGTATCCGGGATCGTAACAGGCACCGGCATTCGCAAAGATCCCGGATAATGCCTCCGGCATTTCCGGAACTTGATTAACCCGATGTTTCCGCCCAGCCATCGAAATCGTGTACCAACCCGCACAGCGTGTGGCTCCCCCCTCACCCTGTCCCTCTCCCGCGGAGGGGAGAGGGTACGCGGTTGCAGCGGGCACGCCCTGCCCCCTCTCCCCATCCGCATCCGCTTGCGGATGCGGACACTCCGAGTTGCAAGCTCGCCAAGGCGAGCTTGCCGGGAGAGGGCTGGGGTGAGGGGGTCGTGTGGAACCAATCAACCGGATTTCGTATGACGCGAGAACCGCAGGCTAATGTTGGGGCCGGCGAAGATGGCGGTCGAGATCGCCTTCGCGCTCGGAGGCGACCCTCACCTCGAAATGCAAGCTTCCGTCGTGATAATCGCGGCGGTTGAGAATTTCGGTGTGCTCGTAAAGCCAGTGGATGAGCTGGCCGTTGCTGCCGTCCACGACCACCGTGCGTGTGCAGGTCTCTTTCTGAAGGCGCCGGCGCACGAGCGCGGTAAGCCCGGCAATGCCCTGCCCCGCCGTAGCGGATACCAGCACCGCGGCGTGCTGGCCGGCCCGTTTTGCGAGCCGTTCGCGCTCCTCAGGCGCCAGGAGGTCCGCCTTGTTCCAAACCTCGATCACACGCTTTGCCTGCTCTTGCGCGTCGATGCCGATCTCGGCCAAAACCCGCGCCACCTCGGCACGCTGCGCCTCTGAGGCCGGGGACGCGATGTCGCGAACGTGCAAAATCAAATCGGCCTCGAGGATTTCTTCGAGCGTCGACCGGAAGGCCGCGATCAGCTGCGTTGGCAATTCCGAGACGAAGCCCACGGTATCGGAGAGGATGAACGCTCCGCCTTCCGGAAATTTCACGCGGCGGAGCGTCGGATCGAGGGTCGCGAACAGCCTATCCTCGGCGAGAACGCCAGCCCCCGACAACGCGTTGAAAAGCGAAGATTTTCCAGCGTTCGTGTAGCCCACCAGCGAGACGGTTTGCTGCTGCGTCAGCTTTCTGCGCTTCCTGTGAAGCCGGCGCGTGCGCTCCACGACGCCAAGCTCGTTCTTGATTGCGTCGATGCGTTCGCCGATCGCGCGCCTGTCCGCCTCGATCTGCGTCTCGCCGGGACCGCCGAGAAAGCCGAAGCCGCCGCGCTGCCGCTCCAAATGTGTCCAAGAGCGCACAAGCCGGCTTTTCTGATAGGTCAGCCGCGCCAGCTCCACCTGCAAGCGGCCCTCCTTGCTCCGCGCCCGGTCCGCGAAGATTTCGAGAATGAGCCCGGTCCGGTCGAGGACCTTGGCATTCCAAGCCCTTTCCAAATTCCGCTGCTGAATGGGCGAGAGCGCATGATCGACGATGACGACCGCGGCGTCCTCCGCCTGCACGATTGCGCCAATTTCGTCGACCTTGCCGGCCCCAAGCAAGGTTGCGGGCCGCATTTGGAGAAGCGGCACCGTCCCGGCAAAGCAGACATCGAGGCCGATCGCTTCGGCGAGACCCGACGCCTCCGCGAGACGCTCAGATGGAGTAAGAAAACCCGCGGCGGAGGCCTGAACCGGCTGCTGCTCCTGGGTTTTGCGGATGGGAACGGCCACTACGGCGCGCGCCGCTGCTTTTTTCGAAGGGGGCGGTAGCATGTCCGCCCTTTTGTGCCTGCCACGAGCCGCACGCTCTTGTGGATCGAGCTTTTTCAACGGTGCTAATGCTCTCCGTCCTGATCTCCGTCCAAGAAAGAAATAGGGCCGCCCGGCATTATTGTCGAGATTGCGTGCTTATAGACAAGTTGCGAATGTCCGTCGCGCCGGAGCAGAACGCAAAAGTTATCGAACCAGGTCACAATGCCCTGCAGCTTTACACCGTTGACGAGGAAAATCGTGAGAGGCGTTTTATTCTTTCGTACGTGATTGAGAAATGCGTCTTGTAAGTTCTGTTGTTTGTCCGCAGCCATGATCTGTCCGTTCTTTTAGCGCGGCACTCGTGGCCGCTTGTCCTAAACCCCGTGTAATCGCGCTTGAAATCTCTCCTAACCTTGCTGTGCCCCCGCGCCGCCATGCGCGTCCGGACGGCAGCACGCGATACTCTTTCTTAAGCCGTTACTATGCCGTTAATGTTAAAAGCGAGTGCGGTGACGAGATTTCGGCCACGGTGTGATATGCCCGCCTCAATCCTGTCGCGATTTCGCCGGGCTTGCCGCTTCCGATTGCATGGCCGTCAATTTTCACAACCGGCATGACGAGTCCTGAGGCCGAGGTCTGAAAAGCCTCGCGCGCCGCTTTCGCCTCGCTGACAGTGAAGGGCCTCTCCTCGTAAGAAAGACCGTTCCGGCTCGCGGTTTCCATGGCCACCTCCCGCGTAATGCCACGGAGGATACCAGACTCTGCAGGGCGCGTCACCAGCACGCCAGAATCCGTTACAATCCAGGAATTGCAGGAGGCGCCCTCGGTTACGAACCCATCCCTATCCACAAGCCAAGCCTCATCGGCGCCCGCTTCTTTCGCCCGCTGACGCGCGAGAGATTGCGCCAAAAGCCCGGTCGTCTTGATGTCGACGCGGCTCCAGCGGATATCCGGGAGCGTTATCACAGATATGCCCGCGGCAGCTTTTTTCTCGCCCTTTGCCCTGGACAGGGAGCGCGCAAAGCAAACAACGCCCGGCGCAACATCGCCAGCCGGAAACGCGAAATCGCGCCGCGCAACACCGCGCGTAACTTGAAGATAAACGATGCCGTTTCTCACCCGGTTCCGTCGGATGGTCTCTCTTAAGACGGCCCCGAGCGCCCGCAAATCCATAGGCTCTCCCATGCCAAGCTCCGACAGCGAACGCCGGAGGCGGAGCATGTGCCTGCGCTCGTCCACAAGGCACCCATTGCGGACCTCGCAAACCTCATAGACGGCATCGGCGAACTGAAAGCCCCGGTCCTCGGCATGCACGGCCGCGTCCGCGTAAGGCGTATAGACCCCGTTGACGTAAATAACCCGCGCCATGCCAAGCCTCTGTCTTCGTTCCGGTCAAGCGCCGCCAATCTGCCCGAAAGCGCCGGCCGGCCGCAAGACTAATGGCGCAGATCCCCCGTCCTTTCGTTGGAATTCACGCCAAGCGCCCTCAATTTGCGGTGCAGCGCCGAACGCTCCATGCCGACAAACTCCGCTGTGCGGGAAATGTTGCCGCCGAAACGGTTGATTTGCGCCATGAGATATTCCCGCTCGAAAATCTCACGCGCGTCACGGAGGGGGAGCGACATGAGGTGCTCACCCCCCGAGCCGTTTGACGATAAAGGGACGTTGGCTCCTATGTCGTCCGGCAGCATATCGGCTGTGATTACAGCGTCGGGCTCGCCACTGGACATGATCATGACGCGCTCGACGATGTTGCGCAGTTGACGGACGTTGCCCGGCCATTCGTGGGACTGCAGAACCGCCATGGCATCGTCGCCGATCATCCGTGGCGGCAGGCCTGAGGAGGCAGCGATTTGCTTGACGAAATGGTCGACTAGCTCAGGGATATCCTCGCGCCGCTCCACCAGAGACGGCACTTTGAGCGGTACCACATTGAGCCGGTGGAAGAGATCTTGACGGAACCGCCCCGCAGCCATATCGCGTTCCAGATCGCGGCTGGTGGAGGAAACGATGCGTACGTCCACGGCCACTTTCGGGCCGCCGCCGATGCGTTGGAACTTCTGCTCGACAAGAACGCGCAGCAGCTTGCCCTGGGTATCGATGGGCATGTCCGCGACCTCGTCGATATAAAGCGTGCCGTTATGCGCCTCCTCGAGCGCGCCGACCTTGCGTGCGGTCTGGCCAGTCTCCTCCACGCCGAAAAACTCTACTTCGACCCGGTCCGGCGCCATCGACGCCGCGTTCACCGCGACAAACGGACCGTTGGCACGCTGTGAACTCGCATGAAGATAGCGCGCTGCGAGCTCCTTGCCGGAACCCTGGGGGCCGGTAATCATCACGCGGCTGTTGGTTGGCGCGACCTTTTGAATGCTCTGGCGCAGGTGATTCATGACCGGCGATTTGCCGATGAGATCGGAGCTGTAAAAGCTCCTCTCTCTAAGCTCTTTATTCTCCCGGCGCAGTTTCGAGGCCTCAAGTGCGCGCGCCGTGACGAGCACGAGGCGGTCGGCTTTGAAAGGCTTCTCGATGTAGTCGTAGGCGCCGCGCTTGATCGCTTGGACCGCCGTTTCGATGTTGCCGTGGCCGCTGATAATGATGACCGGCAGCTCCGGGTGCGCCTTTTTCGCGCGTGCGAGCACGTCAAGGCCGTCAAGTTTCGAACCCTGGAGCCAAATGTCGAGAATGACGAGCGAGGGGCGCCTTTCCTCTATCGCGCGCAGCGCCTCGTCGCTATCCTTCGCGAGCCTCGTCTTATGACCTTCGTCTTCGAGAATGCCCGAGACGAGTTCTCGAATATCGGCTTCGTCGTCGACAATCAAAATGTCAGACGCCATGGCTTACTCCCTCTTTCCCGCGCGTCACCGGCGCCTCGGACGCATTCGTCCGCTCCTTGCCATTTGGCTTCGTTTCGTCCCTTTCCGCTTCCAGCTCGTCCGCGGCGAACGAAATCGGAATCGACATTCTTATCCAGGCGCCATGTGTGTAGCCTTCGTCCGCCGGTGCGTCATCGAGCTCAAGCAGGCCGCCATGCTGTTCTGTGATCCGCTGCACGATGGCGAGGCCGAGCCCTGTACCTTTTTGCCGTGTTGTGACATAGGGCTCAACAAGCCGGTGCCGGTTTTCCTTCGGCAGCCCACAGCCATTATCGATCACGCCGATCACGAACCGGTGATCGTTCGCGCGAAGCCGGATGACCACCCGCCCCTTCGCCGGCGCTTGCCCGTTCGCATGCTGATAGGCATCCACGGCTTCACTGGCATTCTTGACGAGATTCGTTACCGCCTGGGTCAACAGCCGCCGGTCGCAAAGTGCTAAGAGCGGCTCGTTCAAAACATCGATTTCATATACAAGTTCGGGGCGGCTCATCTGGAACAGGATGACGGCCTCGCGGACGATCTCGCAGATGTCTTGCTCCTCGAACACGGCCTGCGGCATGCGGGCGAAGGAGGAGAATTCATCGACCATCCGGCCGATATCGCCAACGTGGCGGATGATGGTATCGGTGCACTTGTCGAAGACCTCACGGTCCGTCTTGATCGAGTCCCCATACTTGCGGCGGATGCGCTCGGCGGAAAGCTGAATCGGCGTCAGCGGATTCTTGATCTCGTGAGCGATCCGGCGTGCGACATCGGCCCAAGCGGAGGTTCGCTGGGCAACCGTAAGCTCCGTCACATCGTCGAAGGTGACGACCACGCCGCGATCGGCAATATCCTCCTCCTCGCGTGTGACCTGCACCGCAAAATTGCGCTCGCCGCTTTCGCGGACGACTGTGATTTGACTTTGCACCGGCTTCGCGCGGCCTTGTCTGCGGGATTTCTCGATGACCTCCGCAAATTCGGGAATGGCCGCCTTCAAGGGCTTGCCGATGAGTTTTGCCTCCCTGAGCTTGAGGAGTTCACGCGCGGAGCGGTTTATGAGCGTTACGCAACCCGAGGAGTCGAGCCCGATCACTCCGGCTGTGACCCCGGATAGCACCGCTTCGATAAAGCGCCGGCGCTCGTCGAGCTCGGCATTCGCGCTCATGATATCGTCGCGCTGCGTTTTGAGGTCGACCGTCATTTTCTTGAAAGTTGCGCCCAGCCGGCCGATGTCGTCGCGCGCGGAACCGTCGTCGAGCTGAACGTTGAGATTGCCTTGGCTAACCTCTTGCGCAGCGCCGATGAGCTTGCGGATGGGCATAACGAGGCGGTTCGCGAAAACCAGCCCCGTCCAAATCGCCGAGGTGAGCAGCGTCAGCGCCAATAGCACGTACATCATCGCGAAATCGAATTGCATGTGTCCGCGGGCCCGCTCGAGCTGGGCGAATTGCATGACGTTGAACTGCGTCCGCTGCAGGAGCCGGAACACGTTGGGATTGACGGGCCGCAAGGCGTAAAGATAGGCGCCGTCGATTCCGGAGAGCTTCTTGAGAGCCGCAATGCCATTAGCCAAATCCCAGCTAAGGGGGACAATACGGCCCTCGGCGGCCCGGGCCATATCCTCAGGCGGGGGAGAGCGGTAAGGCGGGCCGTCCGGAACGGCGGCAGAAAGAACTCTACCCGCAGAATCGATGATGAAGGCGGATGGAACGGCGCGAAGAATGACGAGCGCCGAGAAAATCCGGTCGAAGGCGGCCTTATCCTCGCGATAGAGGGTTGCGTTTTGCTCGACCTCGCGCGCGATACCCGAAATATCGGAGCGGATCATTTGCCCGCTTTCCTGCACGTAGGACTGCGCCACGTCGAGCGAATTCTTCACGATGCTCTTGACGTGATTGGAGAAGAATGCGTCGAAGGTGCGCTCAATCGATACAGTTGCGAAAATCGCGAGAAGAACCGCTGGGAAGAGCGCGACGAGGCTGAAAACGCCTGCGATCCGGAAGTGCAGGCCGGCACCCGCGGCCTGCCTTTTGCGTGCCTTGAGCAGTTTGACGATTTGAAAGCCAACGATGCACGAGAGCGTGAGCACGAACGCGGCATTGATGCCGAGCGTCTCCAGAACCACGTTGTTAGACAGGGTAACCGAAGTGAGACCGTTCAAAATCAGGAAGGTGGCAACGCTGGATAGAAGCGCGGCCACGACAACGGCCAAGCTGATCCAAAACCGGGGTTCCTTGGGAAAGGAGCGCTCCCGTGCGGCTTCGAGGATAGCTTTGCCAGCCCGCCGGAGCCAGCCTGCAACGGACGATGTCTTTACCCGGCCGTAAAGCCTTCCGGCACTACGCGCGGCCAGGGTCTGCGCCGCATCGGCCGCTCCCCTTGCCTCGGCGAGCCGCGTCAGTGCTTGCTCTGCCAGACGTTCCCTGACTTGCTTATTAAAATAGCTCAAGCAAGTGCCTCGCCCCTGTTGCCGGACCGCATCAGTGTCTCGCGAGTTTGGGCAAATTGTGGCGCAAGAGGCACATTTTATTGTGACGTGCTGTGTCAAAAACGTTTCACACAAGCGCCGTTTGGGCACTGGCCTAAAATAGGAAGTGCAGCCGCCGCTTCTAGCAAAAATATTTTCCCCATATGTGAGGGGGGAACCCAGGCGCGAGCGGGAAAACGCGAATTATACCGTGCTGCGCACCACCCGGATCTTCTGCTCGCGAACCTTTTTGCGCAGTGTGTTGCGATTAAGGCCGAGCAGCTCCGCCGCTTTGATTTGATTCCCTCTCGTCGCGGTCAAGGCCGCGGTGATGAGCGGCGCCTCCACATCGCGAAGAATACGGTCGTAGAGGCCTGGCGGCGGTAATTGATCCCCATAGGAGCCGAAATATTCGGACAGATAAGCTTCCATCCATTCGTTCAGCCTGGCCTTGCCGGCAGGTGGCGCCTCAACGGCTGCGCCGGAGCTCGAGGAAAGCTCGTTGTCCACAATGTCGGCGGAAATCGTCTCCTGCGAATAGAGCGCGCTCAAACGCCGGACAAGATTTTCCAGCTCGCGCACATTACCGGGCCAGGTGTGCCGCTTCAGCCGGTCGAAAGCTTCTTGGCTGAGCGTTTTCGAGGGCAGCCCGCTCTTTTCGGCGAGTTTCAAGAAATGCCGGACAAGGTCGGGGACATCGTCGAGACGCTCACGCAGCGGAGGCATGCGCAAGGGAACCACATTCAGGCGGTAATAAAGGTCCTCGCGGAAAAGGCCCAGCGATATCTGATTTTCAAGGCTCTTGTTCGTGGCAGCGACGATGCGCACGTCCGTCTTGATCGGAACGCGGCCGCCCACGGTCATATACTCGCCCTCCTGCAGCACCCGAAGGAGCCGGGTTTGGGCCTCCATCGGCATATCGCCGATCTCGTCGAGAAAGAGCGTGCCGCCATCGGCCTGCTCGAAGCGCCCAACCGAGCGCACGGCAGCGCCGGTAAACGCACCCTTCTCATGGCCAAAAAGCTCGGATTCGATCAGCTCGCGAGGAATGGCGGCCATGTTTATCGCCACGAATGGCCCTTTACGCCGGCGTCCGTAATCGTGCAGCGCGCGCGCCACGAGCTCCTTGCCGGTGCCGGACTCGCCCGTGATCAGCACGGTAAGATCGGTGTGCATGAGCCGCGCCATGACGCGATAGACATCCTGCATGGACGCCGAGCGCCCGATTAGCGGCAGATTATCGCTCTCGCCCTCCGCCGGGAGGGAGGATTTCGCGTTCTTCGGTTCCCGTAGAGCGCGGCCTACCACTGCGACCAGCTCCTTCAGGTCGAAGGGCTTAGGCAGATATTCGTAGGCGCCGCGTTCGGCCGCCGTGATCGCCGTCATGAAGGTGTTCTGCGCGCTCATGACGATGATCGGCAATTCCGGCCTGATCTTCTTGATGCGCGGAATGAGATCGAACGCATTCTCGTCCGGCATGATCACATCGGTGATGACCACGTCGCCGTCGCCCTGGGCAACCCAATTCCAAAGCGTGGACGCGTTGCTTGTCGCCCGCGCGCTGTAGCCGGCTCTGGCGAGAGCCTGATTCACGACGGTGCGGATCGCTGCGTCGTCGTCGGCAATGAGAACGTTTCCGCGGCCCATGCTACATGGCTCCCGTCTTACGCTGAGATGGCTGATACATTGGTAAGAGCGTGCGGAACGTGGTGTGGCGCGCACGTGAATCGCATTCGATCACTCCCCCATGATCGCCGATTATTTTTGCAACGAGCGCGAGCCCAAGGCCTGCGCCCTTCATTTTGGAGGTTACGAACGGTTCGAAAAGGCTTTGCTTCATGCCGGCGGGCACGCCGTCTCCATTGTCGGACACGCAAATCTCGAGCGGCAGCCCCACGCTCGCGTCCGAGTTGGCAAGCCGCATGCGCAAGCCCGGCCGGAACGCTGTCGACAAGGTGATCTGCCCATCCGGCCTGTCGCCGATTGCCTCCGCGCTGTTCTTCACAAGATTAAGAAATGCTTGAATAAGCTTATCGCGATTCCCCGGCACGTCAGGCAGGCTTGGATCGTAAATTTGAGAGATCGCGATGTTCCGGGCGAAGCCGGCAAGTGCGATCCTCCTCACATGGTCGAGCACGGTATGAATGTTCACCGCCTCCCTTGAGAGCGGCCTCTCGTCCCCAAACACCTCCATACGATCGACAAGATCGCGGATCCGGTCCGTCTCCTCGGTGATGAGCTGGGCGAGCGGCCGGTCCTCCTCGGCCGCGCCCGCTTCGAGCAGCTGAGCGGCGCCGCGAATGCCGGAAAGCGGGTTTTTGATCTCATGGGCGAGGACCGCCGCCATCGCCGAAACCGAGCGTGCCGCACCGCGGTGACTGAGTTGGCGTTCGATCATATTCGCCATGCCGCGCTCTTGCAGCATCAGCAGAACCAAATCCTGCTCGTCGGAGACGAGCGAGGCGAACACGTCGACGGAACGGGTGGGTTGATCCTGCATAGCCAGATCGAGCTCGTACTCGTTGACCGTGCCGCGCGTGTGCCGGATTTGCTCCACCAGCGCCGTTAGCGGATGACCGAGTGCCAGCATCGAATGCAATGCACGTTTTTTGAGCACGTGTTCGCTAATGCCGAAAAAGAACTCGGCGGCCAAATTTGCGAAGACAATTCGATTTTCAGCGTCGACGACAAGCAAAGCATGGGGAAGCCCCTGAAGGAGTGCCTCGAAATTGAGCGCACCCCCGCGAGAGGCGGTTTTTCTTTTGTTTTTCTCGGAATCCTTCATGGAGGTCGGAATTTCAGCCGGCGGCAGAGTTTCGTTTTCGGACAACAGCCCTGCGCAGAAAATAGGCAAACACGCAGAGCGGCTAATTTCGAGGCATTGTATCAAATCGCGTCCCCATGTCAGCAAGCAATTTGCTGCTCTTGCGAAACAGCTTGGAGGTTTCCAAGGCGCCCTATAAGGTCAGTCTGCTCAGCACGCTGCGGCGGCCTTCACCTGTGCAAGAACGTTTATGCAAAAACAGGACCAAAATCAGAGCCATAACGCCGCGCTGATCGTGGCAGGGGGCAGCGGCGTCCGCGCCGGCATACAACAAGGCCGGCCGAAACAATATTGTCACATAGGCGGGCAAGCCGTTCTGCGGCGCACAGTTTGTGCATTTCTCGATCATCCCCAGGTGCACCGGGTGCTGGTTGTTCTGCGTGCAGGCGATGAAATTTTATATGAGGATGCTGTAGCGGGGCTGGCATCCGAAAAGCTCATGCGGCCGGTGCCAGGTGGCGCTACACGCCAGCTTTCGGTGGCGGCGGGGCTTGAGGCCTTGGCCCCGCTTTCTCCCGCTGCGGTGCTGATCCATGACGCGGCCAGGCCGTTCGTCCCGGCCCGGTGCATCGCCGGCACGATTGCCGCGCTCGAGTTTTTCGATGGAGCGATCGCCGCGGCACCTGTGACCGACACCTTGAAGCGGGGCGAGAACGGCCGCTGCGCGGGCACGGTCTCTCGCGAAGGGCTGTGGCGCGCGCAAACGCCTCAGACTTTTCAATACCGGAAAATTGCCGATGCCCATCGCGCAGCAGCGCAAGCGGCGCGCACCGATTTCACCGACGATGCCTCGATTGCGGAATGGGCCGGCCTTAGCGTGGCTCTGGTCGAGAACGCATCCGGGAATATGAAGATAACCACGGCCGGAGATTTGGCGATGGCGGATTTGATCGCTAGCGGCGGCCCTGCCCGGCCGGCCGACGTGCGCTGCGGGACGGGGTTCGATGTGCACGCCTTCGGGGAAGGCGATCACGTCACGCTTTGCGGCGTCGAAATACCGCACAGCCACGGCTTCAAGGCCCATTCCGATGGCGATGCGGGCTTGCACGCGCTCACCGACGCGCTGCTCGGCACAATCGGCGCGGGCGATATTGGCGACCACTTCCCCCCGTCCGATCCGCAATGGCGAGGCGCGGAGTCTGCGATTTTCCTGGCGCATGCGGTGAAGCTTGTGCGCGAGCGCGGCGGGCGCGTGACCAATGCCGACGTCACGCTCGTCTGCGAGCGGCCTAAGATCGGCCCGCACCGCGAGGCCATGCGCGCGCGCATGGCGGAGTTACTCGGCGTGGAACGTGAGCGCGTGAGCGTGAAGGCTACGACGAGCGAGGGCCTCGGTTTCACCGGCCGGGGCGAGGGCATCGCCGCGCTTGCAACGGCCACGGTGGTTTTTGGGGGCTGAGAAGATCGGCATGACAGCGCGTGTTACAATCCCCTGGGTCATCCCGGAACTTGATTACCCCGATTTTTTCGCGCGGCCATCGAAGTCAGATGCCACCCCGCACGGCGCGTCGCTCACCCCTCATCCTGTCCTTCTCCCGCAAGGGGAGAAGGAACGCTGTCGCAACGGGCACGCCCTGCTCCCTTTCCCCATCCGCATCCGCTTGCGGATGCGGACACTCCGAGTTGCAAGCTCGCCAAGGCGAGCTTGCCGGGAGAGGGCTGGGGTGAGGAGGCTTCACGGTCAGTGGCGGAAACATCGGGGTAATCAAGTTCCGGAAGGCGCTTTAGCAGTTATCCGGGATCTTTGCGGTAAGCGGGCTCCCATGTGCGGCAAGATCGCGGATAAGGCGCAAGATGTGCCTTTCCGCGATGACAACCTGCCCAAGGCTGCGCGGCGATGACAGAAGACATCGCCACTCTGGCCGCAAATGTGCTTGAGCGCGCGCGCGGTCTCGGCCTTATAATCGCCACCGCAGAATCCTGCACAGGCGGGCTCGTCGCCGGCGCCCTCACCTCAATCGCTGGCTCGTCCGACGTGTTCGAGCGCGGCTTCGTGACCTATTCGAACGAAGCCAAGGCCGAGATGCTGGGCGTCGATCCGGCCTTGATCGCGGCGCATGGCGCGGTTTCGCGCGAAGTCGCCATCGCCATGGCGGCTTGCGCGCTGCGCCAGTCGCGCGCCTCGCTTTCTGTCGCGGTGACGGGCATCGCCGGCCCCGGAGGCGGGAGCGCGGAGAAGCCCGTGGGGCTCGTCCATCTCGCCGCGGCGAAGGCAGTCTCGCGGCAAGGCGGCGAGTTGAACTGCAGGGCGCTCCACCAGGAGGAGCGCTTTGGGGATATCGGCCGGGCCGAAGTCCGCGCGAAATCGGTGGAAGGCGCGCTGCTCCTCCTGCTCCGCGCCGCCGCCCTCGATTGAGTCTCGCGCGGGAAAGACTGCGCCAGCAAATTCTACAGGCTCAACGTTGGCCAGCCGGAACCGTCCGCCTGTAATTCAAGAAAATCTTACCGGACATCGAAACCCCGCGGCGCCACACTGCTTATATGTAATTGAGCCGGTGCGAACAGGGCAAGCGAAGGAATGCCGGTGCTGTGTACCTTGCCGGGGAAGAGGAGTGACGCTATGCGAAACGGCGAAGACCACCCTCGCGGGGCGCCGCCACATGAATTACGCTCCCCCTATATCGGTTCTTATAGCGGGCAGGCTGACGCTCTAAAGGCGGAGCGGCAGCGCTTCACAGACTGGCAGCATAAATTGGGAGGCGCGAAGAGGCATTTTCCTATTTGGCTAGCGGTCTTGCTTCTCGTGGCCGCTATTACCGTGATTTACCTTATCGGCTCGCCCGCCTAAGTCGTGACAGGGGCGGGGGCCGCATCCGGCGCGAGCACGGGTCTTTTGCCGTAAACCGCGTCGGCGCGGGCCTCGAACGCGTCGGCAAAGGTGCGGAAGGCGCGGTCGAACACGGCGCCCATCAGCATTTGAAAGGCGCGGGTCTTGAATTCATAATCGAGATAGAAGCCGATCTGGCTCGCGGCATCGCCATCGGGCGTGAATGTCCAGCGGTTGTGCAGCCTCCGGAACGGCCCGTCGAGATAATCGACGAGGATCGCGTGCTCCGCAGGCTTCAGCACCACCCGGCTCGTGAAGCTTTCGGAGAAGAGTTTGTAGGCTACCGTCATGCTCGCGATGAGCGTCTCGTGCGTCCCGTGATGCTCGCGGCGCAGCACGCGCAGTCGCTGGCACAGCGGCACGAACTTTGGATATTGCTCGACGCCGGCGACAAGCGCGAACATATCGGAGGCCGGGTGCTTAACGCGGCGGCAGGTGTGAAAAGACGGCATCAGCGGCTCAAACTGCTTAGGAAACGATCAGCCTCGCGGCTCGTGGCGAAGACACGCACATTGGCATGGTGCGCGTGCTCTGCCAAGGCCGACGGCATTTCGCCGCATGCGTACCGGACCTGTCGGCTCACCCTCAGCCTGTCCTTCCGGGAGAGGGAACGCTGCTTCATGCCTCGGCGCGATGTCCGGGCGTCCCTTCTCCCACCGCATCCGCTTGCGGATGCGGTGGCTCTGAGTGGCAAGCTCGCCTCGGCGAGCTTACTGGGAGAAGGACAGGATGAGGGGCGCTGCCTTTGTTCATAAGTTCCAGTCTCGCGGCCCTCAACTTCGCGAAATCCTCGCCGGCATGATAGGACGACCGGGTGAGCGGGCTCGACGCGACCACATGAAACCCCTTCGCCAGAGCGATGCTTTTATAGCTTTCGAATTCGGAGGGCTCCACAAAGCGGTCCACGGCGGCATGCTTCCTCGTCGGCTGCAAATATTGGCCTATGGTGAGGAAATCCACATCCGCCGAGCGCAGATCGTCCATGAGCTGGAGCACCTCGTTGCGCTTCTCGCCGAGGCCCAGCATGATGCCGGACTTGGTGAACATGGTCTTGTCCAGCTCCTTGGCGCGCTGGAGCAGCCGCAACGAATGGAAATAGCGCGCGCCGGGCCGGATGGTGAGATAGAGCGAGGGCACGGTTTCGAGATTGTGGTTGAACACATCCGGCTTGGCCGCGATCACCGTTTCGAGCGGGACGTTGCCTTTTTTCAGGAAATCGGGCGTAAGCACCTCGATGGTCGTGGCGGGCGCGGCGGCGCGGATCGCGCGGATCGTGGCCGCGAAATGCCCTGCCCCGCCATCGGCCAGGTCGTCGCGGTCCACCGAGGTCACGACCACATGCTCAAGCCCGAGTGCAGCGACCGCATGGGCCACATGCTCAGGCTCGGCCCCGTCGAGCGGCCCCGGCAGCCCCGTCTTCACATTGCAAAACGCGCAGGCACGGGTGCAGGTGTCGCCCATGATCATCATGGTCGCGTGCTTCTTGTCCCAGCACTCGCCGATATTGGGGCAGCCGGCTTCCTCGCACACGGTGTGCAGGCTGTTCTCGCGCACGATCCTGGCCGTGCCGGCATAGCCGGCCGAGCCGGGTGCCTTTACGCGAATCCAGGCAGGCTTGCGCAACACCTCAGTGTCGGGCCGGCCCGCCTTTTCAGGATGGCGCACCGTGCCGCCCTCGCCTTTGTCGAGAAGAGTTACCATCCGCGCTCGCTATCGTAGGGTCCACGTGCAAACATATTGCCGCCGGTCCGTGTTTGCAAAGAGATCTCGCTTACGCTGAAACCGCGAGGAAGCTCATGAAGCGCGCATTGCAGATCGCCGTCGCAATCGGCGGTATTGTCCCCGTCTCCGCGGGGCTCGCCGGAATCATTCTCGGTCCCACCTTCGCGGCTGTGAACGCCCCGGAGACGGACCTCGACAGCCATTTCCGCTACCTTTCCGGGCTGCTGCTTGGGATCGGGCTTGTCTTCTGGGGCACTATTCCGGGTATCGAGAGGAATGGCCTGATTTTCCAGCTCCTGACCGCCATCGTTTTCACTGGCGGGTTAGCGCGCCTTTACGGCGTTTTCATCCATGGCTTACCCGGCTATCAGATGATCTTTGGGCTTGTCATGGAGTTGGCGGTGACGCCGTTGCTCTGCCTATGGCAGGCACGCCTGGCCAATGCCCGCAAACCTTGAGCCGGAGTGAGTTCCAGCCACACCGCGTCACCGGAAACGGCCCCATGCCGCGACATGACGCTGATGTTTTCGGCACTCTCCTACAACAGGCGAATGGCCAAAATGGCGTTTCAACATACTTTATTTCTGTGCTATAAGTGAGCTTGTGGCAAAAGGTCTCAATCTCCACAGGAGAGGGGTGTCATGAAACAGTCAAGGAATTTGTTGCTGTGCTTCGCTCTGGCGGCAATGCCGTTTGCAATTCCGGCCTCCGCTGCCGATTCGGGTTCCATTACCATCATTTCCCCGAAAGACGGCGCGGTCCTTCCGGGCGGCGGCGGAAACAAGCTCGAATATAATGTTCATCTGAGTCCGAGCGGCAGTCACCTGCATATTTACATCGACAATCAAGACCCCATCATCGGCCGGAACGTGAGCAATTGTCCCTGCAGCGTCGGCTTGCCAGCCCTGGACAAGGGCAAGCATGTGATTGCTGTGAAGGAAGCAACGGCAAGCCACGCCCTGACAGGGGTGCAAAGCACAGTGACGGTCAATGTAAAATAGGCGCCCGTGCAAAACCTGATTTATGCCTTAATTCAGGTCGTTCACAATTTCGGCGCCGCGGCCATAGTAGGCATAAGCGCGTATGAAACGTGGCTCGTTCGGGACCGCCCCGACCGTCGTGCTGCTTGGGTGGTAGCGGTCGTTTGGGCGCTCCAGGCATCCAGCGGTGCCCTATTCGGGATCGTGACCTATTATTATGAGCATCAGCTTCCGGATATCCACGGCGTGGCGGTCGACGCGCTCCTCGTCAAAATATTCTGCGCCATCCTCGGATTTGTCCTGGCCGTCTCTTATGTGAAATGGAGTTCCCGGTGGAGCGCCCAAAAATGCCGTCTCATCTGGGCTGCCTCCTTCGCATTAGGTGCAGTCGCACTCGGTTCGGCGGCTTTTCTGCGCTGGTTTTCCTGATTCGGAGGCGAACGCCTACAATCCACCCAACCTGCGGGGGGAAAGCCGGCGGCGCCCTTTAGCGCTTCAATTCTCAATCCTATCGGCGTTTCACCAGGCTGATCAGAAATAGCAAGAAGATGGCACCAATCGCCGCGCTGACGATCTGTCCGGCGATACCCTCAAGCGGGAGGAACCCAGGCAGCAGAAACCCAGCGACGATCGCACCGAGAATGCCAAGGGCGATATTGCCGATGTAGCCGAAACCATGGCCGGAAAATGCTACGCCTGCGAGCCAGCCTGCGATTGCCCCAACCAGGAGCATCCCGATAATGCCGATCGGATCCATGCGCGTCCTCCATTCCGTATAGCGATTCTGGTTCGCAAACTCTGAGCGCTACCCATGTAATAATCAATCTCAAAAGCCGCGCATGAACAGCGGCGTCTGGGCCTACCAAGCTCCTCTACCAAATATAAACCCAATGGATCGGAGAACTGCTGCCGCCGAAGCCGAAAACGCGTTAGCGATGGACACACCAAGAATAACTGCACCTAATGCGCCTAGTCGTTCAGTAGACGCATACCAAATAAGAGAAAGAGCTGTCGGGCCAAACTACAATGACATAAAGAAAACGTTGAACGCGTACGCCGCTATGTCGCTCTTGTTCATGAACTATTACCATTATTTGTTGGCAGCCTGTGATCGATTTGGTTACGGACTAGGTTGTGACGAAATCGGCCTAAGTCGCTTTCGCGTTGGCGCTGAACCGCAACCCTCCGGTGGAGATCAACTGGGAATAAATTTTGGCAACTGTTTATCGCCAAACAACCCGCAACATTTTTTAAGGCCTTTGAGTAAGGGGGGCTTGGCAATCGGGCACTTTCGCAGGCGCGAAAGCTTGCCTTAATCGCAATATGCGCGCCGCGGCCTATTTGCCGCCGTTCACGATTACGATATCGGCGGGATGCGCTAGGTCCAAGAGCGAGCGGGCCTGCTCGTCGAGGAGCGACGGATCGGCGGTGGATTTGTCCTTGAGCAGCGCCGCGTCGCGTTCGAGCCGCGTATGTTCCGCCTTAAGCTGAGCGAGCTCTCCGGCGAGCGCATCAACGCGCGCGTGAAGCTGACGGTTGGCAATGAGCCCATGCGCGCCGCGCACGGCTTCGGACGCCACATAGCCCATGAGTCCCAGAAGCACCGCGAGTAGGATGACTTGCCGCAAAATCCGCCCCCCTTCTGGCCGCTACAGGCGCTCCATACGCGGCACATACGATAGCGGGCGCCGGTTAGCGAGCGGTTAAGTTCATGTCATTGCGTGCCGCGGTGCGCACCCAAGGATCGCGTCCGGGGGGTGCCGCGCACTATTCGGCCGGGGTTGGTATTACGCAGCGCTTTGCAGGCGGTAAGAATATTCTTAAAAATGACTCCACGGGCGAAGACGCCGCGCTATAGATTTTCTATTCTGGGTAATCCGGTTAAGCTTCGAGCATGGAGCGATCCGGTAAAGTGAATGCGCTTTTGCGATCCGGTATGGAGACGTTAAATCATGACACCGCAACGCGGCACGATTCCTTCGCAAGCCATGCCTTTGCCGGCGCGCACGCTGGGGATGGCCGGACTCATTCCGTTCGCGCTTGGAGCCCTGGCCGTAAATTTCGCGCCTGAGATCAAGGCGGAGGCAGCCGCCACTCTCCTCTATTACGGGGCTGTGATTTTGTCATTCCTTGGCGGCATACGCTGGGGTTTCGCCGTGCTGGAAGCAGAGAAAGCAAGCTGGGCGGCGTATGGATTGGGCGTTGCCCCATCGCTCGTGGCTTGGTTCGCTGCCGTAGCCGGCGGGCCGGGCGGTCTTCTCGTTTTAGCTGTCGCGTTTGCGGTATGGTTTTTCATAGAGCGCGCCGCCCCGCCCTCTCTGGCTCTGCCCTCGTGGTATATGCGGCTCCGCGCGGGCTTGACCGTGTTCGCGGTCCTCGCGCTCGCCGCTGCCGCTTTCTCCTGGTAGCCCGCAGAAACGGAGCGGCTCAGCCCCGGCCGCGATAGGGCGGTACGCCCTGATCCGGTACCCACAGCCCGCTGGGCAGGTCCCCTACGGCATAGAACACGTCGATTGGGATGCCGCCGCGGGGATACCAATAGCCGCCGATGCGAAGCCAATGCGGATTGAGCGTATCGTCGAGGCGCTTGCCGATGGCGACGGTGCAATCCTCATGAAACGCGCCGTGATTGCGGAACGAAGAGAGATAGAGCTTCAGCGATTTCGATTCGACGAGGAGGTTGCGCGGCACGTAGTCGATCACGAGATGGGCGAAGTCCGGCTGACCCGTGATGGGGCAAAGCGCGGTGAACTCGGGGGCAGTGAAGCGCACGGCGTAAAGCGTGCCCGCGTGGGGGTTCGGCACGGTTTCGAGCCGCGCCTCGTCCGGCGATGCCGGAAGCCGCGTTGCATGTCCGAGCTGTGTCAGATTTCTAGTGGAGTGTGTGTCAGCCATTGCCGTAACGCTTGAAGCAGGGCGCTACCATAGCACGATCGCGTACTCGCGCGCAAAATCGGCGGACGAACGGGCAGGACATGATCGAACGAGCTTAAGCGGTGGAACTAAAAGGCACGACGAGACATGAGCAGAGTAAACATGCGTGCATCATCAAGACCCGGGAGCGAACCTATTGCATTATTGCGGAACGGGACGGAATGGAATCGCTTGCCAACGCGCGTATGAGAATGATTGCTACTCTCGACAATTTCCGCGACACGCTCGAAGATCTCGGCGGCGGTCTCGGCGTCACCGATCCGGTATCGGGTCCGGTCGTAATGGCGCTGAAATAGGAAATCGAGAGAGCGCCCCGTTACCGGCTCGACGGTCCCGGATAGATGCAGCCCTCGTGGCAGGACGGGCGCGAAACCTGCACTTCAGCCAAGCCGGGCAGAACCTTTGCCAGCTCCCGCCAAATCCAGGCTGCGATGCGCTCCAGCGTTGGCGTTTGCAAGCCCTCGATCTCGTTGAGAAAGCGGTGGTCGAGCTTGTCCTTGACGGAGGCGAGCCGCGCGGCGAAGTCCTCGAAATGCACGATGAGCCCGGTTTCCGGGTCCGGCTCGCCCTCCAAGCTGACGCGCACAAGGAAGGAATGGCCGTGCAGCCGGGAATTGGGATGCCCCGGAGGCGCCGACGGCAAATAATGACCGGCTTCGAAAGTGAACTCTTTGTAAATGCGCGTCATGGTTGGAAGCCTATGGCAGGCCGATCAATTTGTGAGTTTGCAGCGACAAGCGCCAACGGGGATGCTTAAGGCAGTACTGCGCCGCGGCGAGCCTATTGGCGCGGGCGCTGGGGCCGTCCATCGGCTGCAGGAAAAAGTGGCGGAAGTCAAGCCGCTCGAACAGCGGCGGATCGGCGCCCGCTTGGGGGAAGACGAGCTTCAATTCGTCGCCTGACGTCAGCACGAGCGGCGCACCCGCCTTGGGGCTGACGCAAATCCAATCGATGCCGGGCGGCGCGGGCTTGGTGCCGTTGCTTTCGATGGCGATCTCGAAGCCGCGCTCGTGCAGCGCCTCGATCAAAGCCTCGTCCAGTTGCAGAAGCGGCTCGCCGCCTGTGCAGACGACGTAGGGATTTATGAGTGCCCCCCCCTCATCCTGTCCTTCTCCCGCAAGGGGAGAAGGGACGCCTATACAACGGTCGCACCCTGCCCCCTCTCCCAGCAAGCTCGCCTTGGCGAGCTTGCAACTCAGAATCCCCGCATCCGCGAGCGGATGCGGGACGGGAGAGGGCTGGGGTGAGGGGTAGTTTCCAACCGTGCCCGTCCAAGCCTTGGCCACCGCATCCGCCAGCGCGCCTGCGCCCGCGAATTTCCCTCCGCCCGGCCCATCGGCGCCTACAAAATCCGTATCGCAAAACCGGCATACAGCATCGGCCCGGCCCCGTTCGAGCCCGCTCCACAAATTGCAGCCCGCAAAGCGCAAGAACACAGCGGCGCGGCCCGTTTGCGCGCCCTCGCCCTGGAGAGTCGTGTAGATTTCTTTGACGGTGTACATGCTCTTAAGTTGGTGCTGCCGCCGTTCGCCGCCACTCCCGGAAGCCCTTCTCGCGCAGATTGCAGGCCGGGCAGGCGCCGCAGCCATAGCCCCAATCGTGCCGGTGCACGCGGTCGCCCAAGTAGCAGGTGTGGGTGTGCTCCGCGACGATGTCCACAAGCGCCTCGCCGCCGAGCGCATGGGTCAGCGCCCACGTCTCGGCTTTGGTGCGCCACATGAGCGGAGTGAGGATTTGGAAGCGCTCAGCCGTGCCGAGGTTGATGGCGTGGTTGAGTTGGGCAAGGGTTTCGTTGCGGCAATCCGGATAGCCCGAATAATCGGTCTGGCACATGCCGCCTACGAGATCGCGGATGCCGCGGCGGTAGGCCAGCGCTGCGCCTAGCGTGAAGAACAGGAGATTGCGCCCTGGAACGAAGGTGTTGGGCAGGCCGTTCGCGCCGAGCGCGATTACGGCCTCGCCCGTCAGCGCGGTATCGCTCACCTCGCCAAGCACGGAAAGATCGAGCGTATGATCGGGGCCGAGCCGCGCTTGCCAACAGGGAAAAGCTTGGGCGAGCGCGTCCCGTAGCTTAGGCCGGCAATCGAGCTCCACGCTATGACGCTGCCCGTAAAAGAACCCCAGCGTCTCCACATGGCCGTAGCGTGTCAGCGCCCAGGCCAGGCAGACCGCGGAATCCTGCCCCCCGGAGAGCAAAACCAGCGCTTTTGCCGTTTCTTCCGGTGTCAAACTCATGTCTTCCGATTTAAGCCTCTTGGCCCGGCGGCGCGAGTCCTTTAAGAAGCTCTTGCTCTCCCATTTATCCCTGTCCTTTGGCGAGGTACCCTCATGACCGCTATCGTTGACATCATCGGCCGCGAAATTCTCGACAGCCGCGGCAACCCCACCGTCGAGGTCGACGTTGTGCTCGAAGACGGCTCCGAGGGCCGCGCGGGCGTGCCCTCGGGCGCCTCCACGGGCGCGCATGAGGCCATCGAGAAGCGCGATGGCGGCGAGCGCTATCTCGGCAAGGGCGTGCTCGCCGCCGTCGAGGCCGTCAATGGCGAGATTTTCGACGCGCTGCAAGGCATGGATGCCGACGATCAGCGCCGCATCGACAACACGCTTCTGATGCTGGACGGCACCGAGAACAAGGGGCGGCTCGGCGCCAACGCCATCCTCGGCGTGTCGCTCGCAACCGCCAAGGCCGCGAGCCAGGCGGTTGGCCTGCCGCTCTACCGCTATCTCGGCGGGGTGAACGCGCGCGTCATGCCGGTGCCCATGATGAACATCGTCAATGGCGGCGCGCACGCCGATAACCCGATAGACTTTCAAGAGTTTATGATCTGCCCGCTCGGCGCGCCCACGCTCGCCGAAGCCGTCCGCTGGGGCTCGGAGATCTTTCACACGCTGAAAAAGCTGCTCAAAGATGGTGGCCATAACACCAATGTCGGCGACGAGGGCGGCTTCGCGCCGAACTTGAAATCGGCGGACGAGGCTCTGTCGTTCGTGGTGCGCGCCATCGAGAAGGCTGGCTACAAGCCCGGTGAGGATGTGGCGATCACGCTCGACCCCGCCTCCACCGAGTTCTACAAGAACGGCAAATACGAGCTGAAGGGCGAAGGCAAGAGCCTCGGCTCCGAGGAGATGGTTGCGCTCTACGCCGATCTCGTCGCGCGCTATCCCATTATTTCCGTTGAGGATGGCATGGCGGAGGACGATTGGGAGGGCTGGCGCGCGATGACGGAGGCGCTCGGCGGCAAGATCAATCTCATCGGCGACGATCTGTTCGTCACCAACCCCAAGCGGCTCGCCCGAGGCATCGCCGAGCGCTCCGCTAACGGCATCCTCATCAAAGTCAACCAGATCGGCTCGCTCTCCGAAACGCTCGATACCGTGGACATGGCCCATCGCGCCGCGTTCAAATGCGTGATCTCGCACCGCTCCGGCGAGACCGAGGACTCGACCATCGCCGATATCGCTGTCGCGACCAATGCAGGGCAGATCAAGACCGGCTCGCTCTCGCGCTCAGACCGCGTCGCCAAATACAACCAGCTCATCCGCATCGAGGAGGAGCTGGGCGATATCGCGGTTTACGCCGGCCGCTCGATCCTGCGCGCGGCTTAGTCCACCGGCAGGATCCCGGAACTTGATTACTTCGATGTTTCCTCACAGCTACCAACGTCACATATCAACCCGAATCATGCGTGGCTCACCCCTCACCCTGTCCCTCTCCCGCAAGGGGAGAGGGTACGCCGTTGCACGCACGGCGACCTATTCGGGCGTCCCTTCTCCCATGGGGAAAAGGACAGGATGAGGGGCGTGGCGCCCGGTCAGTGCGTTGAAGCGATCCAGCGGATTTGCCCCAAATGGCTGCAACGCGAAGGCTTCGTTTCTCCTGTTGAAGATCGATGGGCAGCGAGAGCGTAGCCGCAGAGCAGCTAATCCCGAAGCTGTCCTGGCTGGGCATCGTAGCTCAAAGCAAATTTAGGAACTCATCCCTCGTCAGCCCCGCTTGCTGGACGATTGCCGCCAGCGTTCCTTTCGGAAGGTCGCGGTTATTGTACGGCACGGTCACGTAGCGGCGCGACTGCTCATTGAACATTTGATAGTGGCTGCCGGCGATACGCGCGACCGCAAAACCCGCTCGCTCCAAAGCGGCGATGACCTGCCGCGGCTTGAGGCCCGGCAGCCGGCTCACACCTTCTCGCCGATTCTCGCACTTAGCAGCTCAAGGATAGGCTTGGCTCCATTCTCGTCCTGCAGCGTATGCGCGAGGCGCGTGTAGCGCGGAATTGCCTCCTCCGCATCGCTTTCCGGCACGCGGCCTTCCTTTTCGAGCATAAGCTCGATCAGCCCTTCCGCCGCGTCGCGCGCCATTTCCCGCGCCTCGCTCAGCGTCTCGCCATAGGTCACCAGACCTGGCAGGGCTGGACACGTCACAGTAAAGCCGCCCTCGGGCTCGGCCTGAAAAACGAATGTGTAAGTGCGTGTCATGGCGGCGATAGCCCCGGCGATTTCGAACGAATACAATCATAACA
The DNA here is from genome assembly GCA_052145435.1 of Rhodomicrobium sp. Classification (GTDB taxonomy): domain Bacteria; phylum Pseudomonadota; class Alphaproteobacteria; order Rhizobiales; family Rhodomicrobiaceae; genus Rhodomicrobium. The sequence continues at coordinate 28,745 of JBKQOR010000153.1, read as the reverse complement.
TGTGCGGCGTTCAAAAGTCTTCACCCGCGAAGCGCCCGAAAACTGCGCTTTCCCCTCGCTCCCAATCGCGGCCAGCCTCCGTGCCGCACGAGCGCGAAACCGTGAGGAGGACTCTATTACTTGTATCCCAGCTCCTTCGCCCGCTTGTAATCAGCTGAGGCCCGGAGGGTATTTCCCTTGGCTTTGTAAGCGTCGCCGCGTTTTTGGTAGGCCTCTGCGTAATTCGGGTCGAGTTCTATGGCTTTCGTGAAATCGGCGATTGCATGGTCGTGATCTTGCATCTTAGAGTGAAACTCGCCATTCATAAAAAGCTGCCACTTCTCTAGTTTGCGACTCTGCTCCGCAGGAGTATTCAGCCCCGGCTCCGGAAGGGGACCGACATCCTGCACGACGATTTCGACCTTTTCATCGCCGGGCGCGTCGCCTGCTTTAGAGCCGGGTGTTTCCCGCGGGAGCGGGGTGGGCGTTGGCATCGCATCGTGAGGCGACAAAGCCAAGACCGCGGCCGCGGCAAGCGCCGAGGCTCCTGCACCTGCCCCAATCCAACGCCACGGTGCGCCGCCCGCGATCGCGCGGATATCGCGAGTTAGGCCAGCCATACCGCTCCGAAAGCTGTTGGTTGTGATGGACACCGCGTGCCGGTCTACGAGCGGCTTCAATGTGTCCGGCAGGTCCTCAGCCTTCGGCATGTAAGCACCTTCGACCAGCACGGGGATTACGGTGAGGCCGCGGGCTAAGGCACGTTCAATTTCAAGGCGCACCCAATCCTTCAGATCGTCGAGCCGGCGGGCGCCACCCTCGTTGCGTGCATCGAGCCAGCCCGGCCCAATGAGGCAGACCATCACCTTGCAGGCCGAAAGCCGCTTTTCCACGGGCTCTTTTCGTAGCACCGGAGCGTGGTTAACGCCGGAACGGTAAACGGGGGCCGAATTGAATATCTACCCGCCGCAAAATGCGTGATTTTTCGCGATTTCACCCCCAAAAGTAGATTCCAAAAAGTCCGTTAAATATATTTGCACTTCGAAATTAACCCTGTCAGCGCAACTGCGCCTTCTCGCGGCGGGTCGCCGGACTTCACTTTCTCGCGTATTATCGATAACTTACAGCGCTTAACGCTTTAGCAAGGCGTTTTCTCCTAGCTTAGCCGCGTAAAGGACTGCCATCGGAGCACGCGACCTGCCATGAAAACTTATCCCGGTCCGGCATCAAAGCGCCGGCGGCGAACTGGAATAATGCACCGCGAGCCAGACCGTTGCTTCGTCTGGACTCGTCCAATCGACGCGGTGGCGCGTATGGGCGGGGATGAAGAGGTAATCGCCGGGGCCAAGCGGCCGGGCATCGGCCTCGCCTTCGAAGCGCAGGCGCGCCGCCCCCGACAGCAAGATCACCCACTCGTCGCCGGGCTGATCGTACCAGAAGCCTGGCGGGCTCGCCTGCCCGGTCGAGACGATGCGCTCGATCTTGAAGGCCGGCCGGGTCAAAAGCTCAGCCGCCTGCTCGCTCCCGAAGAAGGGCGGCGCTGGCAGTCCGGCAAATATGTTGCCCGCCGCTGCCATCAATCGGCAGCTAGACCGAGCCGGCGGCGCAGCTCGGCGGCCACAAGCGGTAGCCTGACGGGCTTGGTGAAGTTCGGCACCCCTTCGAAAACCGCCGGGAGCTGCCCTTGCGCGTAGCCTGTAATCGTAACAAACGGTATGGACCTGGCCTTCAGTCCATGCGCAACCGGCTCCGAGGTTCCGCCGCGTAAGTTGATGTCGAGCACGGCCGCATCGCAGCCGCGCGTATCGAGAAGCGACAGCGCCTGCTCCACGGACGTCGCCGGTCCAACGGTCTCGAAGCCTGCATGTTCAAGGCCCTGCCCAAGCTCGAGTGCTAGCAAAGCATTGTCCTCCACAATCAGGATGCGCTTACCCATAGCTTCCCCCTTATCCTTGTGGCTTCGCGGCCCCCGCGCCGCCGCCTAGGATTTCTAAAGCTCTGTCTGCCGGACAGTCGAGGCACCAGCGCACACCCTCCGGCGTATAGTCCAGCTCGACATCGGCATCGAGCTCCATGCGTGGTATAACCTCGATCACGGTCGTGCCGAAGCCGGGGCGCGTGGGCTTCGATACCGCGGGACCGCCATGCTCGGTCCAAGTCACCTTCAGCCGCTCTGTGCCCGCCTCCCCGCGGCCCAGCCGCCATTCGATTTCGATGACGCCGGCGGCGCAGGAAAGCGCACCGTATTTGCCGGCGTTGGTCGCCAGTTCGTGCACCGCCATGCCGATGGCTTGCGCCGCCGAAGCCGATAGCTTCAAGGGCGGCCCAAACAGCCTGATCCTGTCATCGATCAACCCCTCGAAATGGGAAAGCTGGGACCGCGCCAGCGCGCCGATCTCGACGCCTTGCCAGCCGCTGCTGACGAGCAAGTCCTGGCTCGCAGCGAGCGCCGAGAGGCGGTCTGAGAAGCGTTTCATGAACTCGCCGTGATCGGGCGCCGCCGTCCGCGACGCGATCGCCTGGACCAGCGCGAGCATGTTCTTGGACCGGTGATTGACCTCGCGCAGCAAGAGCTGAACCTTCTCGTCATGCCGTTTGCGCTCCGTGATGTCGCGAACGATTGCGGAGACTCCAGTGATCTTACCGGCCGGGTTGCGTATAGGCGAAGCACTGATTGAAACCTCTACCGGCCGGCCGCTCTTGTGCAGCCGCACAGTTTCGTAATTCTCAAGGTCCCCTCCGCCTGCCGCGCGCGCGAGAATCTCATCTTCCTCGCGCTGCCGCGCGGCGGGAATGAAGCGGCGGATGGACCGGCCAAGCATCTCCGGGGCTGTGTAGCCGAATAAGCGCTCCGCACCCTCGTTCCAGCTCGTTACCGTTCCATCCAATGTCTTGCCGAAGATGGCATCCGAAGAAGAGGTCACGATGGCGGCGAGTTGCGCGGTGGCTTCCTCCGCCCGCTTGCGCTCGGTAATATCCAAGCAGGCGCCTACGATCCGGAAGGGCACGCGGCCGCCGGGTTCGTTTCTGAAGTCCACACGTCCGTTCCACGTCATCCAGCGGACCTCGCCGCCAGGACGCACGAAGCGGAAATCCATTCTTATTTGACCGCCGCCCGCTCCGCGGAGACCCGCTTCGTACTGTGCCCGCACCCTCGGAACATCGTCCCTGTGCACCCGAGCGAACGCATTCTCGATAGCGGTTGACGTGATCTCCGAAAACCCAAGCATGGCAGCGAGCTCCGGCGAGTAGAGCGCGCGATTGCTTTTGAGATCGACGGTGAAGGTGCCGATGCCTGCGGCTTCGTTCGAGAGGCGCAGCCTCTCCTCGCTCTCGCGCAGCGCGGCCTGCGCGGTTTTCTGCGCGCTGATGTCCCGCGCGACATACACCCCGCCGTTGCTGCCTGCTTCCTGGTCCAGCGGCGCGTAGGAGCACGACACTTCGATCGGCGAACCGTCTTTGCGAAAGAAAACATCCTCGTGATTTCGCACCGTTGCGCCCGTTTTCTGGATCTTGGACATTGGACAATCGTCCGCCGGGTACACCCTACCGTCTGCATAATGGTGGTGGAGCAGGTCGTGGAGCCCATGGCCCAGCATCTCCCCTTGCTCGAACCCGAAGGTGCGCCCCGCCTCCGGATTGGCATAGGTGATGCGGCCCTCTTCGTCGGTAAGGAAAATGGCGTCAGCCGCCCGCTCGCCCATGAGCTGCATGAGCCGCTGCAGCCGGAGAACCTCATCTTCCGCTAACTTCCTATCGGAAATATCCTGGACGGTGCCGAATCCGCCGAGCAGCTTGCCGCCAGCGTCGAATTCAAGCTCGGCCCGTTCGCGGACCCATTTTGTTTTGTTTTTTACGACGATTCGGTGCTCTATATCGTAGGGAGCACCCGCAAGAGCGGCGGCCCACTTACGATCCACATAATCCCGGTCATCGGGATGAACCGCGCCAAGGAAGCTCTCATAGGTGAGCGCCGTCCCCTCAGCTATGCCGAACATCCGGTACGTTTCTGCAGACCAGCTCAGCTCGTTGCTGATCAAATTGAGCCGCCAGCTGCCGGTGCGGGCGACGGCTTGTGCGCGATTCAGATCTTCGCGGCTCTCCCGCAGCGCTCGCTCTGCCTCGACACGTGCAGTCACATCCTCGGTGAAAATGACTATGCCGCCGATGCTCCCGTTCGCGGCCCGCCATGGCCTCACCTCCCAGCGGAGCCAGTGCGTCTGTCCCCCGGGCTCCATGACGGGATCACCATCGCCGCCGATCACCTCGCCGGCCATCGCCCGGCGCTGCACGTCATGCCACCTCTGCGGGAAATCGGGAAACAACTCGTAATGCGACCGGCCGATAAGTCCCCGATGATTGAGCTTGTAATTTTTTATCCAGCGTTGGCTCGCCGCGAGATACCTCATCCCGGTGTCGAACATGGCGATCGCCACCGGTGCCTGCTCGACGAACAGGCGCATCTGCCCGGCGCTTTCCTTCAACGCCGCCATCGACTTCTGCTCGGTGATATCGCGCACGGCGCCGGCGAGCCGCCGGGCCCCGCCAGAGCCGGCACAGGCCGCGCGTCCCATGACGTGCAGCCAATGCACGCTCCCGTCCGCCCAAACTGCCCTGAACTCCCCGTCGAGATCCCCGCCCTCCGCAATCATCTGACGGAACTGCGCCAGGCACAGTTGACGGTCGGCCGGATGCAAGGTGCTAGAAACAGCGTCGAGCGATACCGGTAGGTTGTATGGCAGCCCGAAACAATGCCTCGCCCTCAACGATGCTTCGAACGCGCCGCTTTCCGGGTCGAGCTCCCAAGTGCCAAGCTTTCCGGCATCGATGCTGAGCTTGAGACGCGCCTCGTTCCCGCGGGCGGCCAGCTCGGCATTTCTGCGCTCTGCGATGAGAGCCGCAATGGCCAGGGCCACGAATGACATGGCAAGCATGGCGTATTGCGCTGCGAGCACCCGGTCGGTCAAGGTAAACGCAGTGCCGGCGTAGCGGTCGTGCCCGCTTAGAATCGATCCGAGGGTCGAAATCCCGAGACCCAGAGTTCCTCCCGCAGCGAAAAGCGGGCCGCAGCGAAGCGCAAGCCATAGGAGAAGAGGCAGCTGCGACGTAAGCGGAACCATTAGCATCCAATGGCCATACTCCCCCAAAAGGAGGCCGAAAGCATGCATCGTGATGAGCGCGTGCAATAAAAGCACGCCAGTTCCTTCGGCAAGCTCGCGCCATGGCGGCGGGCTGCGCACCGCCGCAGCGACCCCAAGCAGCAACGGCGCCACCATGACGATACCGGCTATGTTCGACCATACGAGCCTGCCCCACAGCAATACGAAGGTGGCCTCCGGCTGACTGGCGAGTGTAAGCAATAGCGCGGTGGCCGCCTCCCAGACAGCAGTGCCGATGGCGGCGGCGGCGAAAAGCCCGAGCACGGCCGCCAGCCGGTCGAGCACGAAAGGACCCGCGAACCAGCGTTCAATCAGCGCCGTCACCAGCAAAGCCTCGCCGGTGTTGCCGAGCGCGAACGCAAAAGATGCGACGCCGCTGCGGCCATCGAGCCCGTTCGCTACAAAGCTTGCGGTGGCAACGGCTACTAGGATGGGAACGCGCGCGCTCCTGCCAAGAACGAGCAGCGCCCCGACCGCCACGCCCGAGGCCGGCCAAAATTGCGCAAGGCCCTCCGTTGTCGTGAGCGGCAGGGTCAGCCAGGCTGCTAGGAAATACAGCAAGCCCACTGCGGCGGCCCATTCGAAAGCGGCAGGGCCGCCCTGGCGCGGCTCGTGCCTCATCGCCATCCTGGGACTAGCCTTACCCTGTAACTCGAAAAGCATGTCCTCGCTCGTACTTGCGATGCTTCACACTACAATGACACCCCTTCGCGGGCAACTATCCGGGGACTGAGCTTCGTTACCTAAGGCTTAACGAATATGCTAAAGCCGGAGACTCTCTCCAAGATACGCCGGCCTTTTTTCCAGCCACGCCAGGTTTTCGCGAGGCTTAGGTGCGTTCAATGCCAGCAAAACTTGGCAAAACGGGCCGCGAAAGCTTAGCCGTTGCCGCCCACCCAAGCCTGCCTTGCCCCGGCTCTTGGGTACCCTGTTCAATATCTAGGGAGCTTTACAGTCACGGCAACACCCGTCCGTGCAGCTGCGCCGCTTCGCCGCTCTTCGAGCGGGCACAACCTGGACAGGACGATTGGCGTTGCGCTTGAAGATGGCCGGTTCTCGCAACGGCCAGGTCTCAAGTTAGCGCGCATGCACGAAGACGGGCGATGCGAAGCGGAAGGTCTAGGCGTTCTGCTTCGCGAGCCGCCTTGCCTGCGATTGCATGAAACCGTGCAAGCGCCTCGCAACAAAGCGATTGAGGCGGCTATGAGGGCGAAGCCCAACGAGTTTGAACAGCATCGCGCAAATCCGCTCGACAAGGTAGGGCTGGTATAGGGGATAGGCGCGCCGGGCATAAGCACGGTTGTAACGTTTCCGGTCGAAAGGCCCCTTAGCGCCGTTCGCGGCGTAGTAAGAATAAGCGAGTTCATCGTCCTGGGATTCGCCAACCCGGCCCGCGACGACACGAACGCGATCCGCCAGCCCAATGCGCTCCTTCTCAAGGTAGCGCTTCGATAACTCGTAAAACGCCTTGTAATGGCGCAGTTCATCTGCGGCGATACGTCCTAACAGGTCACGCAGAACTGGCTCCCGGGTTGCCTCGCGAATTGCGGTGTAATGCGAACTCGTCCCCGTCTCCACGACGCAACGTGCCAGCAATTCGCCCGTGAGCGAGCCCCTAACGGAGCGCTCGACGTCTACGGGCACGTGGAACCCCTCCTTAAATCGCTTGAAGGTTCCTTCGTGGTCGAAATCCCGGTCCGCGAGCTTCGCCCACCGGCCGAGCGTTTGGCCGTGCTGGACCTCCGACTCGGCCCACTCTAAAGCGAGTGCCTGGAAGGCGCGATCGCCGGCGAACACTTTGCCGAGATAGGCTGCATATTCCTAGCATTGTATTCGACCATGCTGGCCGCCTTCACCAGCTTCACGATATCCGGGTCCACAAGCGAAGGCTCAAAGCGGTCCCAGGCAACATCGCTGGGTGTCCAATTCGACATCGTCATCCACAGAGCCATCTTGCCCTCGTTTCCTCCGATGCCGGCCGCGTCTTCGCTTAAGCCGGATAGCGTTCCATTAGGCGTCAGCCGGCGAAAACGGGCGGCAGGCTAACCGTCAGGCCATCGAGGCCGTCCGAAACCGCAATCTGGCATCCAAGCCGGGAGGTCGTTGTAACGCCGAATGCGAGATCGAGCATTTCTTCCTCGTCCTTGCGCGGTGCCGGCAGACGCCCGTAATCGGAAGGCGCGACGATAACGTGACATGTTCCGCAACAAAGTGCACCTCCGCACGCGCCTTCAATTGCGATGCCGGACCGGCGGGCGACAGAGAGAAGCGTTTCGCCGCTCCATGCCTCCAAATCGTGCCGCATCCCCGACCGGTCGATAAAGGTCACTCTTGGCATGAGGGTTTCACCTCGGAGATCCTTGCTTAGAAAGCCATGTCATCCGGCGCGATTCCGGCAGAAATTGGGTTTTCCAATGCCGCTACGCCGTAGTAAGCCAAGCTTCGGCGCCGGCCTTCATACCAAACTAAAGCGCCCGGTTTGGAATGCATTTGTCGCAATTCCTTCCCGCCACTGGAACCTGTGAATTTGCAATACAAGTTCATGAGATGCTTCGCCGGCCTCCGATCATGAAGCCGGCACGCTTGCATGCCGATGCCGGCGCCGGCATTCAAGCTGGTTCATCTTTGAATATGGCGGCAACCGGCTCGCTGCCAGCTTCCTGCCGCGCCCGGTACATGCCGGAACAGTTGAAACTCCAGGCCAGCTGACCGTCCGGCGTAAGTGCGATGACACCGCCGCTGCCTCCGAGCGCCGTCAGCCGCTTCTGAACCACCTCTTCAGCAGCGGCTGTAAGCGTCATGCCTTTGTATTCAACGAGCGCGCAGATATCGCGAGCGGCGGCCAGCCGGATGAAGTACTCCCCAATGCCGGTGGCAGAAACGGCACAGGATCGGGCGGAGGCATAGGTTCCTGCACCAATGAGCGGGGAATCTCCGATCCGGCCCCGCAGCATTGCGGTGGTCCCGCCTGTAGAGGTCCCGGCCGCAACCCCGCCTTGGACGTCGCGGGCCACGGCACCCACGGTGCCACGGCTTGCATCTTCCGGGGAAAGCGGGGGAAAGGCCGGACGGGCGGGCTCAGGCGGTACCCCAACTGGCCGGGGTGGGACCGGCCGCCCGGCCTTTTGCAGCGTGCGTTTTAGCTCCTGCCAGCGCCTTTCCGTAAAAAACCACGCCTGCTCAACCCGCTCGACGCCAAGCCTGGCGCCAAATTCGCAGGCGCCTTCGCCCGCTAGCATCACGTGCGGCGACTGCTCCATGACCGCCCGGGCCAATGTGATAGGGTTACGTATACAGGTCACCCCCGCAACCGCTCCTGCTCTTAGCGTTGTACCGTCCATGATGGCGGCATCCAGCTGGATGCGGCCGCAGGCCGTGAACACGGCTCCCCGCCCAGCATTAAACAACGCGTCGTCTTCGAGGACCCGGATCGCTGCCTCTACTGCGTCCACGGCCGGGCCGCCCGCATCGAGCACCTTCGAACCGCGTTCCAGGGCACCAAGCAATGCATCGCGGTAGACGATTTCTTTTGCCGGTGTGAGATTGGCGCGCGTTATGCTGCCGGCACCGCCATGCACGGCCAAAGCCCAGCGCGCGCGGGATGCCGGTACCGCCGTCGCACCGGCCATCAGCAAATCCGGCATGCTTTGCAAGCCAAAACATGCGCGTGCACCGCCGTCAGCTTAACGTCCATATTCGTCTGCCTCATCTGGTACTGGGGCAAAGGGTCGATCTCCACGCTAAGGCATCACGATATCGAAGCTTTGTGTGGCAAACTCCCAGTCTTCCACCCAAAGTTTCTTCGTTCAAGTGCCCGGCCGTCTCAACGCGGCGGATGCCGGCTATCGCATTTAGCGGGCCGGTTACGCGGCGTCTTGGCAAAGGCGGACGCTGGTTTTGAGCGGCCTCGAACTCTCGGCTTTCTGTTCAGAAAGCCGCCGAAGGCCGAAGCCGCCTCCCGCACAATAGCGGCATGATACGCTGGGCTTCCCGCGACAAAGAACGCTTGGGCCGCCTATCGGATGTGGTGTTGCAGCTTCGACATTTGCTGTCCACGCGTTATGTTTGCAATAATTCGAAACCCTCGACAATGCGGTGGACGGGAAGTTTCGACATCTTCCACTCACCGGTCTTCGAATCGTATTGAGAACCGGTGAAGCAGTGCCATTCGCTGTCGTCGAGCTTTGGATGATCGGCACGGTAATAATAACCCGGCCACCGGGTTTCCTGCCTGAATAGCGTGTGCCTGGCCACCGACTCGGCGGTCAGGATCCTGTGTTGAAGCTCCCACGCCCTTTGCAGCTGGTGCAGGTCCTCGGCGCCAATGCGCTCGAAGTCCTCCGTGAGTATAGCGAGATGCTCCAGGCCGCGGTTGAGCAGGTTTTCGCTCGTGACATAGAACATGCTGTAGCCGCCCACGTACTCGTCCATGATCTTTTCGAGCCTCTGAAGGCCCTGAAGAGGGCTGATGTAGCCCGGCGCGACGGTTCCGGCGACGATCTCGTTTCTGCCAACCCGATAGGTTTCCAGGGGCTTAAAGACGGTTTCTTCAAGCCGCTTGATGTGCCCGTCATCAACCTGTGGCGTTTCCGCTTCGTGGTTCATTACGTACCTGACGGCTGCCTTGGCCGCGAGCCTACCTTCGGTGAACGAACCCGCCGAGAACTTGTGCGCGGAACCGCCTATCGTGTCGCCGGCGCCAAAGAGCCCCTCCACCGTCGTCATGCGGTTGTAGCCCCATTGGTACTCCGCCGGCGCGCAGTCCTCCGGCCCGCTTGCCCAGGCGCCGGAACACGTAGCGTGAGAGCCCATGATGTAGGGCTCGGAGGTTATCAACTCGGAAGGCGTTTCCTTGGGGTCGATGTTCTGCGAGGCCCAGACCACCGCCTGCCCGATCGTCATGTCGAGAAAATCCTCCCAGCCGATCTCCTCCTTCTCCTTGGTGTCGAGGACACGCTGCGTATGCATGTAGATGGGGCCCTTGCCGGCCTTGATCTCCTCCAGCATGGCATGATTGCGCAGGCAGGTCGGCATCGGATGGATATCCACGTAGTGGCCGACGCGCTCTTTAATTTCGGGATAGCGGTCCTTCTCGTAGAACTCTCCCGCGGCGTTCGTCGCTTGCGATTTCAGAAGCAGGAACCAGGCGCCGACCGGGCCGTAGCCATCCTTGAAACGGGTGAGAACGATCTTGTTCTCCATCTGTGTCATTATGGCGCCCGCCGGGATCAGCAGGCCGTATGCCGAAGCCGTGCTCCACGGCGCATACCAGGTTCGTCCCATGCCTTCGCCAACGGACCTCGGCCGGTAGATATGCGAGCCGCCGCCGGCGCCCACGATGACCGCCTTCGCCCTGAAGACATAGAAATCCCCGGTGCGGACGTTGAAGCCAACGGCGCCCGCAACGCGGTTGGGCCGCGCCTCGTCCATCAGGAGGTGCGTCACCATGATCCTGTTGTAGACCTCGGTGGCGGACTTCCTCGCTGCCTCCGCGGCGATCGGCTTGTAGCTCTCGCCGTGGATCATGATCTGCCACCTGCCTTCTCTCAGATACCGCCCGGTCTCGGGGTTCTTGATGATCGGCAGGCCCCACTCCTCGAACTTGTGCACCGTGGAGTCCACGTGCCGGGCGATGTCGTAGACCAGGTCCTCCCTCACGAGACCCATGAGGTCGCCGCGGGCGTAGCGGACGAAGTCTTCGGGCTGGTTCTCGCCCCACTGCATGCCCATGTAGCAGTTGATCGCGGAAAGGCCTTGCGCAACCGCGCCGCTGCGCTCGATGTTGGCCTTTTCCGCGATCACGATCTTGAGGTCCCGCCCCCAGTAGCGCGCTTCGTAGGCGGCCCCGCATCCGCCAAAGCCGCCGCCTATGATAAGGATGTCCGAATCGACGTACCTCGTTCTTCTGCCCATGGCATTAAGCCTTTGCTTTGAGTGCAGGAAGCGCGCCGACGTGGAGCGCCGCAGGCTCGTGCGCGAGCATTTGCGAGTTAAGAGCGTTCAGGTCCGGCTTCTCGTAATCCTGTGCCGCCTTGACCGAACCCCAGGGGGTGGTCCTGATCGGGAACATAAACTCCTTGATCCGCCCGTCGCGGTACCTGATCTTCCAGGAGATCAATCCCTTTTCCGGTTCCCGGAGCACCCTCACCTTGTGCCCGAGCGGCGCGAAGTCCGCGTAGCCCCTAACGTCGATCGCATGCTGCGGGCATGCCTTCACGCAGGAATAGCACTCCCAGCAGAAATTGGGCTCGATGTTGTAGGACCTGCGGTAGACCTTATCGATATGCATGATATCGGACGGGCAGATATCGACGCATTCGCCACAGCCGTCGCATCTCGTCATGTCGGTGTAAGTAGGCATAGCGGTCAGCTCCTAACGATGTAGTTTTCAGTAGACGGGCTGGGAAGATCCGAGGAACCGTTTGCCTCCTCCACCCTTCGCTGAAACGCGACCGCCGGCTTGAAAAACATGTGAGCGAATTTGGACCAGGGAACGGAAACGAAAAGTAGCGTCGTGAAAAAGATGTAGAGGCCGAACAATATCCACGCCGCCGCCGGGTTTGCATGCGCCGTTTGCAGGTAATGCCAGATAAGCCCGAACGCGACGCTCGTTATCAGCGAACCAACAAAAAGGTCGGCCCTCCCCAGATGAAAGGGCGAAGCACCGTCAAAAGCGACGTTTACCCGCAGGAAGAAGAAAAACCACAAGCCGCCGGCGAGTATCATCAATGCGCCGATGGTCCACAAAGCGGGGAGGATGTCCGGAGTGCGCGCGGCTCCGGGATAGCCAAAGACCATCGCCACGGTCGTTACCACGTAAAGGAGGAAGCCGTACATCATCAGTAGATGCGACGCGCGCCTCGGCCATTTGCAGAACTCGCCGGAAACCGCAGCCTCCGCAATGGTCTCGACCGCCAGTGAGAAACTCTCTCCTGCGGTAAGCGGCCTTGTTGCGGCAGCCCGTGACTTTTCGTTGCGCAGGGCGAAGAACTTGGCGCTGCCCTTGTGAGACACGTCGAACAGCGTTCCGCCGGCCACGGCAAGTAACATCAGCACGAGGTAGACCTGCATGACCAGCGGGGAAAAAAAATCGGTCAAGGCAGCAAACGGATTATCGGTGAACATCATTTCCTCCCTGCGCCGGTGACAGGACCGGTAGTCGTCATTAAAAGAATTCTCTGCGGATTAATTTGTTACGGACCGGAGTGCGGGAGCTGGGAGCGGCGGCAGCCTAAGCTCTGCTGCCGCTCCCGCCTTCCCGACCTACTCGGCCGCCACTTGCAACCCGGCTTGTCTTGCCTTGCGCTCGAAGTACTTCTCGGCTTCCTCCGTGAAGTCGTCCGTGCGGACGTAGCTGGACGTGCGCGGGTGGTTCACCATGTTCGGATCGGGATCGACCCCGATGGCCTCCAGGAAGGCCGGCAGGCCGATGCGATCGAGGCACTCGCCGATCCGCTCGTGCTCGAGCGCGTTCTCGGCGAAGAAGTCCACGAGGTTGCGGGCGAACTCGACGAGTTTTTCATAATCCTCATCCGTCTCGAGCTTCATGAAGGGGACGATCATGGTGCCCATCAGGTCGCCGACCTTGAGAGAGCGCTTGCCGCCGATCAGGATCGAAACGCCCTTGTCGTCGCCCGGCGCCAGCGCCTTGGGCATGACGTTCATGCAGTGCATGCAGCGCACGCAGGACTTGTTGTCGACATCGATCGTATCGTCGTCGTTGAGGCTAAGCGCCCGCGTCGGGCACATCGCGATGACGCTGTCGATGGTGTATTTGCGGCCGTGGGAGGCGACGTAGGCTTTCACCTCGTCCTGGTTCACCTTCATAGCGTCGCGCCACGTGCCGATCACGGCAAAGTCGGAACGGTGAATGGCGTTCACGCAGTCGTTGCCACAGCCCGAAAACTTGAACTTGAATTTGTAGGGCAGAGCCGGCCGGTGCATCTCGTCCAGGAACGAATTTAGAATCGTGCGGTGAGCCTTGACCTCGTCGAAGCAGGATTTTTCACAACGCGCGTGACCGACGCAGCTCATCGACGTCCGCATGGCGGGGCCCGCGCCGCCCAGGTCGAAGCCCATCTCGTTCAACTCGTCGAACGCCTTCTGGGTGTTCTCGGTCGAACAGCCCTGGAACATGATGTCGCCGCTCTGGCCGTGGAAGGCGATCAGGCCCGAACCATGCTTCTCCCAAATGTCGCAAAGCTTGCGGAGCGTATCGGTGTCATAGTGGAAACCCGCCGGCGGCTGAACGCGCAGGGTGTGAAATTCCTTCGACGCGGGGAACTTGTCTGCGACTTCCGAAAAGCGCGGGATGATACCGCCGCCATAGCCGAAAACCGAAACCGTGCCGCCCTTCCAGAAGCCCAGCCGCTCCTCGTAGGAGTGCTCGAGCTGCCCGAGCAGATCGTTCATCATCGGAGCGTAGGACGCGCCTTCATTATCGCGCAGGCGCTTGAGCCCAGTCACGAAGCTCGGCCACGGGCCGGACTCCAATTCGTCGAGCAGCGGTGTTGCGTGCTTGCCGGGCTTCTCGCAACCACTCCCGCTGGAGGTACCGAGGGCGTTTTGCTCCGTTTTCGACATGTCGTCACTAGCCATGATGCCTCCTCAAATTTTACTGCGAAACCCGCTTAAATTGGCAGTTTCGCACGTGCTCCGAAGGGTTGAGCAAACAGCCTGCCGCCAGCCTTTCGTCGCCATCGGTTTGTTCTTTCAAAGCGGCCCATGTCGGGGCCGGATTCACAATACCCTAGCACGCAAGTCAACTAATGACAATATTCATACTTGTGAATAAGATGGTGTTTGAGCAATTTTTGGTGAGGCACCTAGAAAGTAAGTTCTAATTAGCGGAGAGACAAAAAAGTGACTACCGGCAGGGAGCTGCCCAGCTTCAGCGGGCACACCTCTCAAATCGGCGGCGTTCTCGCCTGGGTCGATGCCGCGCTTGCCGGCACTCAACGCATATATCTAGAAATTAGCCTTGCCCCCTATCGTGCAATCACGACCGTAGTGCAAGCACTGTCTGACTTTGCAAGATTCCGCCCTTCCGCGAGGCGAATGTTGAGCGCGCGCTTTTCCCCTTTGATGACCGGGCAATAGGGGTCAGGCTCAGCGAGCTGGCCGAGCAGGCGCCGTCTGCCGGCGCAGCCGCCGCGGCAGGCCGCAAGGTACTCGCAGGATTGGCAAGCCCCCGGCAGCGAGCGCGCCGCCTCGAAGCTTTCCGTGTGCAGGATTTCGTCCTTTACGGTGAATAACAGATCGAGAGCCGCACCCTGCCCCGGCCAATAGACGCAGGGCTGAACCGTGGCGCGCGGCGTGACCCGGATTGTCGCGACGCCGCAACCGCCCTGCCGGGGCGGCAAGCCTGCCATCGCGCGGACGAGCGGCTCGCCGATCGCGAGCACGTCCGTCTTGCCGAATAAGAGCTCGAAGCCCGTCCAGTATTCATCATAGGTCAGCGCAAAAGTGTCCGACCGCACGGCCTGATACACATTCAATCGCAAGGGCGCGTCATAAGTCTTTGCGATTGCAGCGATTTCAGCAAGACGATCATAGTTGCTGCGCATCATGACGGCGACAAGGGTCACGGGCACGCCAAGGCTGCGGCAGCGCGCGGCCTGCTGATGGATCAGCGCCCAATTACCGGCGCCGCGCTGAGCGTCTTGCTCCTTCTCATTGGGGTAATCGAGGGAGAATTCGATCTCGTCGAAGGCTTCGAGGTCTTCATCCGGCAGCACTTGCACGGAATACCCGTTCGACGTCATTGTGAGCTTGAGCGGCTGCTGACGAAGATAGGCGAGCATCGCAGCAAACTCGGGGTGCATGCCGTTTTCGCCCGTTCCGAGGTTTATCGATCTCAGCGGAACGCTTTCAACGGTTCGCCGGACCTGATCGAACGTCAGCCGGTCGGTGCGGGACGGGTCCCGGTAACAGAAGCCGCAAGAAAGATTGCACTCGTTCGTGAGGCCAAGTCCTAACGCAAACGATTTCGGCTCTTGCGTTGCGGAGACAGTTGCGCTTTCCAATGTCATAGTGACCTGCAGAGGTTTTTCCTCGAACGGCAGCTTACAGGAACGCCGGTCATGACCATAATAGGCGATCTCCAGCCAGACCAGCGGCCCGATCTCTGGGACGGCCACGTTTCCTTGTATGTGGAGGTGTTTGAACCCTTCACGCAAGGGCTGGCGTTGAAGGCTATCGAGTCTCTTGCCTTGAAACCGGGTTCGCGCGTGATCGATTCAGGCGCGGGCGCCGGCGGCGCCGCGCTGGAGCTTGCAAGGCGCGGGCACAGCGTCACGGCGATCGACGCAGCGGAAGGCATGGTTGCCCGCCTGAAGGAGCGCGCGCAGGCGCAAGGGCTTGCGCTCGACGCGTTTGTCATGGACGGCCAACGGCTTGCGCTGCCAGACAGCAGCTTCGACGCCGGGCTTTCGGTGTTCGGCGTGATCCTGTTTCCCGACGCGGCGGCCGGGCTGTCCGAATTGCGGCGGGTCGTGAAACCGGGCGGCCGCGTCGGGCTTGTGACATGGACCGAGCCTGGCGCCTATGAACTCGCGGTAGAACTTCGGGCCGCGGCTGCATCGATTCACGGAGAAATGCCTTCAAGCAGGCTTCCCGCTCAACTACGCTTTCAAGACCAGGACGTATTTCAAGCCCTGTTCGAAAAAGCAGGGCTCAACAGCGTTGCCATTGACCGGGTGATAACCGCGTTTAAAGCACCCTCATCTGGCTGGCTCGCGGATCGCATCGCCTTCGCGCCCGGCATGGCCGCGTTACTTCGCGGCTTCGGCGATCGCCAAACCGGGATCCTCGATGCGTTCCGGGCGCGTCTCGAAAGCCGCTTCCACGGCGGACCGGTCGAACTCGAAGCCCGCGTTTTTATCGGGACCGGGGTTGTTCCCGAACGGGGCCAGGGTCTCCCAACGGCTCACACTTGAGCCCTGCATGCGCTTGAACCTAAAAAAGCAGCCCGCCCGTTCCAGCAGTGAAACTTCACACCAAAACAGCGCGGTAGCTGCCGGCCGTTTGTCACCCGCTGGGTGAGGCTCCATTGCCGCTAATTGTCATTCCCGCGCAGGCGGGAATCCAGTAATCCCAGCGGCCGAAGCCATTGATATGGCGCAGTGTTTACTCGGTCCCAGTCTGCGCTGGGACGACGCTGCGGCTAGCGTCAACTGCCGGATTTAGGTTGAAGCGCGCCGATAAGCCTGCCGGCCTTCCTCGCTTCCCGGCCGGCGCTATGCGCCAACGGCTTTTCTTCGTTCTGGCGCGCGCATGCATCCGCCATTCCCGGCCCAGCTTTACGCAGCCAGAGCCATTAACTCCATACCTGCAAACAGATTCAGTGGCATAAGTTTTCACGGTGAAGTGACATCAAACTGGAAAATGTGTGATGACCCAGGCTGCAGCCCGCCTGACACTGGGGGGCAACCAATTTTTTGAGGTGCTGTGATGGTCAAGTTTCTCTTAGCGGCTGCCGTCCTCAGCCAAATTTCCGGTATCCCGGCTTATGCCGAAAAGCCCGATTTCATTTTTACTGCAATCCCCGATCAAGACGAGACCCGGCTTGTCGAGCGCTTCAGCCGCTTTGCGAAGTATCTCGAAGGCAAGCTCGGCGTGCCCGTAAAATATGTCCCAGTGAAAACTTATCCAGCAGCGGTTACGGCGTTCATCAATAACGATGTTCAGCTCGCATGGTTCGGCGGCTATTCGGGCTTGCAGGCCCGCCGCGCCGTGCCTGGGTCTGAGGCCATCGCACAAGGCGCGGAGGATGTGAACTTCAAATCGTATTTTATCGCGAATAAGGAAACGGGCCTCGCGCCCTCCAAGGACTTTCCGGCGGGCATCGCGGGCAAGACTTTCACCTTCGGTTCGCGAGCCTCTACCTCCGGCCGCGTGATGCCGGAGTATTACATCCGCAAAAACCTTGGAAAAGCCCCGGACGACGTGTTCAGCCGCGTTGGTTTTTCAGGCGATCATTCCCGCACGCTTCAGCTCGTTCAGTCCGGCGCTTATCAGCTCGGCGCGATGGATTACACCGTCTACGAGACCGAGAAAAAAGCCGGCAAAGTCGATGAGAGCAGGGTGTCCGTGATATGGGAGACGCCCACCTTCCCGGATTACCAATTTACCATTCGCGGCGATGTGGACAAGACTTTCGGCGCGGGCTTCGCGGTCAAGGTGAAGCAGGCCATCCTCGATCTTGACGATAAGGACATCCTGAGCTTTTTCGCCCGCTCGAAGTTCATCCCAGCCTCGAACGAGCAATATAAGCCTGTCGAGGAGGTCGCCGCTGCGACCAAGCTTAACTAAGAGCGTCTCGCCATGGGCGCTGCGATTACACTGGAAGACGTGAACGCTGGTTATGGCGCATCGCCAGTCCTGCAGAATTTCTCGCTGAAGATTGAGCCCGGTGAGCGGGTTGCCATCATGGGCCGCTCCGGCGCCGGCAAGTCCACACTGCTCAACCTCATTTACCGGACCTATGCGGATCGAGTGGCGCTCATTCCGCAAGCGAGCGCGCTCGTCGCCAATTTGCCGGTCTTCCATAACGTCTTCATGGGCCGGCTCGACCGGCATTCGACGCTCTACAATCTCCGGACGCTCGTCTGGCCACCCGCCGGGGAAGTCGATGCAATCAGGGGTGTCTTGAGTGCCGTCGGCCTGTCCGAAAAGCTGTTCGCAAAGGCGGGCGAATTGTCCGGCGGACAGCAGCAGCGCACATCGGTTGCGCGCGCGATCTATAATGGGCGGCCGATTGTCGCCGGCGATGAGCCGGTCTCCGCACTCGACCGCTTGCAGGCCGGCGAGGTTCTCCGGCTCTTGTCGGAGCGGCACGAAACGAAGATTTTCGCGCTCCACGACATCCGGCTCGCCCTGGAGAATACGGACCGGATCGTCCTGATTGAGCGCGGCCGAATTGTTCTGGATGAACCTTCCAGGCGATTGAGCTACGAGCGGCTTCTCCCCTATTTCGAGGGAGAACTCGTATGATAGGAGCCGCCGCAGCGCCTCAACGCCTCAGCTACCGGTCCGCTAGCCTCTTTTTCTTCTTCATCGCGCTCGCGACGCTCTATTTCGCGGACCTCGCCATCACCGCGCTCCATCCCGCAGCCGAGTTCAAGCGTCTGATAGGGGGCGCGCTGTCTCCTGCCTTTTCCGCAGTGGAAATTTGGAGCGTGATTTGGACGGTCGCCTTCGCTGTGCTGGGCGTGGCGATTGGCGGAACGGCCGGTGTCGCCATGGCGCTTGTCTTTGACCGCTTTCGGATTATCCGCCTCGCCGCAGCCTTCCTGCGCTCCATTCACGAGCTGTTCTGGGCGCTTTTTCTGCTTCAGATCACCGGGCTATCACCCGCAACCGGAATCCTTGCCATAGCACTGCCCTTCACAGGACTTTTCGCGAAAGTCTTCGCAGAGATCATCGAAGAGGCGGACCTCGCGGCCGAGCGCGTGCTCCCGTCCGGCACATCCGCCGTGTCGCGCTTCGCCTTCGCGCGGCTGCCCGTGGTGGCTCGGGCACTCAAGACCTATACGCTCTATAGGCTCGAATGCGGCATGCGCTCGACGCTCGTGCTTGGCTTCGTGGGTTTGCCAACCATCGGCTTCCATCTCGAATCCTATTTCAAGCAGGGATATTACCCGGAAGCCGTCGCGCTGCTTTTATGTTTTTACGCGCTTATTGGAACGCGGCGGATATGGGCCCGGCCCTCGACCGTGCCGTTTCTCATCATAGCAAGCCTGCTTGTGCTTCCACGGGCGACAGGCAGCAGCTCGAGTTGGAGCAATCTTGCTCGCTTCGGCCATGACATCATCCCCGCGCCCTTGCGCCATGGCAGCATGGCGGACGTGGAAACATGGCGTGCGCTTGGCTCTTGGGCGTCGCCGATTATAACGCGCGAAATTCTGCCCGGCGCCGTGCAAACGTTGATTTTGGCGCAAATCGCGCTGGTGGCGGCCGCGATTCTCGCCCTAGCCGTTTACCCCTTGGTCTCGCGCCGCTTTCTCGGCACGGCCGGGCATTACGCAGGCCGCGCGCTCCTAGTGGTGGCGCGCTCGACGCCGGAATACATGCTGGCCTATCTGCTCTTGCAGCTCATGGGGCCATCGATGCTGCCCGCAATCATCGCGCTGACGCTGCATAACGGCGCGATTGCAGGCTACCTCCTTGGACGCCAGACGGACGAACTTAGCTTTCGAGCGGATGCGACGAAAGGGGCGAACCTCTATTTCTTCGAGACCACGCCGAGGCTCTACGGTCAGTTTCTGGCCTACATGCTTTACCGCTGGGAAGTCATTCTTCGAGAAAGCGCGATTTTCGGAATTCTCGGCGTCCGCACGCTTGGCTACTACGTCGATGCCGCGATTTCCGAATTAAGGCTGGACACCGCTGCCTTCCTGCTTATTGCCGTCGCGGCTCTTTCAATGTCCATCGACGCATTCTCGCGCGGCCTGCGCCGCAGCCTCAGGATCGATACCCTTCCAACACGCCTATCTGCCACCAATGGCCCCTCATCGACCTTAGCCCGCTGAGAAGCAACGGAGAATTATAATGCGTGTCAATCCCTTCTACGATTCCTGGCTCTTTCTTACCGGGGAAACCGATTCGCATCTCGGCGTTGGAGGCTGGCGCTACCTGCTTGTCGCAATTTTTTGGGGCCTCATCGTCGCGAGCATCTATATCGCTTATCGCAATTGGCAGGCCGATCCCAAGCAGCGTACTCAAGCAAGCGCCGGGACCTGGCTCGCCCGCGCAGCCATAGGGGCAATGTGGTTCGAAGGCTGTCTTTGGAAGCTGCCGATCCCTTCAGGCGGGTTTCAATATTGGCTCGAGCAGGAGGCGAAATATGCGGCATTCGACGTGCAAAAAACACTCGTGACGTCGGTCCTTTTGCCGAATATCACCTTAGTAAACCTTGTCGCTTTCCTGTGTGAAATTGGTATGGCCTCCGCCTTCATTCTAGGGTTTGGCGTTCGCGCATTCGCCGCGCTCGGAATGGTCTACGCCGCTCAGCTCTATTTCGGCCTTTACACGCATCCGAACGAATGGCCGTGGGAGTTCATTTTCATAATCGTCATCTGCTGGATGTTTTACATCTACGCCGCTGGCCGCAGCCTCGGCCTGGATGCGCTGCTCCGGCGCGAGACCAAGCTCGCCGAAGGGGACGGCCCGATCGCCCGGCTTTATCGCTGGGCCTCGTAAAGCTTTGCTAAGCTGAACTTCCGGTCTTCAAACGGCCGGGCGAGGCCGCCGCGGCGACAGGCCCAAAACCATTGCGCCGCGACCAGCATTCGGGCGCGCATCTAAATGGCTTGCCGATGCCATTAAAGCACTGCTACGCCAGAGCCCTGCGACATCTCGCCGATGATGCTTGCCTCTGCGTATCCAGCTGCTTGTATCGTTTCCAGGAGACTATCTGCGTGGCCTGGCGAGCAAGCCACAAGAAGACCGCCGCTCGTCTGCGGGTCGGTGAGAATGTGCCGCCGCCATAGCGGGTAATCGGACGGGAGCGCCACCTCGTCCCCGTAGCTCTCCCAGTTCCTCCCGGACGCTCCCGTTACGAAACCGTCTCTTGCCAGTTCTTCTGCCCTTGGCAAAAGCGGAAGATCATCGCCCCGAATCGCGAGCTTCAGCCCCGAGCCGCGCGCCATTTCAAGCCCATGACCCAGCACGCCGAAACCGGTGACATCCGTCATGGCATGCACGGCCGTATACTGAGCAAGCTCAGCCCCAACTTTATTGAGCCGTGTCATGGTCGCGATCATGTCCGCGTAGTCCGCCTGTGTGAGCGCGTCTTTCTTGAAGGCTGCCGAATAGAGTCCTACGCCCACCGGCTTCGTCAAGATGAGGATATCGCCCATCTTGGCATCGCAGTTCCGCCGAAGTTCGGAGGGCGCGCAAAGCCCGTTCACCGCGAGACCATAGATCGGTTCGGGCGTATCGATGGAATGGCCGCCCGCCACGGGTATACCTGCCGCATCGCAGACTTCGCGGCCGCCCTCCAGGATTTCCCGAACGGTCTCAGGCGCGATCTTGCCGAGCGGCATGCCAAGGATCGCGAGCGCGAAGACCGGCTTTCCGCCCATGGCGTAAACGTCGGAGATGGCGTTCGTCGCTGCGATCCTGCCAAAATCGCGGGGGTCGTCCACCATGGGGGTGAAGAAGTCAGTCGTGGCAATGATGCAAGTCTTATCGTCGATTTGCCAGACAGCCGCGTCATCGCCCGTCTCGGTTCCCACAAGTAGTTGCTTGAACGCGTTGGACTTTGGCATGCCGGCCAGAAGAGCCGACAAAACGGCGGGCGATAATTTGCAGCCGCAGCCTCCGCCATGAGCCATGCTGCTGAGCCGCACTTGATCTGAAGGCATTTTTGCGCTCCTGCCGTTTCGCAATTATTTTCGACGGCAACATTTAATATCTAAGACCGCGGAAGCGAAAGCGCATCACCAAGCTTTGATAAGTGCGTTATGCCAGATCCGCTTGCCCTTTTCGACGTTTCCGGCCCTGAAGCCGTTCTGTGGGCTTCAATGCTGGGGTCAACGGCCCTCGTGGACGTTCCAGGGCCGGGCACAGTGCGCGCGCATCCTCTACCACCGGATTTGAGCGTCGCACGCTCCGGGTAAAAGTGCCTTGGCCTACTCGGCACTTTGAGATGAGATGGTCTCATCTGGAGCATTTGTGGTTAGCCTTGATTCGCTAAGAAGAACAATCCCTTAGAAATCAAGTCACCACTACAGACAGTAAGCGAAAATGCTTTTGGTTAGTTCGCCGCGACCGATTTCGTATTCTGAATGCAGACAAGAAAGGCGGAAAACCGGGGCGCCGGCCTGCCCCTGAGGCGAGCCTTGTCAGTGGCGTTTAAGATCGGCGAAATACAAATCCACCCGCTCGCCATTAAGCGCAGCGGTGAGCGCGTCGAGCGCCTCGTTGATTTGCGATGCTTCCTCCTCTTCGAGAACGCGCACAGCGTTGCCTAGGTGAATTAGCACCCACCCGCCCGGAGGCGCCTCGTCAAGCAGCATGAGGTTCACGCGCCGCTGCTCGCCGCGGCCTTCGCACAAGGCCGTGAAACCGTCGCTCTCAATAACGCGCATGGGAATGCCGATGCACATACGTTAGTATTCTCCTATCCGGCGGCGGCCCCGCGAGGTTCAAGCCTTAGCCCCGCAGCTGATAACTCGGCGGCGAGGGCGTCTACCATGGCGGCCAGCTTGGCTGCAAGCTCGGGCGTCAGCTCAAGCCCAAGTGCTAAGGATTTCGGCTCGGCGCCAATGAGCACCGTGCGCGCTGGCGCCAAGCCGTGCAAGGCTAAAGTAGCCAAGACATCGGACAGGCCAACTTGATGCGGCGAAATCTTTGTCCTGAAAAACGCCTTGATTTCGCTATCTCCGAGCCGCGTCAGGCTGCCAGGCTCCCGCCCGCTCCGCACACAGTCTGCGATCAAGAGAAGATCGGAGCTCGCAATCCGGTCGAGACAGTCCATCGCGGAGGTCCCGCCATCGATGACCTCGACCTCAGGCGGCAAATCGTAACGCGCGGCAAGCGCATTGACCGCATGGACACCGATTCCCTCGTCAGAGAGCAGAATGTTGCCCACTCCAAGCACTACCGCGCGCATTATGCCTCACCTGATAAGAGCCTCTCCAGAGCCGTTTCTAAAGAGGGCTGGGGTGAGGGGGAACCTCCCCCCCGTTATGTTAGACCGCCCTCACCTTAACGGCTTGTCCCGTTTCGTCGTAAACATGCACGGCGCAGGAGAGGCACGGATCGAACGAGTGAATGGTGCGTAGCAGCTCCAGCGGCTGTTCGGGATCCGCCACTGGAGTGCCGACGAGCGACGCCTCGTACGGACCGGCCTCGTCGTCCTCGGCGCGCGGGCTCGCATTCCAGGTGGACGGCACCACGCATTGATAATTGGCAATCTTGCCGTCGCGGATCACAGTCCAATGGGAGAGGATGCCGCGCGGCGCCTCGTGGAAGCCGAAGCCCATGATCTCGCCCTTCGGGAAGTGAGGCTTGTTGAAGGTCGCCACGTCGCCCCTGCCGATATTGTCCACCAGCATCTGCCAGTTCTGCTGCAGGATGTCGATCATCGCGGCGCAGCGCACGGCGCGGGCGGCGTGACGGCCGATGGTCGAATGCAGCGCCGCCAGCTCCACCTTGGTGCCTGCCAGCGCCGACACAGTGGCGAGTACCTTGGTGGCTATGTCGATGGTCGGCTTATGCCCCGCCGCGACGGCATTCAGCACGCCGGCGAGCGGTCCAACCTGTGCGCGCTTGCCGTAGAAGGTCGGCGACTTAAGCCAGGAATATTTGCCGTCATCCTGGAAGTCGGTGTAGTTCGGAGTGGTCTCGCCCTTGTAAGGATGCAGCGG
Organism: Rhodomicrobium sp.; assembly: GCA_052145435.1. GTDB lineage: Bacteria > Pseudomonadota > Alphaproteobacteria > Rhizobiales > Rhodomicrobiaceae > Rhodomicrobium. Next base: position 5,233 of record JBKQOR010000153.1, on the reverse strand, counting down.
ACCGGGTTTGCTGTAGGTGTACCAGGAGTGCTTCACGGACTCCTCGACGCCCTTGCCGAGGAAGTCGTCGCCGAAGCTCTTGATCGGCTGGTATTTCGTCAGATCGCCGCCGGGGATATAGCCGCCGGGATACATGAACTGCGTGCCTCTGGTATCCGTTGGGAAGTCAGGAGCCGAGAGATAGTTGGTAATGCCCTTGCCGTAGCCGGTCCAGTCCGCGTACACCGCGCCAACGGCCGCCACGTCGATCAGGTAGACCTTGTTGACAAAGTCGGCGAGCTTGTCGATTTGCGTCTTGATCTCCATGAGCCGGTCGACAGTCAGAACTGACTGGCTGTCCAACGAGATGGGATTCGACACGCCGCCCACCGCCAGGTTCTGAATATGCGGCGTCTTGGAGCCGAGAATGGTGACGATCTTGTTGGCCTGCCGCTGTACTTCCAGCGCCTGGAGATAATGCGCCACCGCCACAAGATTGATTTCCGGCGTCAGCTTCATGGCCGGATGGCCCCAATAGCCGTTGGTGAATGGCCCAAGCTGGCCTGTGCCGACGAAGCTCTTCAGTCTTTCGAGGGTTTGGGTCATGACCTCTTTCGAGTTCATCGGCCAGTCGCTGTATTGCTGAATCCACGCCGCCGCTTTCACGGGATCGGCCTTCAAGGCCGAGACCACATCCACGAAATCGAGCGCGGACAGGTGGTAGAAGTGCACCATGTGATCGTGGATGGCATGCGCCGAGCTGATCATATTGCGGATGAACTGGGCGTTCAGCGGCACTTCAAGATTCAGCGCGTTCTCGACCGCCCGCACCGAGGTAATGGCGTGCACGGTGGTGCATACGCCGCAGATGCGCTGGGTGATGGCCCAGGCGTCGCGCGGGTCGCGGCCGAGCAAGATAAGCTCGACGCCGCGCCACATCTGACCGGACGACCAGGCCTTGGTGACTTTGCCATCGTTGATTTCGGCATCTATCCGCAGATGGCCTTCGATACGGGTGATGGGGTCAATGGTAATTCTTTTCGACACAGCTCAAATCTCCTTGGGATGCTCAGCGGCCTTGCGCAGCGGCGCGGCCGGGCAAAATGGGGAATGTTTTCACGAACACGATGTACGCCAGAATCTCGAGGGCGATGACACCGATCGTGACTAGCGTTTCCGGCGCGGATGGGAAGTAATGCCATGCCGGTCCGCGCTCGTTAGCAACGAGGAAGGCATCGATGCGATAGAGCGACGCGCCGGCTAGCATGCTGAACGCCGCGGGGAACAGCTTCGACAGGCGGACGCGGTTCCCCGGTTGCATCAGCACCAGGACGGGGTAGACGAATAACAACGTCTCGATCCCGAACATCAGGCTGCGGGTTCCGGAGCTGAACACCGCCTCCAAAGAATTCCGCCAGGCGAGGTCGCCAAACCGCAGGGCGAGGAAGACCACCAGCACGAGAGCGATGATTTGGCCGAGCTTCGACAGCAGGGGCAGTTCCGCGTGGATATCGCGCTTGAAGCCAACCGCCGCAAGCGTTGCCTCCAGAATAACCACGGCAAAGCCCATGCACAGCGCGGTGAGCAGGAATAGCACCGGCAAGAGCGGCGTCTGCCATAGCGGGTGGATGTGAAAGCCCATCACGACGAGCAACGAACCCAACGAGCTTTGGTGCATGCTGGGAAGCAGCACGCCGAGAGCGATGAACAGGAATATGACGCTGTTCAGTACCTTGTGCGTGCGTTTGAAGCCGTAATGCTCCAGCGCCACTGGCGAGAACTCGATCCACATCACCAGGATGTAGGCCGTAATACAGGCCGCCACCTCGAACATCACCGAACCGGTATTGAAATAGGCCGGCGACAGGATGTGCCAGAAATTCCAATAACGCCCGAGATCGATTAGCACCGAAATGCCGCCCAGCGTATAGCCGAATAGCGAGGCTGTCAGCGCCGAGCGCACCAGCGGATGATATTCACCCCGGTTGAGGATGTAGGTGACGAGAGCCAGGGCGTAGCCGCCGCAGGCAAAGCCCGTGGCGATAACGACATCCCAAACCACCCAGATACCCCAGGTATAACCGTTGTTGATGTTGGTCACCGCGCCGAGGCCGTAGACGAAGCGCTGGTAGAGGAAATAAACGGCGACACCAACAAGCGCCGCCAGGACGACGGTGAACATGCCTATCACGCGGCCGCCAACCGGTCCGAAGGCAAGGGCAGGGCTTTTATTATTCATGGCCGTCCTCATCGCGATGAAGTTCACGCGCGCCGCGCCAAGCTGCGGCCGCCAGTCCCGCCAGCACGATCGCCGGAGCGATCAGGCCGCCGTAGAGGGTTTGTTGCATGGTCTCGGATACCGAAGCGTAGGACTGGTCCGGCAGGCCGACTGGCAGGCCGAACTTGTCGAACGGCACGCCGGCGAGGTAGCGCACCTGCGTTCCGCCCATTTCCTTGGCGCCGAATACTTGCTCGGTGTATTCGGCGGCCGGCCGCTCGTGCGTGTCGCCCGAATCGACCGTGCGGCGCGGGAACTCATTGAGTTGCCCAGGCTTCATGGCCTTCCGCCGCTCGATTTCAACGCTTAGCGCCTTGTAGCTCCCGAACAGCGTGGCGCCGGTCGGGCAATGATCGGCACAGGCCGGGATACCGCCCTTAGCCAAAATGTGTTTGCAGAACTGGCACTTGGCGATGCGCGGAAAAGGCGTGTCGTACTGGAATTGCGGCACGCTGAACGGGCAGGACATGACGCAATAACGGCAGCCGATGCACGCGTCGGCATTATAGCTGACGACGCCGGTGACAGGATCCTTTCGCATCGCCTGCACCGGACAGACAGAGACACAAGAAGGATCGATGCAGTGCAGGCATTGCCTTTTGATATGGGCGAAGCCGTCTACGACCTTGTCCTTATACTTGCTGGTACCATTCTGGTAAATCTTGATGACGGTATAGGTCTTGCCGGACAACTCCAATGGCGTGTCCCACAGACCGATACCGGTGCTGTCGTCGACCGGCAGCTCATTGGCGGTCTTACAGGCCGACTGGCAAGCCTTGCAGCCGATACACAGGGTCGAGTCGTAGAGGAATCCGATGGCGTTCTCGGGAACGGTGAGATTGCCTCGCGCTTCGGCCGGGCCTACGCCCAAGGTGGAGCAAGCCGTTACGGCCGCCGCACCACCCAGCCCCCCGCGCAAGAAATCGCGGCGATTGACGGTCATTGCAGCTACTCCTGGCTTTTAGCGCGGTTGCTGGCATCATTCTCCTGTTTGGCGGCCCTCTGGGTCAGCACAACACCGGCGCCAACTGCGGCACCCACGGCGGCGGAAACCGCGGCCACTCCGCCGAGGTTCGGGCCGGTCCCCTGCTCTTCGGCGACGTGCGGATAGCCAACCGGCGGCCACTGGTTCTTCAGGTCGGCAAGTGCATGGATGGGCTTGGAGAAGCCGATGCCCTGTTCCGAGCAACCGATGCAGGGGTGCCCCGTGCCCACCGGCCAGGATGCCATGCCCACATCGCCGTACAGCACAGCCGGGCAGTTGGCATAGGTCTCGGGGCCTTTACAGCCGAGCTTGTAGAGGCAATAGCCCTTGCGGTGTCCCTCGTCGCCGAACTCGAGGGCAAAACGCCCGGCGTCGAAATGGGCCCGCCGCTCGCAGTTCTCATGGATGAGACGGCTGTAAGCGAACAGCGGCCTGCCCTTCCCATCCATGGCCGGCAGCTTGTTGAAGGTAAGGAAGTGCACAACCACGGCGAGGAAATTATAGGGGTTGGGCGGGCAGCCGGGGATGGTCATCACCGGGCGGCCGAGCGCCTCTCCGACCCCGACGGCGCCGGTTGGATTGGGGCTTGTCGACTGCATGCCGCCCCAGGAAGCGCAGGATCCAATTGCGACGATGGCGGCGGCTCCAGCCGCCGTTTCCCGGACCAATTCGAGCGTGGTCTTGCCGGCCGTCTTGGAGTAGATGCCGCCGTCCTTCATCGGGACGGCGCCTTCCACGACCATCAGATATTTGCCTTTATTCTTTTCCATGGCGGCGAGGCGGGCTGCCTCGGCCTGATGGCCGGCCGCGGCAAACAACGTCTCGTGATAGTCGAGCGAGATGATGTCGAGGATCAGCTTTTCGATTGTCGGGTGCTCGGCGCGCAGCAGCGACTCGGTGTTACCGGTGCACTCCTGACCGTGAATCCAGATAACCGATGGCCGGTCCTTCTTGGTGAGGGCCTGGACAACCTCGGCGGCAGCGCCTTTGGGTAGCCCCATGGTGGCGGCAATGCCGGTGCAAAACGTTAGGAATTCACGTCTGCCAATACCGAAGCGATGTTCAATTTCGTCATGACTTTGCGGGGCTGCGGCCATGTTTCCTTCCCCAGTGTTGGAGCTGTTATTTTTGCTAATCGCCCTTTCTTTCGCCGAAGAAAGACTGCAACAACTCCTTCCTCAGATATTGCTATCGAAGGTTTTGCTGCACTCAGTGGCAAAAGCAAAGGGAAGCCCATTTATATGTTCTCGACATTACCCAAATCTTCGAAGAATGCAATGAGGAATCTTCGAAGAATGCCTTGAGGACTAATTGTCGCATTGGTCGAAAGTCTGTGCAAAGTTGCCTGTCGCTACACTGCTTCCACTTTGACAACCACTCGGACAACACGAAACAGTCTGTGCAAAGTTGCTTGTCACAGCAGTTTCCACTTTGGCAACCACTCCGACAACACGACATAGTCTATGCAAGGCCGCTTGTCACAGCAGCTTCCACTTTGGCAACGACTCTGCCAATGACATGACGCCGTTTCCGCTTCGCTTTTCAGTAGCAGCCATTGGCCCCCTGCTTTCCCATGGGGAACGCAACTACCGCATTTGGCCCGCTGTCCCCGATCGAAGCGTCGGAGACTACAGCGGCTATCTGATCTTAAGCGGCTGTTATACCATGTTATTTTGATTTATGACCTATCGCTTCCATGCAATATCTGCGCTGGGAAGGCAACCCTGGCCCTTTTCGACTTTTCCGCCCCTGAAGGCATTCTCTTGGTGTCCAGGGCCGTAGCAGCCTAAGAATCGTCATACTGAGACATTTCTCCGTCCAGGCCCCCGCAGCGGTCCACGCCCACATATGGGCAGTCCATTCGATCCTCGAAAAGCGTGCGCTTCAATGCTGGGTATAATGATGCTCGTGGACGTACAAGGGCGGAGAACCAGAGTGCTTGCTGCATGGATTGACTTTTCGTCTTGCGGAACGGCTAAGGGCCGGCGGTG
>JBKQOR010000152.1:0-13507 GCA_052145435.1 Rhodomicrobium sp. | reverse complement strand
AACGCCTTTGGGTCGTCATTTCTGCCGTCAGAAAGGTGCACTGTCCGCTTCATGAGACGGTTCGTAACCGATCCGCCCACGCCCCGCTACGCGTATTCGAAGGGCCTCGGAGCACCGCTTACGCTGTAGTAAAAGGCTCTCTGCAATGCCATCGCAGCGGCAGAGCGCGGAAATGCTCTCCTCCCCGGCGCAAGCCTTCAAGCACGATGCAGATCTTGTCCTCGGCCTTCACCGAATTTCGATTTCGATGTCATGACCATCCCCCGGTGCCTGGCTGACGCCCTAAAACATCGGGGAAAGCGTAGGGGGAGCGTTGCCGCGCGCGACGCGTAAAAGACGATCGGCGAGGCCCCTAGTGTCCCGTCTCCGAATAATACCAAGCGCCGGAAGTCTTGACCGCTCCCACCGTCGTCCCCGCGCAGGCGGGGACCCAGTAAACACTTCGCTATGTCATTGAATTCCATAATCGTTACCGTCGCGATTACTGGATTCCCGCTTTCGCGGGAATGACAACGCATGGGTCAGCATTTATGTCCCTTGGTATTACCGCACCATTTGCCGAGGGCTCGCACGGTAATTCGGAGACATAAGGGACACTAGCAGAGTCAAAGAGCTAGTGTGGCTTATGTCTCGCAATTGCCTTCGCGAGGATAGCCACGAAGGGTAAAGGTAATGCGAGACGCCACACTAGCCTGCCGCTATTCGTTCACCCCTCTCCGGCGGAAGCGCCCCCTGGATCGGTAATGCCCGCGATACACCCGGCAGGGTTCCAAAATATGTTGGATTTCAAGACTGCTTTTGGACCTCATGTCTCATCGGAGGCTCAGACCCTAATCGGATGGCGGCCCGTGCAAGAGATCGAGCTAAGAAGCGGATAATCATTGCCGTGAGCAATCCGATCAGCAAAAGCAGTAGCGACTTCGGCCCCAACTCGCCAATCAGCGTTGCGTAGGCAGAATTCGCCGAAACCGGAAGCCAATACTCCATTTGGCCGACAAGCGCGTCAAGGACATAGCGCGCATCCCGAACCAGATGACCGAAAAGTGTCACATGGTAAAGATTAAGATAGATATAAATAAGCATCGCAGCGAGCAGCTCCACAATGAGAAGCAGCAAGATTTCAGCAACTGTAAGTATCGCCATAAGCGCAGATTTTAGCATCGAACCAATCATCTGAACGGCCTTTCTCGAGAGGTTAACCATTGCATAACAAATCGACCCTACTTGCGTTCATTGTGCTGCGTGCGTCAAGTTCTGCAAAATGGCGAAGCCACGGCTGCTGAACGGCGTTTCTCCGCCCCGGCCTGAACCCCGCAAAACGCCGCGCGAAGCGGCGTTGACGGCCGCTAGTGTCCCGTCTCCAAATTACCGCACCCTTTGCCGAGGGCTCGCACGGTAATTCGGAGACATAAGGGACACTAGCAGAGTCATAGAGCTAGTGTGGCTTATGTCTCGCAATTGCCTTCGCGAGGATAGCCACGAAGGGTGAAGGCAATTGCGAGACGCCACACTAGCACGGCGCAATCGTTGGGTAAGCCTGGCCCCGCTCACGCCGCTTGCCTCAGCATCTGTTTCTTATGCTCGCGCAGGAGATCCATGTTGAGGTAGCGCGCACCCTCAAGCCAGTTCCCGTGCATCTCGACGGCCAAGGCACGGAGTGGATTTCATATGCTTGTGATGCGGTAGCGGCGAAGGCGGTTCAGGCTTCGCTGCCGGTTCAGACAGCCTTTCCAAAAGACGCGCGTTCCAGCGCTGGATAGCGAGCCCCAAGCGTTGCTGCACGCACCGCATAAAAAACGATCAGCGAGGCCCACAGGCCGTTATTGCCGAAGGCGGGCGTCAGCATCGCATAAGCAGCCAGAAACACGCCAAGGCTCACGATCATCATGTTGCGCATGTCCGCGGTCCGCGTCGCGCCGATGAAAATTCCGTCGAGCTGAAAACAGGCCACGCCTGCGATGGGGATAAAAGCCGCCCAGGGCAGAAGCGCGTAAGCGGCCTCGCGCACGGCAAGCGCGGGCGTCATGAATTGGATCAAAACGAGCCCGCCCGCCCAGAAGGCTGCAGCGACCGACAGAGCCAAACCGCCGGCCCAGGCCGAGCTCAAGAACACCGCCTTGCGGAACTTTAGGAGGCTTCCCGCCCCCACCGCTTGGCCCACCAGCACCTCGGCTGCAAACGCAAAGCCATCGAGCACAAAAGCGGAGAGATCGGACAAGTTGCGCAGCACGCTATTTGCGGCGAGCGCCACATCGCCCAGCCTTGCGCCTTGCGCCGCGAAATAGGTGAACACGAACATGAGGCACACGGTGCGGATCATGATGTCGCCATTGACCGCGATCAGCCGCTTGAACGCTTTGGGCTCGAATACTTGGGCGTGCGCGCCTTTGTTCGCGCGCAAAAGCGGCAGCGCGATCAGAAGGCCGGCGCCGAGCGCCGCATATTCCGCGCAGACCGCCGCCAGCGCCGCCCCTTCCACGCCCCGCCCGGCCAGAAGAACGAAGACCACCGCAAGCGCGATATTGATAGCGTTCAGGAAAAGCTGAAGCCCCAAGGTTAGCTTGGCCCGCGCGAGCCCGATGAACCAGCCCATCAGCGCATAATTGGCGAGCGTCGCCGGCGCACTCATGATGCGCACGCCGAAATAGGCCGCCGTTGCCGTCTGCACTTCGGCGCTGCCGCCGATCAGCCTGAGGGTGAAGAGGATCGCGGGCACATGCACGGCGAAGAGCACCGCGCCCGCCACAATAGCGATGAGGAGGGCGCGATAAAGATTGGCACTGATTTCGCCGCGATCCCCGGCACCGGCGGCTTGCGCGGTCAGGCCGGTAGTGCCCATCCGCAAAAAGCCGAAGGCCCAGAACAGCATCGCAAAAATCGTCGAGCCGAGCGAGACGCCGCCGATAAGCGCCGGATCGTTCAGCTGACCCACAACCGCTAAATCCGCAATGCCGACAAGCGGCACGGTGGCATTGGACAAGATCATGGGGATCGCTATGGCCAGAACGTCGCGGCTCTTCAGACCAGCCGGCGGCGGCGCGTAATCCTGCACCGGAGCCTTAATCCTGCTTTTCGCGGCGCGCGGCGCTGAAAAGGCTGAAAATGCGGGACAAGAGCCAGAGCGGCACAACGATGATCGCGCCGAGGAGCAGATAGCGCAGCACGCGCTTCACCGCATCCAGGCCGAGCGAGGAGATCCAATCACTGAGCCTTAGGACGGCATCGTAGAGATTGTTCGGGTTGAAACCGAAAAACGACAGCACCACCCCGATGATGACCGAGGCGATTACGAGCTGCAAAAGGACAGCAGCCGGGCTGCCGCCGAAAAAGCGTTCTTTCGTCATGTTCCGTCCCTGCCTGACTGCACGGCAAGGCATAGCCGCGCGGCCGCAAATAGCAAAGCGGAAATTGAATTTCAGATTGTGCCCGGCGGCCCGCCGCTGTTTCGCGGTTTGTCTTATGGTCCTGCCGCCGGGCGTTTCCTCCTAGAATTGAGGCGCAGCGTAACCCTGCTCACCGCTCATCGCGGCAAGCAGGCGCGTTACCCGCTTTAAACCGGGCGATGTTCCCGGGCTTTGCTGCCATGGCTCGCTTGGCCGCCCTTGCGTCCGGCCTGCGCGGCGAGATCGCGATTGCGCGAGAAGCTGCGGTTCTCGTCGGAGACGTTCTGTCCGCCCTTGCGGCCGGCTTGAGCGGCAAGCTCGCGGTTTTGGCTGAAGCTCCGTTTCTCGTTCGGAACGCTTTGTCCGCCCTTGGACGCGATTGCGCGCTGCTTTTCGGCGTCCATCGAGGCGAAGCCGCGGTTGGAAGTCGTGCCTGTTTTCTTGGGATGTTGGGACGCCATCATTTCTCCTGTCCTGCGGTTGTGGCCAAGCCTCCGTCTGAGGCTTTACGGTGTAACAGCCGCATGCCGCTGTGGTTCCGCTGGGGTCCAGGAAATTTTTGCCTTAAGGCCTTTCGTTTGCCGGCTCCCCGGTGAAAGAACGGCGCCCGATGGCTAAAAATTCCATCGGGGAGCGCATTAGGTGCACAGAAAACTCCGCGGCAAAGAGCGCGTCTCAGAGCGATATGGGTTCCTCGGAATCGCCGTCATTGGGAGCCCCGGCTCGGGGGCCGCAGGTAAACTCCGCGAAGCGATCCATGGGCCAATGTCAACGGCGTTTCTCTGGATCGCCGCGGCGCCCTAGCCGCCTCACGGCGAGCGTGCATTCGATTATGCGCGCGATGCTGTAGCGGCCATAATTTCCGGGGAAGAAGCATGGCCGGCCTCACAGCCGGCCACACCGCAGGTCAGCGGGCAGCGGAGCGCGCGAGCGCCTGCTCTTGGGCCTCGCCGGCATACATCGACAGCATCGGCTCGTCCTCGAGGAGCACTTCGCCGTGATAGCCGTAGCCGTTGAAATGCCCGGCCATAACCCGGCCATAGGCGCCGATATTGCCGATCTCGATATAGCAGCCCTCGGCCGTAGCCTCGGGCAGCATGAACGGACCGGGGAGATAATCGGCGCTGTCGCAGGTCGGCCCGTAAAGCCCGAACGGCTTCATGGCCCGCCCGGCAACGGGCACGCCATCGGCGGTGTAGGCCCGCGCCGGGAACACCCATTTGCAATGGGCCGCATCGTACAGCGTGCCGAAGGCGCCGTCGTTGATGTAAAGCGTATCGCCGCGCCGGGCGTCCACCTTCACGATCACCGACTCCGATTCGGCCACGAGCGCGCGCCCCGGTTCGCACCAGAGCTGGCAGGTGTAGCCGACCGCCATGTTGTCGAACGCCGCGCGGATCTCGTCCATGTAGCTTTCGAGCGCGGGCGGCTCCATGCCCGGATAGCGGGACGGGAAGCCGCCGCCCACATCGACGATATCGACGAGGGTTGCCGCGCGCACGATCTGCTGCGACACGGTGCGCAGCACCTGGCCGTAGCCCGCCGCGCACATCATTTGCGAGCCGGCATGGAAGGTTATCCCGAGCGTCTCCGTCTTCTGGCGCGCGCGCCGGATCAGTCCCGGTGCCTCGCTCCAGGGCGCCCCGAACTTACCCTCCAGCGAAATTTCACTGTAGGTAGAAGGACATGCGACCCGCACCATCAAAGTGAGATCCTTGGCGTTGCCGGTTGCGGCCTCGATCTTGGCAAGCTCCGCCTCGGAATCGAGCGCGAAGGTGCGGATGCCGAAATCGTGATAGGCCTCGGCGATGAAACGGCGCGACTTGACCGGATGCATGACGTGCATGACAGCGCCCGGAAGCGCCGCAATCGCGCGCACCTCAGGCGGCGATGCCACGTCGAAATGGCGGATGCCCGCGTCGAACAGCGTTTGCAAGATGAGCGGCGTATCGTTCGCCTTCACCGCATAGAGCGTCTCGCCAGGAAAACGATCGCCGAACCACCGCGCCGCGCGCGCTGCTGCGTGCGGACGTATACCGATAATAGGCTGCTCTACAGGAACGTCGCGGATGACCTCCGCAGCGGCCGGGTAAATGTCCATCGCATGGGACCTCCCATTTAAGAGTTAATCCGATGCTGCCGACGAACGCTTCACCGCGCAAAGCGGAGTTGCCAGACAGGCTATTTCTGCACTTTCGGCACACGGGCGGATGCTATGCGGCCTTTCGGCCTAGCGCGTAGCCTTTATGAGCAGAAGTCACCTCCCCAGCGCCCTTCTATGGCGCAATCGTTTCGCAATCGAGCTGCTTTAAGTGGCTATATCGCCTGCGAGGTCAAGAGGTTTTTTTGGGTGCGGCGCAAAAACTTGCAGAAGGCTCCAAATCGTGAGCCCCGTCATTGCGAGCGAAGCGAAGCAATCCAGGGTTAAGCTGCGGATATTGCTCTGGATTACCACGGCGGCAAGAGCCGCCTCGCGATGACAATGCGCAAGATTTTGCGCACGATATTTTAACTCCCCGTTAGCCTCAGTCCTTCGCAGTTTTTGTGCCAATTTTTCGCGTCCGGTGCCAGTTCCCGATAGGGAGCTATTATAGAGATGGCGCCTTATTGAAGCGTTAAGCGGCGGAAGGCGCAAGATAGCGCGTTGATATTACTGTAGAACCGCAAGTTACGGCGCGGAGGGCGACGCAACTGTATTTACACATCGCTTCAACCTGCGGCTGCAATTCTTGGTTAACCCGCGCAAGAGTCTATATTTAACGGACTTTTTGAAATCTACTTTTGGGGGTGAAAACGCGAAAAATTCGCAAAATTGCGGCGGGGAGAAATAAAAATCCACCCCCGTTCACCATGCCAAACTTAACCATGTCCTTGTCCTGCAACCGCAAATTCACCATAAGGCGCCAGCCGGGTCCGGCATAGTCAGCCTTTATGCCGGACCATCGTTGCGAGGGTGCTGCCTGCAACGTCATCGCGAGGCGGCAACGCCGCAATGCCCGCATTCGAGCGTGTGAATAAATGGGCTCAGGCCGCCACTGTCATGGCCGGGCTTCGACCCGGCCACCCAGGAAAAAGGCGAGACATTGCAAAGCCAGTCTGGATGGCCGGGTCAAGCCCGGCCATGACAACAGTTCTTCTGCGAGCGATGGATTTTTTCACACGCCCCTTCGTGGGCATGACGCCCGCGCCGAATTGCTTCGCTTCGCATGGCGGAGCCGCGGACCTCGATCCATGAACAAGGTTGAGCTGGAGCGCCAAAAGCGCTAAAAATTATTGCAAAGATCGAGACATTGCGCGAGCGTGGCGGGATAATCGGCTTGTGACGCGGGGTGGGATTTGGCCGACATTTTCATCAGCTATGCGCAGAAGGCGGCTGAGCCCACGCAAACGCTGGCGGCGGAGCTTGCCGCGCTCAAATATTCCGTGTGGTTCGATCAGCGGCTTCTGCCGGTCGACACCTTCATCGAGGTCATCAACCACGAGCTGGATAGCGCGAAGGCCGTGATCACGATCTGGTCGAACCCCGCGCTCGAATCGCGCTGGGTGAAGGCCGAGGCGGCGCGCGCCGAACGGAAGAGCAAGCTCATCAACGTCCATACGCCGGACGTGCATCCCGAGGACCTTCCGGTTCCCTTCAATATCAGCAATGTGACGCCCATCGCCAACCGGACCAAGATTTACGAGGCGCTGGCGACCCTCGGCGTGCATCCGGGCGGGGTTGCGCCGGCGGAGAAGGCTGCGCGGGAGGCGAGCGAGGCGGCGCTGGCCTTCGAGCACATCAAGGCTTCAACGGATATCGAGGATTTCGAGGCGTTCCTGGCCGATTTCGGTGCGGATGGCAAGCAGTTCTACATCCGGCTGGCGAAGAAGCGCATTGCGGAGCTATCGGCGGGGCGCAGCGACATCGTGGTGGCGAAGCCGGTGGAGATTGCGGAGATGCCGCTGCCGCAGGCGGGCGATGTGTTCCTGCGCATCGAGCCGGGGATGCATACGGCGACGATCCGGCGCATCGGCGTGAATGCGGCCTGCACGCTGATGGTGACGGCCGCGGACGACAAGACGGCGCGGCTCTGGGCGCTGCCGGAAGGCGGGCGCGGCAGCCCGAAGCTTTTGCGCACCTTGCGCGTGCCCATCGGCGAGGGCAATGACGGCAAGATCAATGCCGTGGCGCTGTCGCCCGACGGCAAATGGGTGGCGGCAGGCGGCTGGGATGTTGGGTATTTCGGACAGCGCGGAGGCTTTTCTGGGATTTATATCTTTGAGGCTGAGTCGGGCAAACTGGTCACCCGTCTCGGCCCCTTCGGTACAGTCATCGGTCACCTCGCCTTCGCGCCGGACGGCCGCCGCCTAGCCGCAACGCTTGCGTGGGGCGAAGGCATGCGGCTGTGGGAGACGGGGAGTTGGCGCCAGCTCGCCGAAGACAAGGAGTATGGCGGCGAGGACAGCTTTGGCGCGGCCTTCGGCCCGGATGGGGGGCTGTACACCGTCGCCTTTGGCGGGGCGATTCGCCGCTATGGCGCGGACGGCGCGCTTGAAACCAAGGCCACGACACATGGCGGGACGGAGCCATACAGCATCGCCGTGCACCCCGATGGGATGAAACTTGCCGTGGGCTTTAACGACACGGCTGCAGTTGAAGTCTATGACGCGCGCACGCTGCAGTGGCTTTACGCCGCTAGTGCCAGTGGGATTGGGGGCGATCATCGAGTTGCAGTCGCATGGTCCGCAGATGGTGCGCGGCTTTACGGCGGCGGAAACCATACGAAGGTTTCATTGAAGCTGCTCCATGCGGTCGGGCTAAATCCGACGGGCCAATTTCAACGACTGTCAATCTGGCAAGAGGAGGGGCGGGGCCGCCGCAGCGAAGCACCGCTATCAGAAAGTACCATTATGCAGCTGCTACCTTGCGGAGACGGGATGGCGGCGGGAACCGCCGATCCCGCGTTCGGGATGGTAGCAGCAGATGGCACGAAACGGGTCTGGCAGGACAGTGTCACCGCCGACGTTCGGGACGTGGGCTCAGAATTTGGCGCCTCCGTTGACGGAAGCCAGGTTCGATTTGGCCTGAGACCATTCGGAAAGGAACCGCTCCTGTTCGACCTCGCTGCGTTCGGTCTCCACGACGCGCCGCAAGCCGTGCCCGGCCTCGCGGCGCCGAGAACAAGAGGCATCGCCGTCAAGGATTGGGAAAATAGTGACTTCCCTAAGCTAAACAGCAAGCCCATCGCGCTTGAGGCACGCGAAAGATCGCGCGCGCTGGCTATCGCCCCGGACGCCTCGCGCTTCGCGCTCGGCACGGAATGGACGCTGCGCGTCTATCGAGCCGATGGCGGCGAACTCTGGCAAAAATCTGTCCCCGGCACCGCCTGGGGCGTGAATATCAGCGGAAACGGCAAGCTCGTGGCCGCCGCCTATGCCGACGGCACCATCCGCTGGCACCGGCTCTCCGATGGGCAGGAGCTGCTCGCGCTGTTCGTGCACGCCAAGGACCGGCGCTTCATCGCCTGGACGCCGCAAGGCTATTACAACGCCTCGCCCGGCGGCGAAGACCTCATCGGCTGGCACGTCAATCGCGGCTACGGCACCGCCCCCGATTTCTACCCCGCCTCGACCTTCGCCAGCACCTTCCGCCGCCCGGATATCGTGCGCGCCGCGCTGGATGTGTGAGGCGCGCCGGCGCCGGAGGCGGAGGGGTTCATCGATAGGGTGCGGAAGTTGTTTTAGGTTACGCCCCTCACCCCGTCCCTCTCCCCATGGGAGAGGGACGGTGTTGCAGAGGCCGCAGCCTGCCCCCTCTCCCATGGGGAGAGGGCTGGGGTGAGGGGCGTGACGCTAGTTCTGTACGAATACCCCCTGCCCTAAACCTCGCCGCCCGTCTCGTCGCCGTGGCCGTCGACGGTGGCGATGCGGTTCACCGCGATCACGGCCTGGGTGCGGCTATCGACGCCGAGCTTTTGCAGGATGGCCGAGACATGCGCCTTGACCGTCGCCTCGGACACGGAGAGCTCGAACGCGATTTGCTTGTTGAGGAGGCCCTGGCCCAGCATGGACAGCACGCGCACCTGCTGCGGCGTCAGCGTCGCGAGCCTCGCCGAAAGGTCGGCCATCTCGTCGCCGGCGGCGTCGCGCTGCACCTCGTCGGGGAACCAGACGCCGCCGTCGAGCACCATCTTCACGGCGCCGCGGATTCGATCGACGGGCAAGGATTTCGAGATGAACCCCGAGGCGCCGAGATTGTGGCAGCGGCGGATCATGCTTGGATTGTCGGACGCCGAAACGATGACGACCGGAATGTCCGGATGCTGGCTGCGCAAATACATGAGCCCAGTCAACCCCGAGAGCGAGGCCGCGCCCTTCTCGCCGGGCATTTTGAGATCGAGCAGCACGAGATCGGCGGTGGCGTTGCCGGTGAGCGCCTCGAGCAGCTTCTCGACCGAGCCCACCTCGGTGATGGCGGCGCCCGGCAGCGCGGCGGAGAGCGTCTGCTTCAAAGCATCGCGGAAAAGCGGGTGATCGTCCGCAATGATGACATGATGAGCGGTCATCGCTTTTGCACCCATTGCGGGGCAGGATGCTGGAGACTGGTCATGCCCGTTTCCTCGTTCCACCGTACCGGCCTTTGCCGCACGGCTCGCCTCTGGTTATCGTTGTCTCGCATCGGGTTTAAGATAGGATAACAGCCGCCAAATCTTACCCGTTCAGCTCCCGGAATTACACCTGAGATCATCAAAGTATGTCCGACGACGATGCTAAGCAAGCCTATTGGCGCCACATCCGGCGCTTGACCTTCGCAATGACGCTCGCCGTCGCGGGTTTCACTATGCTGCTGCCGGTTTTTATGCCAGCATTGAACGCCTACCGGTTCATGCGTTTTCCACTGGGATATTTCCTGGCCGGCAACGCCTCGCTTGTCGCACTCGCCATCCTTCTTTACGCCTTCTTCAGCGGGCAGCAGAGAAGCGATCGCGCCCATAACGTTACGCTCCAATTCTGACATGACGCTCAATTACAGCACGCCGGTTGTCAATCCAAGGCTCGGGTCGGGTTTTGCGATATTCGCAAGCGCGTATTCGTGCCTCGTGCTGATGCTCGTCATCCTCGAGCAGCTCGGCCTTTCCGCGCTGACCATCGACCAGCTCATCGTCATCACGCCGGCCTGTTTCTACATCGTCATCGGCTTCATGACGAGAACCGTTAATATCGAGGACTTCTTCGCCGCCGGCCAGCGCGTCCCGCCTTTCTACAACGCGATAGCACTCACCGGCATGGCATTCGGCGGCAGCATCCTTTTGGGAAGCATCGGCAGTTTCTTCTTCGCGGGCATCGACGCGATCGCGATCCTGACCGGCTGCTTCGCGGGCCTGATTCTCACAGGCGTTCTATTCGTTCCTCATCTTCGCAAAGCCGGGGCCAATACTTTGCCCGGATTCTTGCAGCTGAGATTTGGCCGAAGCGGCGTGAGGCTTGCCGCGTCCTTGCTCATGATCGTGCCGTCCGCCATTATCCTGATTGCGGAAGTTGCGCTTGGCGGAAAGATCGTGGGTTATTTCCTCCCCTTGCCTCAGACGCTCGGGATTTCGTTGCCGCCCGCCGCCTTTTACACGCTGCTGGTCTCAGCGAGCGTGATCCTCACTGTCGTGCTCGGAGGCATGCGTTCCGCCACCTGGACACAAGGCGCGCAATTCATCGTGTTTCTCGGCATTTTGGCGCCTCTCGTCACCGTTTCGGTTACGCGGACCAACCTGCCGCTTCCGCAGCTCACCTATGGAAGCCAGCTTGAGGAGCTAAAGTCGCTTGAGGCATCGAGGGGGATCGTGACGGTCTCGCAGCCGCAGCCTTTAAGCGCAAGCTTGCCGGGCCCCGCGCCGGCATCGGTTTCGCGGCCCTCGGAGCGCGCCTTCTCTGCCTTCCGCCCCATCGATTTCGTGCTTCTGGTTTTCTGCCTTGCGGCGGGCGTTGCAGCCCATCCCGCCTTCCTGCCGAGGCTCATCACGACGCCGACGATCCTAGCGAGCCGCAGATCCTTCGGCTGGGTAGCCGTGATTGCGGCTTTCGTGGTTTTGACGATCCCGGCTTATGCGTTCTTCACCAAAGCCATGGCCCTTGAGGCGCTTGTGGGCGTGCCGGTGCCGAACCTCCCGGCCTGGAGCCGAATCCTCCAGCAGCTCGGGCTCGTATCGCTTCCGGGCAACCAATTCGACCCGATGAATGCCGCTAGGGCCGTGACCTTTCAACGCGACAGCCTGGCCCTCATCCTCCCCGTTGCGGGAAGCCTGCCGAGGGTTTTCTTCGGCCTTGCCGCAGCTTCGGCGCTGGCCGCGATGGCCTCCTGTGCGGCGGGGCACACCGTTGCCATCGCCAACACGGTTAGCGACGACCTCTTCTTCGGATTCCTTAACAAGGCCGCCTCGCCCGCACGCCGGCTTCTTATCGCCCGGCTGACGATGCTTCTGTCCGGCGTTTTCGTTTTCGCCGTCACGCAATCCAATAGCGTCGATTCCCTTAGGTGGGTTATCTCGGCGTTCTCGCTTAGCGCGGGAACGTTTTTCGCAGTCCTGACGCTTAGCGTCTGGTGGAGAAGGCTCACGGCTGCAGGCGCTCTCGCGGGGATGGTTGCCGGATTCCTCGTCACTGCGCTTTATCTTGGTGCAAGCGGCACCCCATTATTCGGCATCGACCCGCTAACTGCCGCCGCGGCGGGAGTTCCCGTGAGCTTCGCGGCGAGCGTTTTCGTCAGCCTGTTTCTCGGGCAGCCGAGCGAGTATGCTTTGGAGGCCGTGGATGAGCTGCGCATTCCCGCCGGAGAAACTCTTCAATCGCGTATGCTCCGTCTGGCGGCGCGCGCGAAGCCCGCACGCCCGGCATAGAGGGACCGGCATCCAGCCCGTGCGAAACGCCCGTTGACTGAGGCCTTACGATGCGCCAGCCCGATCCACCTGACTCAAGCCTAGCCGGATTAGCGGCCGGCAGGCGCCGGCTCTATCCGGAAATTGAGCCCTTCAATTCCGGCTGGCTGAAGGTCCCCGGCGGCCACGACATCTATTTCGAGGAGTGCGGCACCCCTTCGGGCAAGCCGGCCCTGATGGTCCACGGCGGCCCGGGCGGAGGCTGCAACCCAGCCATGCGGCGCTATCACGATCCGGCGCGCTACCGCATCGTGCTTTTCGATCAGCGCGGCTGCGGACGATCGACCCCTTATGCCTCGCTTGAGGAGAACACAACCTGGGACCTCGTTGCCGATATGGAGCGCCTGCGCACCCACCTTGGCATCGAGGCCTGGCAGCTCTGCGGCGGCTCCTGGGGCTCGACGCTTTCGCTGGCTTACGCCGAAACCCACCCAGGGCGCGTCACCGCGCTGATCTTGCGCGGCATATTCCTCTTGCGCAAAGCCGAGCTCGACTGGTTCTACCAGGATGGCTGCGGCTGGATTTTCCCCGAGGCTTTCGAACGCTACCAGGCCCCCATCCCGCCCGCCGAGCGCACCAGCATGATCGAGGCCTATCACCGCCGGCTCACCTCACCCGATCGCGCCACACAGCTCGCCGCCGCGCGCGCCTGGAGCATCTGGGAGGGGACCACGCTGTCGCTCCTCCCCGACCGGGAGCGCATCCAGAAATTCGGCAACGAGAGCTACGCGCTCGCCTTCGCGCGCATCGAATGCCACTACTTCGTCAACAAGGGCTTCTTCCGCAGCGACAACCAGCTGATCGACGACGCCGGCCGCATCGCGCAGGTGCCCGGAACGATCGTCCACGGCCGCTACGACGTGGTTACGCCTGTCAAGAATGCCTGGGAGCTTGCCAAGGCTTGGCCGCAAGCAGAGCTGCGCATCGTGCCGGATGCGGGCCAC
This sequence comes from Rhodomicrobium sp., assembly GCA_052145435.1. GTDB lineage: Bacteria > Pseudomonadota > Alphaproteobacteria > Rhizobiales > Rhodomicrobiaceae > Rhodomicrobium. The sequence continues at coordinate 274 of JBKQOR010000152.1, read as the reverse complement.
GCCATGACCGAGCCCGGCATCGTGCATGAAATCGTGACCGCGACGGATAAATACGCGAGCTAGTGCGTTGGCGCGCCCTGATCGAGCGCATCACCCCTCACCCTGTCCCTCTCCCGCTGGGAGAGGGGACGGTGTTGCACGCGCACCGCCCTATTCAGGCGTCCCTTCTCCCGCCCCGAATCCGCGAGCGGATTCGGGGCGGGAGAAGGACAGGATGAGGGGCGTTGCGCTCGAACATGGCGCGGAATCTGGGGATGCGGATGAAGAGGTTAGA
>JBKQOR010000151.1:0-3073 GCA_052145435.1 Rhodomicrobium sp. | reverse complement strand
CGGAAACCGCGGTCAGAGGTAACCTTTGCCGCAAAGCCAATGGCTGCTTATGGTGTAAGGGAAAAGTTCGAGACGTTGCCCGCAAACGTGCGGTTGCCTATGCGGCCTCTTTCTTTTCCGTCGATCTGTTATGAACTGATTTGCCGTCGCTTCCCCATCCGTCCCGCGAACCATCCGATCACGAATCCATAGCAGACGGTCACAGCCCCCATGAAGTAATGGTGGGAAGTGAAGCCCCACAAGACGGCAAGCACGGCGGCAAGGATGATGAACATCATAGCGGTTTGGCCCCAAAGTGTTCTGCGGCCATTGCGAGAGATGAGACTGATCATGAGGTCTTTCCCTATAAACAGCCAGAGCGTGGCCTTCGACGGCGCCGCCTTTTCAAGGTCCTCGAAGTTCTGAAGAAGCTCCTCACGATGCCGCTCCAAAAACTCAGGTGAGCATAGCTCCAAGAGCAGCTGGTAGATCGCAAGCGACCGGGACCTGGCTTTCTGCTCGATCTCCGCCATAGCGTCACGCGATCCCGAGCTGGCGGCGTGCGACATCGGCAAGGCGTGAGAGCCGCTCGGTCTCCGCGCTCAACGTTTCTTGTCCGAGCGCCGTGAGCTTGTAGTAGATTCTGCGCGGATCTTGCGTGTCACTCCTGGCAACGAGGCCGGCCTCGATCATGCGGTCGAGCGAGCCGTACAGCGTACCCGGACCCATTTTTACGGCACCCTGAGAATCCGTCTTGACCTGTTGCATGATGTCATACCCATGCCTCTGCTTCACCCCGCGCTCGGGCCATCGCCACAGCTGGCTCGCACCTTCCATTGCCCCTGCGGGATTTCCACGACGGCGGCGGAACACGGATCGCCCGAGGGTCTGCATCGGTGACCGTTGCCCGCGGATTCGGACGCTTACTCCTGAATCTGATGGGGATTGAGATGAAGAACGGCTGCCAGACGCTGGCCGTCGCATTTGTACCGGACGGTCAGGGGGAGCTTTGGCAGCGGACCTTTGAAAGCGGCCGCTTCACCAGCAGGTTTGAAATGGCCAGCAAGGCGAACGGTCACAACCTTGTGGAGCTATTCGGTCCATTCTCTCTGTATTACCAACTGGCTGTTGGGGCGGACGACATCAGATGGAAGCTACGCCACACGCGGCTATTCGGGGTTCTCATTCCGGCATCGCTGGCGCCCCGTATCGCCGCCCGGGAATGGGTCTCAAATGCCGGCGAGTACCAGATGTGCGCCCAGGTTACCATGCCGCTTCTTGGACATCTCCTGTCCTACAGGGGGACCCTCGCTCGTGTGGCCGCGTAAGCGAGGAAACTTAAGAGGCAACAAGCCGGTTCGGGGCGATCGCCACAAGCCATGTGCCGCCGCCTTAAGCGGGAAGGGGACTGGACGGCAAGACTTGACAAGCGGCGATGCGCCGCGGGGAGGGAGCTTGGCGGTTCTTAACGTGGCCCGGCTTGATTATCGGCACGGGCGCAAGTACCGTGCGGCCATCCATCCGGCTCCGGGAACCATACATGAAGCATGTCAAGCCCGCGGCGACGCTCAACCCCGCGAAATCGTTCCAAGATTTGATCATGACGCTCCAGCATTTCTGGGCGGAGCAGGGCTGCGTGATCTTGCAGCCTTATGACATGGAGGTGGGCGCGGGTACGTTCCATCCGGCGACGACCTTGAGGGCGCTCGGGCCCCGGCCGTGGCATGCGGCCTTCGTTCAGCCTTCGCGGCGGCCCAAAGACGGGCGCTATGGCGAAAACCCGAACCGGCTTCAGCACTATTATCAGTTCCAGGTCATCCTGAAGCCGTCGCCGCTCAACATTCAGGAGCTCTACCTCGAGAGCCTGGTGCGGCTCGGCATCGATCCGCTGTTGCACGACATCCGTTTCGTAGAGGACGATTGGGAAAGCCCGACCCTCGGCGCCTGGGGGCTCGGCTGGGAGGTTTGGTGCGACGGCATGGAGGTGTCGCAATTCACCTATTTCCAGCAAGTCGGCGGCTTCGATTGCGACCCCGTCTCGGGCGAGCTGACCTACGGTCTTGAGCGGCTCGCGATGTACATCCAAGGCGTCGATAGCATCTACGAGCTGAACTATAACGGCCGCGATGACGAAAAGCGCGTGCTCTACGGCGACGTGTTCAAGCAGGCCGAGGAGGAATATTCGCGGCACAATTTCGAGTATGCCGACACCGCGATGCTGCTGCAGCGCTTCCGCGACGCGGAGAAGGAATGCAAGGCGTTGCTGGCGGCGGGTGAGCCGAAGGAGGGCGCGAATGGCCAGCGCCATCTGCAGGTGCTGCCGGCCTACGACCAGTGCATCAAGGCGAGCCACATCTTCAACCTGCTCGATGCGCGCGGCGTGATTTCGGTCACCGAGCGGCAGAGCTATATCTTGCGCGTGCGCGACCTCGCCAAGGCCTGCTGCGCAGCGTGGCTCAAGACAGAGGCCGGCGGCGCGCAGTAGTTTAGTTCGGTCCATTTCATTGGTTGCTCTCTGACCGCGTCCGCCTTAATTTTACGCGGAATCTTTCATCATTTGAAACATACTGAAAAAGATTAGCACTCTCCCCTTGACACTGCTAACAGGCCTAAATATTTCAGAGCAGGGCCGCGTGGCACACGATGCTGCGCGCGTCTAACCGATATTTCCGTTTCAGGAGGATAACCCATGAAATTTAGGCCGCTGCATGACCGCGTGGTGGTGCGCCGTCTCGAAGAGGAAGAGCGCACAAAAGGCGGAATCATTATTCCGGATACGGCCAAAGAAAAGCCTCAGCAGGGCGAAGCCGTTGCAGTTGGCCCCGGCGCCCGCAATGAAGAGGGTCACGTTGTCGCGCTCGATGTGAAGGCAGGCGACCGCGTACTCTTCGGCAAATGGTCTGGCACCGAGGTGAAGATCGACGGCGAGGATCTCCTTATCATGAAGGAAAGCGATATTCTCGGTATCATCGAGAACCACACTGCTGCGGAAGCCGGCGGCAAAGGCAAAAAGAAAGCCGCCTAAGCCACGCAACGCTTCGCTCACAATTCCAACCTAATTCAAGGAGTCATGAAACATGGCTGCTAAAGACGT
>JBKQOR010000150.1:0-8706 GCA_052145435.1 Rhodomicrobium sp. | reverse complement strand
AAGCAATATGAAGAAGGGTAATCCAGCGCCGCTAAGCGCGGAGCAGAAGGCGGAGCTTGAGGCCCTGGCGGCCATGCCGGACAGCGAGATCGATACCGGCGATACCCCCTCTGTGACGGACTGGTCCGGTGCGATCCGGGGAGCATTTTACCGGCCTATCAAGAAGCCGCTTTCGCTGCGGCTGGATGCAGATATCGTCGATTGGTTTCAGCGGCAGGGTGCCGGCTATCAAACCCGGATCAACGCCGTGCTGCGCGAATATGTTGAGCGGCACCGTAGGGATTGCCAATGAGGCAGAGCGATGGGCGGTCCCTCCGTTCATGCCGGCGGGATGGGTGCTAACTTACCCCCCTTCCCCTTGTCCAGCGCCTCGCGGATGGCGAGTAGGCCGGGCCAAGCGAGCCGCTTCGCAATCCAGTTCCGCGGGAGATAGGCCGGCTGTTCCTGCCATTGCACGTCTTAAGCCCGGGCGTTTCAGGAACGCCTTGAGAAACGCCCGCCAATCGCCTATTCTCGGCTCATGTCCCACCGCGACCTCATCGAAGACGCTCTTGCCCTACCCGCCGCTGAACGGCTGGCGATCATCGCTGCCCTGTGGGATAGCATCGATGAGGGGCATGCTCCGCTAACGCCCGCCCAGGCCGCTGAGATTGACCGCCGCTTGGCGAGCTTCGAGGCCGACAGGGCCGATGTTATGACGTGGGAGGAATTCAGGGCCGGGCTTGAGGAACGCGCGCGGTGATCGCGCCTAAGCAGACTTTCGTTGGTCACCCAACGAATGCCCGCTTAGATTCTTTTGTTTTCGCAGAGTGAGCGCTTGTCGCTCAGGATAAACGTTCGCTCCGTGATTTTTCGCAAAACCGGGAAGGCCACTTTTGCGAACTCAGCTTAGGCTGGTGCTGACCGCCGCCTCACGGCAAGACATCGTCGAAGCTCAAGACTGGTACAGGCGCGAAGGCCCCGAACTTGCCGCAGCCTTTCGCGCAGAGCTTGACCGCCAGCTTGCCCGCGTCTTACGCCGTCCAACGCAGTTTCCGGTTGCCCGCGCCGATGTCCGGCGGGCTAAGCTACGGCGTTTTCCTTACAGCCTGCTTTTCCGCGTATTGCCCGAAGCGATTTACGTGATCGGCTGCTTTCATTCGTCGCGCGATCCGAATATTTGGTTGCGCCGCGTCTAGGCGGTCAACGTTAACGATCGATTACAGAGCCGCGCATGGTTAAGCCGTGGATGGTAAAGGGGGGCGCATTTTCTTTTCTCCCCGCCGCAAAAATCGCGATTTTTTGCGATTTCACCCCAAAAAGTGCGATTCAAAAGCTCCGTTAAATATAGAAAATTACGCGCGTTAACCGTAAAACCCAACCTGCGGTTGTGGCGCGCACTTCCGCAGCCGACGGACCTTCCGGGCCGCTAGCTGAGTTTATTCTGTATAATCCGCGACTTAGTTCAATTTAATGCCTTCGCAAGGCGCTTTCGTCTATGATTGCACCGTGAAAGCCCAGCAGCAGAACAGCCATAGCCGGTCAGGGAACAAGTAAATAGTTTGCGAACGGTTCGCGGCAATCGGTAAACAAAGCCGCAACGAAACCGGAGGAGGAACCATGCGCCTTGCCAATAAAGTTGCCATCGTCACGGGAGCGGCGTCGGGCTTCGGCGAGGAGATCGCGCGGGTTTATGCGCGGGAGGGCGCGAAGGTTGCCGTGCTCGACATCAACGCGGACGGCGCGGCAGCGGTCGCGCGCGAGATCGGTCCGCAGGCCATCGCGATTGCGGCCGATGTGACGAAGCGCGCCGATCTCGACGCGGCGGTTGCCAAGACGGTCGCGAGCTTCGGCCGGCTGGACATCGTGGTGAACAATGCGGGCTGGAGCCACAAGAACCGGCCCATGCTGGAGATCCCCGAGGAGGAGTTCGACCGCGTTTATGCGATCAATGTGAAGTCGATCTATCACATGGCGTTTGCAGCGGTACCGGTGCTGGCCAAGGCCGGCGGCGGGGTGATTATCAATATCGGCTCGACGGCGGGGATCAGGCCGCGGCCGGGGCTCACCTGGTATAACGGCTCGAAGGGCGCGGTGAATTTGATGTCGCGCTCCATGGCGGTGGAGCTGGCGCCGCAGAAAATCCGCGTGAATTGCGTGGCACCTGTGATGGGCGTGACGGGGTTGCTCACGCAGTTCATGGGGATGCCGGACACGCCGGAGAACCGCGCGAAATTCGTCGCGACCATCCCGCTGGGGCGGATGTCAGAGCCGAAGGATATCGCCAACGCCGCGCTGTTCCTCGCGTCGGACGAGGCGGAGTTCATAACCGGCGTCGTGTTGGAGGTGGACGGCGGGCGGACGATTTAAGCGTGGCGTTAACGCTGCTTGCGGTCTCCCACACGCGTCTACCCTTCCAACTGTCACACTACGGCACAACATGCTCATGTAGTTGTTTCATACACACTCAGCGCGAAGCACGGATTTGGTTCCCCGCGCGATAAGGAGACGATCATGAAACTGACTGGCATCGACGAAGAGGAGCTTGCCGGCGCTGTACGCCGCGGCCTGAAAGACCATTGGCAGATGTTCGCGGTGGAGGGCATCCTGCTCGCCATTTTGGGCGCCTTGGCGATTGCGGTGCCCGCGCTCGCCTCGGTGGCATTTGCCGCCTTCGCGGGCTGGCTGCTGTTTTTTGCGGGCGTCTTCAGGGGCGTTTCGCTCGTGCGCGCGCCGCATGCGCCAGGCTATTTGGCCTCGCTTTTGCTGGCAATCCTTGCAGCCTGCGTCGGCATTATCATCGCGCTGTTCCCGCTCCAAGGCGTGGTCACGCTCACCATGCTGCTGACGGTCTATTTCATCGTGCACGGCCTTGCGAGCTTCATGTTCGCGTTCGCAATCAAGGGCGACACCGGACGCTGGGTGTGGGTGCTGCTCGGCGGTGTCATCGATATTGTGCTCGCCGGGCTCATTGTAGCGGGCTGGCCGCAAACGAGCGAGTACATTCTCGGCCTCTATGTCGGCATCAGCCTTCTGTTTGCGGGGTGCACGCTCATGTTCGCGGCGCTCGACGCGCGGGAGGCGTAGCGGCGCGCTTGATCTTACTGCGGTGCCGGCGGAACCCACGGGAAATAGGCCGCCGGCTCGTTCACCGCAGAAACCTCGCCAAACTTAAGCGAGGCCCAAATCAGCGCGGTGGAAACGAGCAGCGCCAGCAGCCCCAAAGCGGCTATCTAGAAGGAGTCTGGAAGCCTATCGAGGAAGCTTGGCTGCTCGTGCCGGATGTAGTTGCCCCTGACATCGTGAAGCATGGATATGACTCACAGTTCTGAAAGCTGCTACTAAAGTAGCGGTAATTTAGGCCCTTCGCCCCTCTCGCGCATCCCACGAAGTTGTGATTTTTCTATAATTCGTAATTTTGGAGATGCCGGAGATGTATCAGCCGCATAAAATTTCAAAAAGCCGCTACCTCGCCGTGCGGGGGCTTCGCGCGCACATCCGCTCCTGGGGGCCGGAGGATGGCGAGCCGCTGGTGCTGCTGCATGGCGGGCGCGACGCTTCGGGGACGTTCCAATTCATGGTGGATCGCTTCGCGCGCGAGTGGCGCATCGTGGCGCCGGATTGGCGCGGCCACGGCAAGAGCGAGTCCGCGCCGCAGGGCTACTGGTTCCCGGATTACCTCGCCGATCTCGACGCCATTCTGGAGCAGCTTTTCCCCGGCCGGCCCGTGCCGCTCGTGGGCCACAGCCTCGGCGGAAACGCCGCTTGCACCTATGCGGGGCTCAGGCCTGAGTGCGTTTCGCGGCTCGTCTCGCTCGACGGCTTCGGCTTGCCGGACCTCGGCCCCCAGGCGGCGCCGTCGCAGCTTCGGCGCTGGCTCGGCGGCTGGCGCGAGTCGCTGCCCCTGCACAAATCCTATGCCAGCGTTGCCGAAATGGCGGCGCGGCTGCGCGAGGCGAACAAGCGACTCGATGAGGCCAAATCGCTCTTCCTCGCCTCCGAATTGAGCGAGCGCACGCCCGATGGCCGCTTCGTCTGGGCCTTCGATCCGCGCCACCGCGCGCCCTTCGCCACGCTGCACAGGAAGGCCGAATGGGCCGCGTGCCTCGCGCAAGTGCGCGCGCCAGCGCTGTTCATCGCCTCGGAGCGGCCCGTTCCCGCGGCGCTCGGCGATGAGCCGGACGGGCTCGCCGCGCGCGCAGCGGCCATTCCAGGAGCGCGCTTCGAGCGGATCGCCGGCGCCGGCCACAATCTTCACCACGACGAGCCGGAGGCCGTCGCCGCGCTCGTGGAGGGGTTCCTCACCGCTTAATATGTCACCCCGAACCTGTCTACTTATCCCGTACAAAACCATGATTGCTCAGTGCACCGCTTTTTTCTTAAGCCGTAACTTTGCGGGAAAGCTCCTTGCCAAAGCGTTAAGCACGTTAACGCATTGATGGCACACCGTAAACCCAAGAGCAGCGGCACGCCTCCGTAAGCTGCCGGCGGCTGTTTATGGTTAATTTCAAATCGCAAATATATTTAACGGACTTTTTGAAAGCCACTCTTCGGGATGAAATCGCGAAAAATTTGCATTTTTGCGGCGGGGAGATATTCAAATCCGCCCCCGTTTACCACGCCGGCGTTAACCACGCCGCGGTGCTACGAAATTCCTACGCCGCCCTGGGGCGCTTCCCCTACGGGAAAGGTCGCAGCAGGCCGGGAGCGATAAGTCTCAGAACGAGTATATGTGGGCTGTTAGGCCGCCGGAACCGGACCAACCGCTTTCCGCGTATCGCCTAAGATGGATGTCACCCCAGCGTCCCGGCTGCAAGCCCTGTTGCAAAGCGCGCGCACAATGCTATTGTAAGTTTCATGCGGGTGTAGCTCAGCCGGTAGAGCATCAGCTTCCCAAGCTGAGGGTCGCGAGTTCGAACCTCGTCGCCCGCTCCAATAAAATCAAGGACTTAGCGCATTACGTAACAGGTAGTCGTTTAGCTGACTGTGGATTTGTAAGGAATTTGTAAGGAATCGCCCCCAAAATCTCCTTTGAAATTCCGTACTTGGCACCTCTAGGCAGTAAGCGGCTAACCGTAGATGCAGGCGCTTCGTCATCTTGCCAGCTAGCGCTAACAAAGCACGTTGCGCTCCCTGCTTCGAAGGAATGCTATGGGACCCCCGGCCAATTTCGACCCCGTACCCCCGCCTCGCGTCGCCGCGCGCGCATTTGCCGTCCTCATTCACTGCGCAGCCCTATTTTCATCCACGACAGATACGTGCCACAGCGACGCTTAATTCCACGTCGCACCAAGCCCCGCATCAACGCTTGCATCGCTGCTGCACCGCGCGCATATGCCCTGCATGCAAACAGATTTCCGTGTGTTGCGCGAGCGGCTTGCCGAGGCCTGCCGCCTTCGCAATTTAACTCATGACCGCCTGCGCCGCAGTATCGGTATGGGTGGCCGCCGTGTCTTTGACCTCGAAGCTTCCGGCCTTCGCGCGCTCGATCTCTATCGCGTATGCCAGAATGCCGATAGGCTTGACGCTTCCTTAGATTGGCTGCTTGGCAGGTCCGATGTTATGGAGCTGCCAAAAGTGAAGAAGTCGGCTTAGCTCCATAACGAGCCAGTCGCTATTGATCCGCTCCCGCTTCATGCGCTAAGGAAATTGCTTATTCGTGGTGATACCGGCGGGGCGATTATGATTAAGAGTATTCGTGAGCACCTCCTTGTATGGTTCGATGCAGCGGTACGTGCTTATCCTCGCTGCAGGACAGGGAGTACGCTCACATTGCTGCTTTTTTCCGTCGTCATGATAGTTGCCGCCACGCTGGCTTCTCGGGCTGCTTCTATCAATTCCGAGGGCACGCTCGCGGATAGACAACTTTGGGACGCGGCTTGGCATGTGGATGTCGATGCAGTGAAGGCGGCATTGCAGCACGGGGCCAATCCTAACGCTGCTACAAAGACTGCACGCCCGATGACCGCGATCGAGACGGTGAACTTCGGCGCGGCGCATGACGCCGTTAAGCTGGTTAGAGCCATCGAAGTGGCCAAGATTCTCTTCGCGGCTGGCGCCAAGATTGGCTGGACTGACCGTGAAATTCTTTTCTTACCTATAGCATCGGGCAATGTCGAAATGGTGCGCTTGCTGCTAGACAACGGGGCATCTCCGATAGCGCCGATAGAGGGTTTCACCCCGACGGAATTGGCAATCAAGTATGGCCAACTGGCTATATATGGCGTACTTATAGCTCAGGGCGGTATACCCGTAGATAATAAAGAAGCGGCTCAAATTGCTCTTATCGAAGCGGCTACCAGCAGCACCGAAGAAACTATATCTAATATGGAGCGGGCGATTCAGCGCGGTGCGCAAATTAATGGTACTGACCCTAATAACAAAACGGCCCTTATTGAGGCGACGCGCGAATTTAGTTATGGGAACTCCAAAACAAGCATAATTTGCTGGCTACTTAGCCAGGGGGCCGATCCCAATCAAAAAGGCGATAGTGGATTCCAAGATATCGACGGGCTTCCACTTCACATTTATATGGGTACAAGTCAGTATGCGCTATCAGGTCAGGGGCCTAACCAACCTGATGCTAAGAAAATGGCCGAGGAGGGGATTACTTGCTTGCTTAACGCAGGCGCGAAGGTATCTGGCATGGACTCTAAGGGCCGGACACCTCTACACATGGCTGCCAAGTTCGATAATGTTCGCGCAGCCGAAATCTTAATTCAGGAGGGAGCAAGAATAATGGCGCGGGACTCAGAGGGAAGGACGCCGCTGGACTATGCTGAATCCGCCCCCATGATCAAATTGCTGAAGGCCAGCGGTGCCGCCGAGCGCTGATAATACCGTTCTCGCGCTTAAGCGTTACAGCAGCGGATAATCGCCGGATCACCTATCGCGACGGCTACACCATAAAGCTATCCATCCTCTTGCCACGGTATGGAAGCTTGACAGTGCGCTCGCCCCTGTAACACTGAAGCCGCTATTGCGAGCGGAGGGGCGTTTCGTGGCGGACATTTTCATTAGCTATTCCCAAAAGGATGCCGACACTGCACGCCTAATCGCGGCGCTCTTGTCGGCCCAAGGCTATTCCGTTTGGTGCGACACGCAATTGCTTAGCGGCGACAAATACCGCGAAGTGATCATGAAGGAGCTGGATGCGGCGCGAGCCGTAGTCGTGCTGTGGACCTCGAACTCGGTTAAATCCGATTTCGTGCAGGCTGAATCGAGCCGCGCCTATTCAGACCGCAAGCTCGTACCGCTAAAAGAACGCATGCTCCCTTATGATCAAATTCCGCTTCCGTTCGGCAACCTGCATACGACAAATTTCGATAATCACGAAGCCGTAGTAGCGGCGGTCGTGGCGCAACTTGCCCGGCCGGTAGCGCCGCCTGTAGTGTTAAAGAAGCTTCGGTATGGGGTGCTTACGTGGTTTGGCATTGTTGGCGGTGCACTGACTATTGTTAATCACTGGACTAATTTCATAACATTATCGGATTGGGCGCATTGGCTTGTCGGGCATTTCTCTCTACTTATGCATCGATTCTGGGAACAGGTTGGCGCGATATTTCGGATAAGGATTTCAAAAGAGACCTCCTCTTGGCTTACTCTATTGCTATTTTACTTTAGCATGAGCTATAGCTCATTACTGAGCGTGCCGAACAGACTGGAATTTCTCCAGGCTATCAGGGGGTTCTGGACTTATCTTCTCACTATTATAATAGTATCTATAATGATCTCATGCATGTTTGCATACCATATGAGCACGCTTTGGCAAGCGGCCACAACGTTGGCTATAATAGTATTATCATTTGAATTATTATTCAACGTATATTTAAGAGAACGTCAAATTATTCTTAGAAAAGCAGAGGTTGGCTTTGCAACTGAATCATTAAATGTATTTCTAACGCTGGCGATTTATAGTCTGTTGTTGGCAATCATATATCCGCTATTCCGTAGCGCATTTGACTCTGACGCAGGTGAAAGCGTATTTTACTGTTTTCCTATTGTTCTCTTAGTAGTCATGCCTCTTCTTATGGTGCCGCCGACAACTTTAAGAAAGCGAGCGGTGACAATTTTTCTAATGCTCAGCTTCATCATCGGCCTTAGTGAAGTCTCCAAGCAAGTCGAGAAATTCCGTACCACCGCCACGACCGTCGAGACGCATTAGTGCTAGAGCGTAGGAGCTTTGTGCGTAGCGGGTAGGTGGGCTGTTAGCGAGGAACAAGCAAACGTCCCTGCTTGCGTAAGTGCCGCCTCTGCGGCAAGCTACGGAAATTAGACAGGCTAGCCAGCGCCGGGGGCAGTACGCATGGTGCGAGCGATGGTCCGGGTCTCTTAGCTGTGTGGGTATTGGCAGCTACCGGGCAAGCCGCGCTCGCCTAGAAGCGTGGCGCTCGTGATCGGCAATTCTAATTATGAAATCGCCCCCAACTAACCAACCCTAAGAACGACGCCGAGGATGAAGGGCCGGTATGGGTCAACCTCGGGAGTATAGGTCGCCCAAAAAATACGCCTGCTGAACACCTTATTGCGGACTGGCCCGGAAAAAGTGGTGAATTCGAAGTCCGGTAGAGTCGAAGATGGGCGCGGTAACTTGGGGCTTATAGCCATCGTCCCGTTTCCCATCTCCGCTCATCGAACCGGACTTGCGGAGCTACCGCATCCGGCTCTCCGGCTGGCTTCACTGCGAGGCACACGGCGGGGCATTGAGCGGCAAGCGTTCGAGGCGTA
>JBKQOR010000149.1:0-4377 GCA_052145435.1 Rhodomicrobium sp. | reverse complement strand
GTGAGCCATTCCGCAGCGTCATTCCCGCGAAGGCGGGAATCCATTTCTGGCGTTGGAACAAGCTCTTATATGGGCTCCCGCCTGCGCGGGAGCGACGCTGCGGCAGGCGCCAACTGCCGGATTTAGGATCATAGGCTCAACAAACCGGCGGGCATCGTTGTGCGCGCGAAAACCAAAAGGGATGACCTGCTTCCCAACATGCCCCTGTTCAATAAGCGGAGGGCGTCCGGTGTTGTAGCCGAACGCCGGTGCCCGGCGATCCGGCGGGCTTCGGTGAGGCTTGGGAAGACGATTGTCGCGGAAGCGGATGAAGCTCTCTAAAGCCGTTCGGTTTGCGGGGCTTTGGAGTGACAGCTCGCAAGAGCTGTTGCGGCTCTCAAACAAGACATAGTATTATACCTGCATTGTCATTCCCGCGCAGGCGGGAATCTAGTAATCTTGAGGCTAAACAACTGTGAAATCAGCGACATAGCGCAATGGCTACTGGTTCCCCGCCTTCGCGGGGACGACGCTGCGGACGTGTCCAAATCTGTGACGTATAGTATTACTCATCTATAATCGATATCAATCAGGGGGCACAACGGCCGGCCGCGAGGGCTCAGATGACGGCGGCATCTATGTTATTTTCCAAAGCGGAAGCGGCACAGTGGAGGGGGCATGTCGGCTGAAGGCATTTTAGGGCTGTTCCTCGGTCTCGCGATCATTGGGTGGGTCACGCTCGCGCTCCCGTCCAAGGCCTCCAAGGAAAAGAAGAAGGAGGTGGAGTGTCCTAAATGCAAGACGAAGAACGAGCGCCTCTGCCCCAATTGCTCCAATGCCTTGCCGGAGGGATCCCTGACTTGCTCCAAGTGCCATCTTGAGGCTGAGAAAATTCCGTGCAAGGCGTGCGGGACCAATTTGAAGGGGATGCCCAGCTAGGATCATGGTGCCTGCCTTCGGGCGGTGGGTGAACGTTGCTGCCCAGCTGGTTGCGATTTTCGCGAGTGGTGCGCAGCCGGGTCCAACATTCAGATCGATGACAAGTCCTGTTTTTCAGTGCAAGCATTGCACCGTTATGGAGATTGCGGTTCTCGTCTGCTCCTGGCCAATATTGTTGCAAATGGATTTTTGGCACCCTGGTGCCCAACCTCCTTTCGGAAAATAGGGCCGCCAGGCTAGCACTGACTCCGCCCGCAGCAGGACGATCACAATAAAAAAGGGCACCCAGAGCTAGAAGAAAGCTAGCCTAAATACCGCACAACGGCTTATTGCGCCACGCCTATAACAGTTTTACCTTATTCTGGCACCGCCTCGGCCGCAGATGCCGGGGATACGCAAAAGCCTTTGCGCGGGAGAGAAAATGAGCACTCTCGTTACCAGCCGGAACGGAATTCAAACCACGCTGCTTTGGATTGCCATCGCCGTGCTCGGCGCGGTTTCACTTGGATTTGTGGCCCTGAGCCGCGGCGAGACCATAAGCGCGGCGTGGCTCGTCGTTGCCGCCTTTTGCATTTACTTCCTCGCCTACCGTTTCTATGCGCTTTTCGTGGCGGATAAGGTGCTGGGCATCGATCCCTCGCGGCCGACGCCCGCCTACCGTCACAACGACGGCCTCGATTACGTTCCTACCAACCGGTACGTGCTGTTCGGCCATCACTTCGCCGCCATCGCAGGCGCGGGCCCGCTTGTTGGCCCGGTGCTCGCGGCGCAAATGGGTTATTTGCCGGGCACATTATGGATCCTTGCCGGCGCGGTCTTCGCCGGAGGCATTCAAGACATGACTGTGATGTTCCTCTCGGTGCGCCGCGACGGCCGCTCGCTCGGCGACATCGTACGCTCGGAAATGGGGCCCGTAGCCGGCGGCATCGCGCTTATCGGCGTTCTGCTCATCATGATCATTCTTCTGGCCGTGCTCGCTATGGTCGTGGTCAAAGCCCTCATCGGCAGCCCGTGGGGTGCATTCGCGGTTTTTGCGACGATCCCGATTGCCCTGCTGATGGGCATTTATTCCCGCTTCATCCGGGTAGGGCGCATCGCCGAAATGTCGGCCATCGGCATCGTTCTGCTTATGGCCGCCCTAATGTACGGGCGCGTCGTGGCGGAGGACCCGGTCCTGGCACCATGGTTCAATCTGAGCGGCGAAACGCTTGCCTTGATCATCATCGGCTATGGATTTGTTGCTTCCGTGCTGCCGGTTTGGCTTCTGCTCGCGCCGCGCGACTACCTCTCGACCTTCTTGAAAGTCGGGACAATGGCGCTGCTGGCGGTGGGCATCCTTATCGTCCGGCCCAACCTTGAGATGCCTGCGGTCACGCGCTTCGTCGATGGCAGCGGGCCGGTCTGGGCGGGGAGCTTGTTTCCTTTCCTCTTCATCACCATCGCTTGCGGCGCTGTCTCCGGATTCCACGCTCTGATTTCATCGGGCACAACGCCGAAAATGATTGAGAACGAGAACCAGCTCCCGCTGATTGGCTATGGCGGCATGCTCACGGAATCCTTCGTGGCTATTATGGCGATGATCGGCGCAACGGTTATCCATCCAGGCGTCTATTTCGCCATGAACAGCCCCGCGGGGCTGATCGGAACCGACGCCGCCAGCGCGGCCAGCGTGATCTCCAATTGGGGCTTCGTCGTATCTCCCGATACGATCACCCAACTGGCACAGGACGTCGGCGAGAAGACGCTGCTTTCGCGTACCGGCGGCGCGCCCACGCTCGCGGTCGGCATGGCCGCCATCCTGTCCGGCATGTTCGGCCGGACCATGATGGGGATCTGGTACCACTTCGCGATCCTGTTCGAGGCGCTTTTTATCCTCACCACCGTCGACGCGGGGACGAGGGTCGCGCGCTTCATGATCCAGGACATGATCGGCAGCGTGGTTCCCGCATTCAGGCAGACCGAGTCCTGGTTCAACAATATTGTAGGGTCCGCGCTTGCAACTACGGCTTGGGGCTATTTCCTCTATCAGGGCGTGATCGACCCCTTCGGCGGCATCTACACGCTCTGGCCGCTGTTCGGCATCTCCAACCAGATGCTAGCCGGCATCGCTCTTATTGCTTGCAGCGTCGTCCTCTTCAAAATGAAACGCCAGCGCTATGCCTGGGTGACGCTGTTCCCAACAGCATGGCTCCTCGTCTGCACTCTGACGGCGGGCTTGGAGAAACTCCTTAGCGCGGATGCCAAAATCGGCTTCCTGGCCCATGCAGCCAAGTTCGAGGAAGCCTTGGCCGCGGGCAAAATCGTGGCCCCAGCCAAATCCATGGAGCAGATGCACCGGGTCGTCTTCAACGACTATGTGAACGCGACGCTATCTGGGATGTTCGTTTTCGTAGTCGTGGCCATCGCCGTTTACGGGGCGATCTATGTCCGGCGGGCTCTGGGCAGCCCGTCTGTCACAAGCATCGAAGTGGGCGGCATGCCTGCCCCAGCAGGAGCCGCTCATGCCGTATAAGTTCCGGTTTTTGGACCTTGCCGCGAAAACAGCGCATCTCATGGTCGGGATTCCAGACTATGAGACCTATGTCCGCCACCGGCAGACCCGCCATCCCGGCGAGCCGGTGATGACCTATGAGGAGTTTTTCCGCGAGCGCCAGCAGGCGCGCTACGCCGTTGGCAAAGGCAAATTTAGGGGCTGCTGTTAAGGGCGGTGCATCAGCGCTGTACACTTAAAGCTCCCGGCATATGTCCAAATATCGATGTTGCCGCTAACGCCCGTTCCATTCTTGCAATCGTTAGGATTAGCCGGCCGCATAGGGGGCGGCGCGGGTGAGGCCGGATGGAAATGTGGCTTAATGCGCCGGCTCCAGGTGCTGCTAATACTCTCCATGCGCAAGTTTCTTGAAGGCCGGCGTGGCGGAGGCTTCTTCATCGAAAGTGAACGTCCCGGACGCCCCCGCGGCGAGATTGAACTCTCCGATCAGGGCATCGGGAAATTCGAGCTTATGAGTTTCACAGCGCAGCATGGCCCGGTTCACGGCCTGCCGCTCAGCAATGATATAGGCATCGCTGCGAAGAAGCGCGTCAAGCCTCGCAAGCACTTCCTCTCGCGTCCGCTTATTGCGGACGCGGAGTGTCCAAGCTATTTCCGACAGGACCACGGTATTGATATAGGCCGGGTTTGACGAGTTCAGGCTCGAAAGAAAATCTCGCGCCAAAGGCGACTGCACCACGTCGTCATTCGTGATCGCGCGCAGAAGAACGTTGCTGTCAAGCCCGATCATCCCCGGCCCTTTTGCTTACGGAACGCTCGTCTTTGTTTGCAATCGCCTGGGCTATAGCCTCGTCGTCCGATGGCAAGGCGTTTGACATCGCTTCTTCGGGAAACTCATCGAAAACGGCGGTAGGCCTCGCGTTGAGGGGTCTCACCAGCACCCGCCCAGACTCATCCGAATAAAATTC
>JBKQOR010000148.1:0-6422 GCA_052145435.1 Rhodomicrobium sp. | reverse complement strand
GCCAGCGCATCACCGTGGAAGGCGCGGTGAAAAAGCCCGGCGTCGTGCCCATGGCCGGCGGCGTGTCGCTTTTACAAGCCATTGCGCAGTCGGGAGGGCTCGACGAGGTGGCCGAGAGCACCGCCGTTGTGTTCCGGATGGCGAACGGCAAGCGCCTTGCGGCAAAGTACGATATTGCCAATATCCGCGCCGGCAGGGCGGAGGACCCGCAATTGCAGTCGGGCGATGTCGTGATCGTGCCAACCTCCGACGTGAAGGAGGGGATCAACATGGTCGTCAAGTTCCTCCCGCTCGCTTATTTGATCCCCTATCTTTGAGGATCGTGGTCAACTCGCGCGGTAAGCTCCATCGCGTTCCCCGTGATTTCGAAGCTTTTGCATTCCAGCCCGGCCATTATCAATTTGGACGTCCGGCTTTCGGTAGCCGCCAAGACGATCGCAAAGATCATAGCCATGAGAAGCGCAGCTGCTAGCTCCCTCGCCTGTGAAAGCCTGCTTCGTCCCAGATAGAACGCGATGGCTCTCGCTGTCGCCAATGAGGCGAAGAAAAAGTGACCCTCGTTGCTATTGAGGAACGCTAACGATCGATTCAGAGCTTCTAAGAGCAAATCGGCGCAAGGTTGTGACACCGGCATGGTACGCTCCATTGGCCACCAAAGCAGCGCATTTAACGCGCTTGCGCCGACCATTAGGCCGCCTGGAATCCGGCGGCGTCCATGCGAAGAATGCTCGAAGATCCCTGGTTCTGAGCATCAGCTTGTGAGGCCTTCCCGCTTGCCATCGATGCGTAAGGAGTACAGAAGCGGCGCACTTTCGGTATAGTTGAAGGTAGGGAATTACAGAGCCACGCTACAAAGAGCTAATAAGCAGAGGAGGAATTTTGTCCTGCCGGAATCGAGCACGGTGTATGAAAGGGTGGCTCAGTTGATGGAGGGAGGGACCCAACTGCAGTTTTTGCGGAATGGTCACGCCGTGTTTCCTTGCGCGGAACCTGAATGTTTAGCGGCCGTAGGACGTTCCCCTTGCTTAGAGTCCGGCTCTGGCAGATTTTAAATGCTTTATATTGAAGCTGCTAAGCCGGCGGCTCACCGGCGCCAACGATGTACCGCTTAGGCCGGATTGTAAATGAAAAGGTTTCAGCAGTTTATTTACAGCGGCCGCTCAATAACCGCGCAGAAACCGCACACCGGAAGCGCCGGTTATGCGCGCTGCGTTAGAGCGTTTGGGCCTGTCGCGCGGCCAGGGACATTCTCGTTCGAATGAGCCCCCGCACACTCGCAATCGGAGGCCCGATGGCTCTTGCCTCGTCGTTGGCGCAATGTCGTAAAGAATTTATAAAACTATTGCGCTCGAACTGAATTTGAGAAAAGCTAAAATTGGTACGCCTTAGACTCCCTATCGGCTCCGGGTGAATAAGGCTGCTCGTTTAGCGGTTTTGTGACCGTTATGTGGGTAAAAATATGCATAATGGACAAGTTGACGCTAAACCTGCCATAACACACATCCTGCGTGCATTAATCGATGAATACGGCGCTGAGCTGCACCTGCCGGCCGGCGACAACGCAATTGCAAGACGTATAGCCGAACAAGCGCATATAGCTCATGGAACCGTGCTTGGTATCCTCAATGGGACACCTCAGCGCATAGCCATGAATACAGGGAATAAGCTCGCGGAGTTTTTCAACCGGGTGGCTATCCCAAAGCTGCAAGGAGAATGGTTATCCAGCACCTCGCTCGATGACTTCAACAACAAACGGGGAGCCGCCGGTTTCGTCGCCGTAAAGATCCCCACTAACTACATGCAGCTTGTGGCTACTGTCGAGAATTGGCTCTGCGGTGTTCACATTGCCTATCGCTATAGCTTGGACTCCATCGACACCGGTGACGTAGCGAGAGAGGTTGTGCAGATCTGGCGCGAAGGGCCGCGCCTCATGCATCGGATGTCGTTCGTGCCTCACTCCGGCAGAAACGATGGGCCGATCTATTTTTTTGACGGACCGGTCATTCTAGTTGGGAGAACCGCCGTGCTTCTGGGCACGAATATCGGCCAGCAATCGCGGGATCGCGACCGGGCGCGCGTGATCATGCTGGACCACGGAGACGGGGACAGGGACGCGGTGGACTGCAAGTTGGGATTGCTGACGAGCACCCGGCCAAGGCAAGATCTTGCTCCCTGTACGGCCAGCACTTTACTGATCCGGGCAAAATGGGACACGGCGCAGTTGTTAGATGAACTCATAAAAACAGCGACAACCATCCGGTCTTTGCATGAGACCATCCGGGATGACTTCGGCCTCGGGCATGAGACTCTTATCCGCGTCTTTTTGGATAATCGTCCGTCGGGGTGCCCGAGAGAGCCGGATCTGCAGGCCTACGAGGCGCTGATTCCCGAGGGCTGTCATGACCGGGTCTTGAGGATCAACACTGAACGTTTTGCGAGGAACATGAAGCGTGTTTTGGTTGCCGCCTTAAGCGATGACTCGATTTGCGCGCCCTACAAGCCAAACTGGCCCCCAAAGATGCGCGAGATGTTGACGCCCGCTTAGCCGCGCGACGGCTGCGGTTCCTCTCATCAGCCCCGCCGCCGCTCCAGCACTTCGATGAGTTCGGCGATCTTCCGGCGCTGACCGGCCTCGTCGCCCGGCACAATCGCGTGCTCGACGCAATGGCCGCTTACATCGCCGGCATTTTCTTCGCAACCATGGTGCCGGCGGCGATTGTCATGGATGCCGCGTTCACCGGTCTCGGCCTTATTCCGGCCCGTGCCTCCGACATCAGAGCGCAGATGAGCACCTTTGCAATCGACTATACGTTCTGGCTCAACATAGCATCCGGTGCGCTCGCGCTATGGCTGTTCCGGATCGCCGCGCTCAATCCGGTGGCAGCTGCTTCCCAATGTGAGCACCATGGCGCCAGTGCAGGACATGGCGGGCATTGCCGCCATCGTTAGGCGGCGTGCCCTGACTTCCGGCGTGCATCGATTTTCTGTTGCCGAACCGTTTCAGGTTCGAGCCGAGCGGATGCCGCCTATGCTTGAGTGCATGCTGTGCGGCGCGTCTGCGGGCCGCTGCGAATTGGCGAGCCTTGCTCCTTGCTTTGCTTCGCCTGATGGCGCCCCGCTGCCGCTCAATCTGTGCCTGGTGCCTTCGGAACTGTTGCCTGCGCGCCGCGAACTTGCGTCGCAGATGCCGCTTTATCCTCGACGAGAATCGTTTTGCATCGGCACCCGCCTTTTGCTTGTGCCACTGCACGCGCCGCAGCGTAGACTTCCTATCTAGCCCGCTCCGATCGAAGAAAGGACCGGCAGCAGCGTCGTCGCAAACCGCAGCCGCACCGGCGGAATTACCAGCCTGCGCAGTGTCTTCAGTGCAAGTTGCTGCATTCGCCCCGAAAATAATACTTCCGGCGCTCAAAGCCATAAGAATCGCGCTAGCAAGCAGCCACGGGTACAGGTTGTTTCTGCACATGCGATACATGACGTCCTTTCGCAGGCTTGAGCGGCGAGGCGGAGCTTAACTTCGCTGCTTCGCGCGACCAGACCTTGAAATTCTGGCGCGAGAAAGACAACGGCAAAGGGTCTCTGCGCAACGTCCTTGCGAACTTTTCATCCTCCTTCAAACGCTTCGATTTCAGCAACGTTGCATTCCGCATTGAACCTAGCAACGGCCGGCACCGTCCGCCAAATGCCCCATCGCCGCGGTCCCGTTCCCCGGCCGCACGCCAGATGCCGGTCTCCCTCGCGCCCCGCGGGTCCAGTACGATTTGAGGTTGACAGAACTGCGCGGGCCGTTCATCGCCTAGAGCGCGAAGCGCAGTCCTGCTTCGCGATATCCGCAGCGGCACCTTTCGAACACCCGTACCCCATCGTGGGTCATTCAAGAGTTAACGGCATGACGGCGGGCTGACAGGCCCAAAAACGAGGGAACGGGGCGAGCGATGACCATGGCAACATCTTCTGCCGGCAGCCGCCGCATCGCAACGATCTCCGCGACCGTCAAGCGCGCGTGGCCGAACCGCTACGACGTGGTCGTCTTCCTCGCCATGGGCGCGCTTTTCGTTGCGATCGCGCACGGTGCGAAATTAATGCACAAGCCGCTTGCAGGGCTTGAAGTCAATCCCGTTTCTCTCGATCCCAAGAACCTTCCGCAATATGCGCTCCTGACCACGCTCAGGATGTTCGCCGCACTCGGTTTTTCGCTCCTGTTCACGTTCCTCGTCGCGCCTCTGGCAGCCAAAAGCAAAAAGGCCGAGCGCCTCATCATACCCGCCCTCGATATTCTGCAATCCGTGCCGGTGCTTGGCTTCCTGACCTTCACCGTGGTCTTTTTCATGAACCTTTTTCCAGGCAGTCAATTCGGCGCGGAGCTTGCCGCGATCTTCGCGATCTTCACGAGCCAAGCCTGGAACATGACATTCTCGTTTTATCAGTCGCTAAAAACCATCCCGCGCGACCTAGAGGAGGTTACGAACCATTTCCGGCTCTCGCTTTGGATGCGGTTTTGGAAGCTCGAAGCACCCTTCGCTATGCCAGGCCTCGTTTGGAACATGATGATGTCGATGTCGGGCGGATGGTTCTTCGTCGTAGCCTCGGAGGCGATTTCGGTCGGCGACACGAAAATCACCCTGCCCGGCATCGGCGCCTATCTCTCGGTGGCCATCGATCAAAAGAATATCGGTGCCGTCGGGTGGGCCGTCGCAGCGATGGCCGTCGTAATCGTGCTTTACGATCAGCTGTTGTTCCGCCCTGTGGTCGCCTGGGCGGATAAGTTCCGCGTCGAACTCGTCGCGGCGCAAGCAACTCCCGAATCCTGGGTGCTGGACCTCATCAAGCGGGCCCGGTTCCTTTCAGCGATCAGGGGGTTTCTAGACCGGTTGCTGCAGGCCTTCAGCGGGAATGTCAGCAGTCTGTCGAAACAGATCCCAGAATCGCCTGCGGTCAGCAGCAGGGCGAACATGATTTTCGATTGGGCTTGGAATATCGCGCTCCTGGCTCTCGTAGTCTGGGCCGCCTGGTACGTTATCTCCTATGTCCGTGCGACGCTGGGGTGGCCGGATTTGGAAGAGGCCCTCACGGGCGGGTTCATAACCTTTTTCCGTGTCGTCATCCTCATCGCCGTTGCCAGTCTCATATGGGTCCCGATCGGCGTTTACGTCGGGCTCAGGCCCGCTCTAGCCGAGCGCGTGCAACCTGTGGCGCAGTTCCTCGCGGCTTTCCCCGCCAACGTTCTTTTCCCCTTCGTAGTGGTTGGGATTGCCACCTATCATCTCAACCCGGATATCTGGCTTTCGCCGCTCATCGTGCTCGGCACGCAGTGGTACATCCTTTTCAACGTCATTGCGGGCGCCAGCGTGTTCCCAAGCGACTTGAGCGAGACTGCCACTCTCTACCAGGTCAAGCGCTGGCAGTGGTGGCGTAAGGTCATCCTCCCCGGAATTTTTCCCTATTACGTAACCGGCGCGCTGACCGCGTCCGGCGGCTCATGGAACGCAAGTATCGTCGCCGAGGTCGCGAGCTGGGGCAATACCAAGCTCGAAGCGCACGGGCTCGGCGCCTATATCGCCAAGGCGACGAACGACGGCGACTTCCACCGGGTCGTGCTCGGCGTTGGCGTCATGTCAGTTTTTGTGGTCATAGTGAACCGCGCGCTGTGGCGGCGGCTTTACGCGCTGGCAGACCGCCGTTTGCGGCTCGATTGATTGAGGGAGGAGCCTATGGGAGCAGTTGCGGCGCGGGCGGACAGCAGGCAGGCTTTAGTGGCGGTCAAGCATGTGCGCCATTTTTACAAGCGCGGAACGAGCAGCAATTTCCTTGTGCTCGATAATGTCGATTTGAACCTTTACGACAACGAAATCGTGGCCCTTCTCGGCCGCTCAGGCTCGGGCAAATCCACCCTTTTGCGCATTGTTTCAGGGCTGATGCCGCCAAGCGAGGGGCAAGTCGACATCGACGGCCAGGTGGTGAAAGGCCCAGCGGACGGACTCGCCATGGTCTTTCAAAGCTTCGCGCTTTTTCCTTGGCTCACGGTGCTTGAGAATGTGGAGCTGGGTCTCCAAGCTAAGGGTGTTCCCCCCGAGGATTGCCGCAAACGAGCCCTCGCCGCCATCGATTTGATCGGTCTCGACGGCTTCGAGACCGCCTATCCGAAAGAGCTTTCGGGCGGAATGCGCCAGCGCGTCGGCTTAGCCCGGGCGCTCGTCGTCAATCCCAAGCTGCTTTTGATGGACGAGCCCTTCTCCGCTTTGGATGTGCTGACCGCGGAGACGCTGCGCACCGACCTTCTCGATCTCTGGTGCGAAGGCCGCATGCCGATACGGGCCATCCTGCTTGTCACGCACAATATCGAGGAAGCCGTGCTGATGAGCGACCGCATCTTGGTGTTCTCCTCCAATCCCGGCCGCGTCATCGCCGAGATCAAGGTGAAC
>JBKQOR010000147.1:0-3135 GCA_052145435.1 Rhodomicrobium sp. | reverse complement strand
CATCTCCGCCATGCCCTGCTCCGCCGCCATCTCAGGCGTCTCATTCAGCTTCGCGGCGTAATCGCGCACCTGCTGCGTGATCTCCATCGAGCAAAATTTCGGCCCGCACATCGAGCAGAAATGCGCGACCTTATGTGCCTCCTTGGGCAGCGTCTCGTCGTGCATGGCGCGCGCGCCTTCGGGGTCGAGGCCGAGATTGAACTGGTCCTCCCAGCGGAACTCGAACCTCGCGCGGGAGATCGCGTCGTCACGAAGCTGCGCGGCGGGGTGGCCCTTGGCGAGGTCGGCCGCGTGCGCTGCGATCTTATAGGCGATCACGCCAGCCTTCACGTCGTCGCGGTCCGGCAGGCCCAGATGCTCCTTCGGCGTCACATAGCAAAGCATCGCCGTGCCGAACCAGCCGATCATGGCCGCGCCGATGGCGCTGGTGATGTGGTCGTGGGCCGGCGCGATGTCGGTGACGAGCGGGCCCAGCGTGTAGAACGGCGCCTCGCCGCAGAGTTCAAGCTGCTTCTCGACGTTCACCTTGATCTTATGCATCGGCACGTGGCCGGGGCCCTCGATCATCACCTGGCAGCCCTTGGCCCACGCGACTTTCGTCAGCTCGCCCAGGGTCTCAAGTTCTGCGAATTGCGCGCGGTCGTTCGCGTCCGCAATCGATCCGGGGCGCAGGCCGTCGCCGAGGCTGAACGACACGTCGTAGCGCCGCATGATGTCGCAGATGTCGCCAAAGCGCTCGTAAAGGAAGCTCTCGCGGTGATGGGCGAGGCACCATTTCGCCATGATCGCGCCGCCGCGCGACACAATGCCGGTCACGCGCCGCGCCGTCAGCGGCACATAGCGCAGGCGCACGCCGGCGTGGATTGTGAAATAGTCCACGCCCTGCTCGCATTGTTCGATCAGCGTGTCCTTATACACTTCCCAATCGAGCTTGACCGGATCGCCGTCAACCTTCTCCAGCGCCTGATAGATCGGAACGGTGCCGATGGGCACGGGCGCATTGCGTATGATCCATTCGCGCGTGGTGTGGATATTGCGGCCAGTCGAGAGGTCCATCACCGTGTCGGCGCCCCAGCGGATCGCCCACACCATTTTCTCGACCTCCTCCTCCACCGAGGAGGTGACGGCCGAGTTGCCGATATTGGCGTTCACTTTGGTGAGGAAGTTGCGGCCGATGATAACGGGCTCAAGCTCGGCGTGGTTGATGTTCGCGGGGATGATGGCGCGTCCGCGCGCGACCTCGCTGCGCACGAATTCGGGCGTGATGAATTCGGGGATCGCGGCGCCGAAGCTCTCGCCATCGGCAAGCGCGTCCTTGGCGCGATCCAATGCAGCCGCCCGGCCGAGATTCTCGCGGTGCGCGATGTAAGCCATCTCCTCCGTTACGACGCCAGCGCGCGCCAGCTCAAGCTGGGTAACTCCTGCCAGAAGCCGTACGCCCTCACCCTGCCCCTCTCCCCACGGGAGAGGGGACGCCGTCGCCGCAGTCGCGGCCTGACTCCCTCTCCCATGGGGAGAGGGCTGGGGTGAGGGGTAAGCACGGTGGACTTGATACCGTAGAGGGAACTCCCGCGCTTTGTGCGCCGCACCCACATTGCCGTCGTCCTCGGGCTTTACCTCCCGGCCTTGGTACCCCTCTGCGCCGCGCGCCTTTACCCAGGGCTCGCGGATGCGCGCGAGCCCCGCGCTCACATCGATTTTCGCAGCTTCATCCGAATAAGGGCCGCTCGTATCGTAGACGCGGAAGGGCGGCTCGCCGCTGGATTCGTGCAGCGCGATTTCGCGGAACGGCACCTTAAGCCTGTCCCACCCCGGCACCTCCGAATAAATCTTCTTAGACCCCGGCAGGCTTCCTACAGTGACCTGAACCGGCTTGACGGTTTTCGGATCGATGGGCGCGTTCATACGGTTTCACTTTCTGTGTCTGCTTTTTGATTGAGGAGAGTTTGAAAAATCAGCGCTTCAACCCGTGCGGGGTTGCAAATGCCGAACAAGCCTTCGCGATAGCCAGAGTGGGACCGACGGCCTCGGGGGCCAAAATCAAACATGATCGAGCCCCGCAAATCATCGCCCGTTCGCAAGAGCGTCCCCACGCTCTGAGCGCCAAAACTTTTTGTCGGACCGGCGTCGCCCATGGCGATAATGATGCGCCGGTTCGTGAGACCGTAGGCCGTTCGCCAGCAATCCGTGACGGATTTTAAGGCCTGGAGCCAAAATACGGTTCCAAGCGCGCAAAAAAGCAGGCCGAAGGGGAGAAAAAGTAGGGGCGGCGGATGAGAGACTTGCTTGTTGCCGGCGATCTGCGGCAGGCCGGCGGCAAGCGCCGTCCAACCATAAGCAAACGCTACCCACAACGTCAGGAACGCAAGCACGAACAAAGGGCCGCGCGCGGCAATCGCCGGTTCCGGGCTACCGTACCAGATCAGCGTTTCGCCCGGCTGCAAGCGCTTGTGAACAATGGATAAAGCGCGATTGTCGTCCACGAGACACCATCCCTCCGCCGGTGCTAACCGGATCAGGTTCAACGGGTTGCCGCGCGGCGCGATCCCTTGCCCGATGCCGGGCGTGGACACCTCAGCGCGATCTCAGCCGCATGCCTGCGGCCCCCCAAGGTAAACGCTATACTGGGGCGCGAATGTCACGTTTGCAAGAATCTAAAGTTGAAAACCAATCATAAAGCCACAGAAGCGCCCAGAATCGGCATGCACGCTTAATTTACTAATTGCCGGGCCTTCGTCCGGCGGCTACGCATCGCAACCGGAACCGAAACTTGGTAAAACAAATGATGAAACATCTTGCTCTATCCTGCGCCGCTGCTCTCGCTCTAGCTGGGTGCGCCGGTACGAATATGGATCAGCCTGGCGCGCAGGCCAACGCGGTCGACGTATCGAAGATGCCGCAGGCTGGCATTTTTACGGTTAAGGACGTTGTCATAACCGAGCAAGGTCAGGATACGATTCGCCTTGCGGCCGCCAGCACGAACAAGTTCACGTTCGCAGATCTGTCGGCGGTTGTGTGGTGCCGTGCGCATGACGAAGCCGTCGCCCGCAAGTACGATGGCTGGTATCAGGACGGCATCCAGCAAATCTCGAACGGCCCCGGCCAGCCGCAAACTGCGATTGCAACAGCGCGCTT
>JBKQOR010000146.1:0-16384 GCA_052145435.1 Rhodomicrobium sp. | reverse complement strand
ATCGCCCTGATAATCGTCGACGGGGCCGGTTGGCATAGCTCGCCCAAGCTCGTTGTCCCTGATAACATCGTTCTGTTGAGGCTGCCGCCCTACGCGCCAGAACTGAACCCGGCCGAGAACATCTGGGCCTACCTTCGAGGCAACGGCTTAAGCCATCAGGTCTGGGAAACCTACGAGGATATCCTCGATGCATGCTGCAATGCATGGAACGCCTTGATGCGCACACCAGACATCATCCGCTCGATCGCTACCCGCCAGTGGGCACAGGTCAGGATTTAGGGCCGTTGGTATAACTGGGGTAATCACACGTACGAGCGCGGCACTGGCTACGGCCACAGCGCGCTTGGCGTGCCGGATATCTATGCCGCAATTGAAAGGCTCGGAGCGAAGGGCGTGAAAGTCGCGAGCGAGCCTTCATCGAAGACGACGGCTACCGTATCGAATTCATCGAGGACGAGCGGTAGGATCGCCTGCAACTTTCACGAAACCGCCTCTTCCTCTCGCAGGGCCGGTTCCTGCTTGCCCTTGCGCGAGCATTCGACAAAAACGCGTAAGTTGCAGCTCCGGCACTGATCGTAATCGAGCTTCGTGTAAATGTGGCGGAACGCGGCCGTCTTCGATGCAAAGACGTTCTGCCGGCCGATGGCGTCAATGTACCGGCCCTTCTCCAGCAAATCGAGCACGGCGCTGTTCGCGCTCAGCAAATAAAGGCACCCTCCCCTGTCGCGGTAACGCCGGGCCATTTGCGCTAGTGCTTCGGCGCCTGCTATGTCGGCAAAATTCACGCCGGCCATGATGATAGCCAGATGGCGGCATCTGGAGTTCAGCTGCTCGCAGCGCAGCAGCTCTTCCTTGAAAGTGTTCACAGCGCCGAAGAACAGCGAGCCGTTGAACCGGATGATATGAAACTGTGGGCATTCCGGCAGATCGGGCCGCGGCTCGGTCATTTTCCGGCTTGAGCTTGCCGGATCGGGCACGCGGCGCACGATCCGCGGATTGGACGTGCGGTAAAGATAGACCACAAGCGACAGCACCACACCTGCGAGGATGGCCACCTGTACCTGGATGAACAGCGCGGCAAGGAGCGTTGCGACGAGAATTGACGTTTCCGTGCGGCTCGTCCGGGCGATCTGGGCAATGTTGTTGCGGTCGATGAGGCTCCATCCGATTAAGAAAAGCGAAGCCGCCATAGCCGGGTAAGGCAAATAAACAGCGAGCGGCGCCGCCACTGCGATGATGGCAATGAGCGATATCCCCGCGGTGAGTGCCGACATCGGCGTTTGGGCGCCCGCGGCGTAATTCAAGGCGCTGCGGTTGAAGGAGGAGGACACCACGTAGCCCGAGAAGAAGCTCCCGACCAAATTCGCCATGCCCTGCCCGACGAATTCCTGGTTGGCGTCGATGTGCTGGCCGCTGCGGATGGCGAGCGCCCGCGAAATCGACACCGACTCGTTCAGCGCCGAGATGGCGATGGCCAGCGCCGCCGGCATCAGCATTCTCCAGTCCGCGGGGTTGAAGCTCGGCGCGGACAGATAGGGCAGGTGCGAGGGCAGCGTTCCCACAGTTGCGATATGAGCGCCGGCCGCGTTGAATGCCACTCCAGCAAAGCTGCCTACAACGATGGCCACGATCATGAAGGGGATGCGCGGCAAAAAGTGCCTCACGGCAATGCCCGTGGCAAGCGTGATCGCGCCGGTCGCCGTGGCGGCTGCGTCGAATCCGCCGGTATGCGTTGCGATATAGACGATAAGGGCATAAACCGGCAGGCCTTGCGGGACAGACAAGCCCACAAAATTGCGTATCTGAGTGATGATGATGATAATCCCGACGCCAGCGGTGAAGCCCACGATTACCGAATGCGAAACGAAGTTTACGAGCGCGCCGAGCCTGAAAGCACCAAGCGCCAGCTCCATGACCCCCACCATAAAGGCAAGCGTTATGGCGAGCTTCACGTAATGGGCGGTTCCGGGCTCCGCAAAAGCGGAGAGCGCTGTCGCAAGCACAAGAGACGCGGTGGTGCTCGGCCCGGCGACGAGATGCCAGGACGAGCCGAAGAGCGCGGCAATAATGGTCGGGACAATAGCGGCGTAGAGTCCGTATTCCGGTGGCATACCCGCGATTGTCGCAAATGCGACGCCCTGCGGCAGCACGACGATTGCGCCCGTCAATCCCGCGACGAGATCGGCGCGAATGGTCCGCTGATTGACCGCAGGCAGCCAAGTCGGAAAGGGCACCAAGCGCCCCGCCCACCAAACCGGTTTTCGAACAGTGACGAGCTGCATGCCGCCTTTGCCTCGACCTTCTGAGCGCGCGCGATCCTGCGAGGCAGCGAATCGCGTCGCCGCCCGCCTGTCGCTGGCTGCTTTTTGGGTGTGTGTTTTGCGGAGCGCCCGGGCCCGCGGCGCTGAGGCCTCTTGCCCGCGCTCCTCGCAAAAGAATTGCCTGCAAAATACATAGGGGAGCAAGATTCTGATAGTAAAATATCGGAAACCTTTAGATCCTATCCGGAAACGGCCACGAAAAGCAGATGAAATCCAGGGGAAGGCGGCAACAACAGCGAGTCCTGCCAAGACCGGACATATCCCCAGACCCGGCGGATACCAGCGTGCGGGTTCTCACGTCCGGCAGCCGGCGCCGAAGGCGGGCGGACAGGCCCATGCGCGGCATATCGCAAATTCCGCCGAAGATAAAATTAGTCGAATTAGCTGCAAGCGTTTGGCGCCGTATAACAAATCGGCCCCAAGCGCAGCGAAGCCACTTTGGCGTCATAAAGCGGTGTATCAAGTAAAGCCGATGCTGGGTTGCGGGGACCGGCGCAAACAGATGCGACGAGGCCGACACTGCGAATGAGCATAAGCCGTTGGGTGCGTTTAGCCCTTCATATCGCCGCGGCTGTGGCGGCTGTGACGATCGCGGCTTCAGCGCTTAAGCCTGCTGCGGCTCTCGCCGGAAGCGGAACGGTTATCCGCACTATCATGGTGACCGGAAACAGCTTGATCGAGGCTGAGACGGTCAAGAGCCACCTAAAGTTTGCCGCAGGCGAAGTCTACGACGCGAAAAAGGCCGACGAAAGCGTGAAAGCGCTGTTCGCCACCGGGCTTTTCAGCGACGTTCACATCGCGCTGGAAGGCAACAGTGCAATCGTATCGGTCTCCGAGAATCCGCTGGTCAACCGTGTGGCGTTCGAGGGCAACAAGGAGATCAAGTCCGAAGAGCTTTCGAAGGCGGTTCAGATCAAGCCGCGCAGCCCCTTGGCGCGCACCCGCGTGTCAGCCGAGGTTCAGCGCATTCTCGATCGCTACCGCAGGGAGGGCTATTTTGCGGCGCAGGTGGACCCGAAAATCATTGAGCTCGGCCACAATCGCGCCGATCTCGTTTTTGAAATCCGCGAAGGGCCGCAGACGAAGGTTGCCGGGATCAATTTCATCGGTAACCGCTCGTTTAGCGATGCCGAGCTGCGCAGGGCTATATCGACATCGGAGTCGGGCTTCCTCGATTTTCTGAAGTCCGGCACCGTTTACGATCCAGATCGCGTGAATATGGACCGCGATCTTCTGCGCCGCTTTTATTTGAAGAACGGCTTCGCCGACATGCGCATCGTCTCCGCCGTTGCCGACGCCGATAGGGAGGGGAAAGGCTTCTTCCTCACATTCAGCATCGAAGAAGGCGCGCGCTACACTTTCGGCGCTGTCGAACTGGAGGTCCTGGTTCAACCGCTTAGCGCAGACCAGTTGAGGGATCGCATCGCCGTTAAGCCCGGCGATATCTACAACGTGGAGCTTGCCGAAAAGACCCTTGAGGCCCTGACCTTGGCCGCGGCGCAGAAGGGGCAGGCTTTCGCCCAAGTCCGCTCCAGGATCGAGCACGATCCCTTACGCCGGACGATTTCGGTTACTTACGTCATCGAGCAGGGGCCGCGCATTTATATCGGCCGGATCGATATCGTAGGAAATTCGCGCACGCTCGGCGCCGTCATCCGGCGTGAGTTCCAGATTGCCGAGGGCGATGCCTATAGCAAGGTCTTGGTCGAGGCAGCTAGGCAGCGCCTGCTCAGGCTCGGTTACTTCAAGGATGTGAAAATCACCAAGGAGGCCGGGCCCGCGCCAGACCGCGTCAACCTGACGGTGGCCGTGGTGGAGCAGCAGACGGGCGAGCTTGCTTTTTCAGGCGGCTACTCGACCACCCAAGGCGTGATCGGCGAAGTCTCCTACACCGAGCGGAACCTGATGGGAACCGGACAGTATTTGTCGGTAAAGCTGTCCGGCAGCTTCTCCGGCGACGGTGCCTTTATGGTGAGCTGGACGGAGCCGCACTTACTCGACACGAACTTGGCCTTTGGCGTCGATGTTTTCGTGAAGAACGCCGACTATACGCAGAGTTCGGGCTATATCGTTGCCGGCTATGAGGATTTCAGGGCTGGCGGCACCCTTCGCCTCAGCGCGCTGATCGCCGATGGTCTAACGGTCAGCACCAATTACACGCTGATGTGGGAAAATGTTTATAACGTCGATCCAAACGCCTCGCTTGCGGTCAAGCAAATCCAGGGTTCGGCTCTTATCTCGTCTATCGGCTATTCGTTGATTTACGACACCCGCGACAACAAAAAGAAGCCAACCCGCGGCTTCTACTTCAAGGGCACGCAAGATCTTGCCGGTGCCGGCGGCGATGTCGACTATATCCGCTCGACCGCGGAGCTTCGGGGATATTACCCCGTCACGCAGGATATCGTGCTCGCCGGACGCACCATGGGCGGCACGATCTCGGGTTGGGGCGGCCAGAGCGTCCGCGTGGTGGATGCGTTCTATAAGGGCGGGGAGACGATTCCGGGCTTCGCGCCCGCAGGCATCGGCCCGCGCGATGCCGCGACCGGCGACGCGCTCGGCGGCACGACTTTCTATTCCGCGACGGCCGAGCTGCGCTTCCCCTTGCCGTTCCTGCCCCCGGATCTCGGGCTGAGCGCCGCAGCCTTCACCTCCGCCGGCACGCTGTTCGGTACCGATGCCCAGAAGTTTGCCGCGGCGTATGCGGCGGCGCACGGTATTTCAAACACGCTTGCAGTGCAGGATACATCCGCGCTGCGCTCGTCGGCTGGCGGTAGCCTCGTCTGGGATTCGCCCGTGGGCGATTTGCGGGTCGACTTTGCCGGGGTCATTAGCAAGGCCGCTTCCGACAAGACGCAGGTTATCAATTTCGGCTATTCCAATTGGTAGGCGGCGATGCGCAGCCGCTGCGCACCGGGTACGATCATCGCGCCGGGACGCTGCTCCGCAAGATGAGCTGCAGGAGCTCGCTCTGCCGGTGCGTATCTGTTTTCGCCATGATCCGGGCCAGCCTGTTGCGGGACGTGGCGCGGGTGATTCCTAAGTTTTCGGCTGCTTCCCGCAGGCTTCGGCCGGCGATAAGCTCGTTCAGCAAACTCTTTTCGGACGGCGTCAGATTGTACGCGTCCATCACTTCGCTGACCGCGTCTCCGGCCGGCGACTCTGGGTCCGAAACGAAAACGATGGCGCGAACTTCAGGGCTGCTCAACCAGAAGGCGCTTTTTTGCGCAAAGGGCATAACCTTCACGTGCAAGGGACGCGCTGAATGCTGTCTCGGCACCGGTATCGAACCGCCCCGCGCGCCTTTTGCGGCCAGCGCCGCTCGCACAAGTCCGGCAAGATGGTTCTGCGCATTTGCGTCCAAGGCACAGAGCCGCCCCCGGCTCGCAGCCAGTCCATCGTGCCGTCTCAAGAGCTGTGTGCCGGCCTCGTTGCAATAGCAGATCGTGCCCTCTTCGCCTAAGAGAAGAACGGCGGCTTCCATGCGATCCAGCATTGTTTGAAGAGTGTTACGCTCCGCTTGCAGACCGGCCAAACGCCGGTTGAGGGCGAGAGCGCGGGACAAATGCGGCGCAAGGCGTTGAACGAAGGACACCTGTCCTTCGGAAAAGACATCCGAGCCGAAGCCGCCGACGACGCTGAGATTGGCTTCCCCATGGCCGTCGCGTGCAAGAGTGAGCATCACCGCGCCCGCGATGCCGAACTGGCGCCCGTAATCGTTGTAGAACTCGGTCCGCTCCAGCTCGCTCCGCCGCACAAGTTGATGGTCGGACACAGCCACGCCAACGGGGATGCGGGAGAGGGGGGCGTTCAGCGGGTTCATGGAATGATAATACGAGGCGTAAGCCGCAAGGGACTCGGGGTCTATGTTATAGGCGGTTCCGAATGAGAAGCCGGTTTCCGCTGTGGGGCCCGTATGCAAGGCGGCGCCGCAGCCGGATAGATGGCTTGTAAGGGCGGCGAGAACGCTCTCCCATTGCCGGGGATCTTCGGCGGCGGTGTAAATGGAATCGAGAAGATAGTCAAATACATCGGCCATTTAAGCGTACTCTTGCACCTACATATATTAAGCATACCAAGAAATATTGCACGTTTTTCAGCGTGTGCACAACAATAGCATCAAGCTACACCGCTCGCCCGGCTATGAAAAGTTCTAGCTACTCTTTAGACGTGGGGATCTAAAAGGTTGTATTCTTCGCCAGGGATGCATTTGTATCCTGCGAAAGTCGAGAAAGAGGTGTATAAGCTAGGATACTTGTGCGCGAATAAGGGATCGTCGCGCCGATGGGGCGCGTAGACGAGCGGGGGGCTAGATGCTCAGTTTCAAAGTCTTCCTTAGGTCCAAGCAGATGTCCGATGATTTTGCTTGCGGCGTGCTTCGCGGCTTTCCGGATGCCGCTACTTGGCCAGATATTCGCAATCTCCTCACCAGGAAGCGCGCCTGTCCGCACGCCGTTGGGACCGTCCGCCGGTTGTGGCTCGACTACCGGAAGCTTGTCAACGCGAGGCGAACGCGTGAGGACTTGGTTGCGGAAAATGCGATGCTCAGGGAAACAGTGGCAGCCCTTCGGGCTGAGCCGGCGGAAAGAAAAGAAGACGGCGGCATTGCTTGCTCCTGCTTCCGCCAGCGAAACGCGGAAACGGTGGAAAAGCGGCGTAGCGCGCTCGCGACCTCCTATCTGCAATACAAGATCGTAGAGTTCCTGCAACCAAACCCAGCCTACACATGTGACGACGGCTTTCAGCCGCAAAGCATCATTGCTTGCGCGATTGAATGTGATTGCTCCGCCCGCAAGCCTTTGGCAGAAGCGGGGGGTAACTCATTGATCGCGGTTCTCACTGAGCTGATAGAAAGTGGCGCCGTCATCCTTACGCCCTACGAGCCGGCCAATGGCGACTTCATGCTTGGTCTTCCCGAAAATCTCGGAAAACGCAAAGCCGCTTATGAAGAACGCAAATGGATGATTATTGAAGGTGCCGCAAAACAAGGCCTCCATGCCAAATGGAATGAGGATGGCACGGGTTGGCTTGAAACTCCGGGCGGCACGATGGCGGAACCCGTCGGCTCTGTATGGGAGTTGCTCTCTTATTTGAATAACCCGCCGGCTAACTTGGCTGAGCTTCCGGAATTGCTGAACTGACCAGCACTCCGCGCTCTCACTTCGCCTGGATTGCTTCCGGCGCCGTTTCGCACTCCTGCCGGCGACGCCGGCCCGGTGCGCGCGAAAAGCGCTCGAACCGCCTTCGAAAAGTAAATTCAGCGCGTATGAGAAGAAGGAAAGCCACTAGCGCGGCATAGATGAGCGGCTCTGCGGGCCAAGACTTCACCACCATGATGAAATGAATGGCCGCCGCAACGGCCGCGACGTAAACCCACCGATGCAGCTTCTGCCAGGCGGCAGCGCCCATGCGCTTAATCATGGCAGCGTTGGAGGTGACCGCGAGGGGAACGAGGATCGCGAAGGCGAACATCCCGATAGTGATATAAGGCCGTTTCAAGATATCCTTTGCAATTGCATGCGCATCGAGGCCCTGATCGAAGAGCAAATATGACAAAAGATGCGCGCAGGCATAAGAGAAAGCGAGAAGGCCCAGCGCGCGGCGGAAGCGCATTAGGCTCGGCCCGCCAAGGCGGCGGAGCGGTGTGACCGCAAGGCCTGCCACGATGAACCGCAGCGCCCATAGGCCGAGTGCATGCTCCAGCTCCTTGACGGGATCGGCGCCGAGCCCGTTATTCAGCGCAAGCCAGAAAATCCAAACGCCGGGAACCGCGCCAGCCGCGTAAAGCGGCCATCGCGGCGCGGCGTTCAGCGCGCGCTGCAAGGACCGGCTCGATAAAGATGCAAACGCCGCCATGATTCAATCCGGTCAGAAGAAAGCCTTGAGGTCCATGCCTGTGTAAAGGCTTGCCACCTGATCGGCATAGCCATTGAAGGGTAATGTCGGCCGCCGCTTTGCGAAAAGGCCGCTGCCTTCGCCGATGCGCCGCTCGGTGCTTTGGCTCCAACGCGGATGGTCGACCTCGGGGTTCACATTGGAGTAGAAGCCATATTCACTGGGGGCCTCCTTGTTCCACGAGGTCGCAGGCTGCGTCTGGACAAGGCTAATCCGTACAATCGATTTGATGCTCTTGAACCCGTATTTCCAGGGAACCACAAGCCGGATGGGCGCGCCATTCTGATTGGGAAGCGTTTCGCCGTACAGCCCAACGGCCAGAATGGTGAGCGGATGCATCGCCTCGTCGAGCCGCAGGCCCTCGGTATAGGGCCAATCGAGAGTCTGGAACCACCCAGATTGGCCAGGCATTTCCGAAGGACGCATCAGCGTTTCGAAAGCCACGTATTTCGCGGAACCCAGCGGCTCGGCGCGCTTGAGCAGATCGGAGAGCGGAAATCCGACCCAGGGAATGACCATCGACCAGCCCTCGACACACCGCAGGCGGTAGATGCGCTCCTCGATCGTGACGGGTTTCAGAATATCTTCCAGCGCGTAGGTGGCCGGCTTCGACACCATTCCATCGATTTTGACGGTCCACGGGTTCGTCTTCATGAGCCCCGCATAGCGCGATGGCGAGCTTTTGCTTGTGCCGAACTCGTAGAAATTGTTGTAGCTCGTAATGTCTTCCTTAGAGTTTGGCGGCTCGTTCGTGGAATAAACGCTCTTCGAGAAAGTCAGCGGGGTAGCGCGGGCGCCGCCGGGCAAACCCGCAACGGCGGCCGCGGCCAGTGCGCCGCCCAGGAACTCCCGGCGCCGTAAATAGATCTCCCGCGGAGTGATCTCCGATGAAGCGATCTGCGTTAGGCGGGTCATGGGCACGCTCCGGCTTTAAGCTAGGCTTCGCCGAATGTACGCAATCCGTTACTCAGTGGAAGGCGTGCGGGGATCACATTCGCGGCGGCTGCCATCACATTCGCTTGCGCGCTCAGACATGAAAAATCAGACTTGCGAGAAACCGGGCCGCGACCGTGAGGAGAAACGCGATGAACGCGTATTCCAGAGTGCGGTGCGATAGGCTGTGGGCAACCTTCACGCCGAGCGGGGCGGCGAGCACGGTGACCGGAGCGATTACGATGAGCCCCGCCACGCTTACATAGCCCAGCGAAAGCGGTACACCGGCGTGAATGTCCCACCCTTCGGCTATGTAGCCGATGACGGCTGGAATCGCGATGATAGGCCCGAATCCCGACGCCGTTGCCACCGACTTATGGATGGACCAGCCGTAGAGCCGCATATAGGCGGTGATGTATGCCCCGCCGCCAATTCCGATCAAGGTCGAGATCAGCCCTATGGCTGCGCCCGCGATCGCATCCCACGGATGCCCTGGCAGCTTTTCCGCCGCGATGACCTCCCCGGAGCCAAATGCGATCCGCCAGGCCATGAACAGCGCGGAGGCTACGAACACGCCCTTAAGAAAACTCGCTGGCGCATGCGAGGCGATCAGCACACCGAGCAGGGCTCCAGCGACGACCCAAGGCCCGAGGCGCCGGATCACCGAAAAATCGACCGCCCCGTGCTGCCAATGCGATCGCACCGAACGGATGGAGGTTGGAACGATGATCGCGAGCGAGGTCGCCACGCAGACTTGCATGCGGATGCTGTCGCTCACGCCGGCAATGCGAAACAGCTCGTAGAGCACGGGCACGACGATGCCGCCGCCGCCGATGCCGAGCAGGCCTGCCAAAAAACCCGTAAGCAGGCCGCCCGCCACGAGCGCGAGAACAAGCGTTGCGATTTCGCTCCATGGCAGGCCGAAGATCATGGGAGGTGTCCAAAGGCGAAGCGTGACGGTGCGGTCCAGACTATAGGCCGCTTATGCCCTTTGCAATCAGGGAGCGTTCCTTGAATCGTGAGCGGCGTGGGCGAGCTTCAAGCGTCAAGCAGACGTCTGCCGCGCCTTTTTGTAGCGTGTCATGTGGTTAATGTTGGAATGGAAGACCATATGCAACGCCCCATGCTATTTCGTTGGCGGAAACTTAGGATGCGACCGTGCATGCCGAGGATGCCGCGCACTGGGATGCGCTTCATGCGAAATACGCAC
Source organism: Rhodomicrobium sp. (assembly GCA_052145435.1). Lineage (GTDB taxonomy): Bacteria > Pseudomonadota > Alphaproteobacteria > Rhizobiales > Rhodomicrobiaceae > Rhodomicrobium. The sequence goes on along the minus strand of JBKQOR010000146.1, from coordinate 6,025 downwards.
CAACCAAGCCGAGAGTTTTTTAGCCCGCCTTCGCCGGATGGTGATGGGCTAGCATCATCATGTCAGCCCGCAATATCTCTATCAGTTCGCCAATGAAGCGGCCTGGAAAGAGGATCACCGTCGGCTTTTAGATGGTGAACTGAGCTACAAGAAGCTCGCTCTGGCGATGGCGCATCCGGTTAGCCGGGTTTGGGCTGGATGCTGGCGACGGGCACAATAACGAAGCGTTGATAAGTGCCTGCGCGGTTGTAAGAAGCCGCTGGAGCTTGGTATATTTCTCTGAAAGGCTCCAGAGCGATTCGCCCAGGCCTACCCTAAGGAAGTCGATCGAGCCATGTCCGTTACCGCGACCAAAGAACTTGAACCGCTCTCGTTATTCGAGGACGACACCGGGGCGCAATTTCTTATTTATAACACGGACAGAGGCGTCCAAACTGAGTTGCGATTTGAGCAGGATAACCCTTGGTTTACGCAATCGCAGCTAGCTCAGATTTTTGGCGTGTCCGTGCCAACGGTGAATGAGCACATTGCTAAGTTTCTCGCGGACGGCGAGCTGGACGATTCAGTTATTCGGAAATTCCGAATAACTGCCAAAGATGGCAAATTGTACAATGTGCAACATTATGCACTTGATGTGGCCTTTTACGTTGGCTACCGCGTCAACAGCAAACAGGGCATTCTATTTCGCCGCTGGGCAACGCAGGTGCTCCTGCAATATGCGATCAAGGGATTTGTCGTCCATAAGGAGCGACTTAAAGATCCCGAAGACTACGGCCGCATTCAAGAGCTGCGGCGCATCATCGCCGAAATACGCGCGAGCGATGTCAACTTCTACGGCGAACTGCGCCAGATATGCGCAATGGCCAAGGATTACGACGCGAAGTCGCCTGCATGGCATTCGTTCTATAAACAGATGCGTGCAAAGCTTTATTGGGCCGTTGTTTCGAGAACACCATCGATGCTTATGGCTGAGCGTGCCGACGCAGATGCCCCAAAGATGGGGCTTCAATCTTGGGCAGGTGATCGTATCCTGCAAAAGGACGCTACATCCGCAGTGCGCTACCTTGCTGAAGCTGAATACCGGGAACTCAACACCTTGACGGTAATCCTGCTTGACGTCTTTTCAGATCAAGCCGACCTAGGAAAGCTGACCTCCATGCAGGGGGCGGAAGAGCTATTTGAGAAGCAGCTTACTCTCTTGAACAGATCGGTGCTGAAACACGGTGGAAGCATCTCCTCCGAAGAAGCGGAAGAGCATGCAAAAGCCGAATATAAAAAGTTCGACACGAAGCGAAAGGCGGAAAGCTTTGGGATCGAAGTGCAGGCTTACTTGGAATTGAAAGCGCAGGGTAAGTCCCTGCCCAAGGCCAAAAGAAAGAAGAAAAGCAGCTAAGCCAAACGCCACTCCCTAACGCTCCCACGCCGTTCCTTCGCCACACGCCACTTATCAAGGGGTCGGTACATAGCCATCATGCAGCGCTGCCGAACGGTTGGGATCATCCGTTTCGAAGCCTTCGGCCCTCATGACGGCAGTGGCTAGTTCAACCACGTCTAGGCCCGATTTAGCTTCTCTCAGAGCGTCGAAGATAACGGGGGTAGCCGCCGATGAAGTTTATCCTGTATCGTCAGTTGGTTAGCCCGTTCGCCGTTATTCTTTAGGCCTTTGGCAAAGTGCTTCCCCTATGATAGGGGTTTTACGGAAAGCGGTTAAGGACGGGTGAGCTGACACTTTGATCCGGCGTCCATGGGGGCGGGGAGGCGATTTAGAGAGTCGAGGTTTCTGCGCTTTGCCATGAGATGGTCTGACGACGGCATCTTCCTGACCGGCCGCCCCCACGGCGAGACGAGCGTGATCGCCAATATTTTCACGCGCGGCAATGGCCGCACCCATGGCTTGGTGAAGGGCGGACGGTCCCGGCGCATCCGCCCCTTGCTGCAAACCGGCAACGGACTCAAGGTGGAGTGGCGCGCCCGCCTCGACGATCAGCTTGGTGTTTACACCATGGAGCTGACGGAGGCCACCGCCGCGCGCGTGCTCGATGACAAACTTGCGCTTGCGGGCGTTAATGCTATCGCCGCGCTGCTGCTGGTTCTTCCCGAGCGCGATCCTCATCCACGGCTTTTCGACGAAGCGAAACGATGCCTTGCATGTGCGGGCAGTGCGGAGTTTCCCTCCTCGATCGTCCGCTTCGAGCTGAGATTCCTGGACGAGCTCGGCTTCGGGCTCGATCTTACAAAATGTGCAGCGACAGGGCGCCGCGACGAGCTTGCCTACGTCTCGCCGAAGTCGGGCCAAGCCGTAACACGGGCCGCGGGAGAACCTTACCGGGACAAACTTTTGCCATTGCCAAGCTTCTTAGTAGAGGAGCTTCAGTCCGGTCCTCCGGCCGGAAGCGACGTTGTGAACGGCTTGGCCATGACAGGTTATTTCCTCCAAGCTCACGTGTTCGCCGAAAACGGCAAGGCAATGCCGAAGGCACGCGAGGAATTCGCTAGGTTCCTCCGGGAGAGCTGAGCTTAACGTTTTCCAGAGGGCCGCCTTCAGCCGGAATTGAAGCCGTAGAGATGCAATATCGTTCGTGCGCCGCCGTTTTCGATTGCGAAGATGCGCTATTTTCGTCATCTAACGGAACGCAAAGTGTGCATAGAGGGCTCCATTAGGGTGGCAAGGGAAATGGGTTGCGTTAACCTCGGCATTAGCTATCTGAAAAGTCTCGCCTTCTGCGTAGCAAAGAAAGGTTTGCTGTGAATCTGTTTGATGTGATTGGGTCGCTCGATCCGGACATTATAAAGCAGTATGTTCTCGATCACAAAGACTGGGCTGGCCCCATACTCGGGATTATCGCGTTCGGCGAATCCTTGGTTCTCGTGGGCTTATTCTTTCCGGCAACGGTGATAATGGTTACCGCGGGCGCCCTTATCCATCAAAAGGAGCTCGATCAGGCGTCGGTTATCGGCTGGTCCATCGCGGGGGCCGTGCTGGGCGATATCGTAACCTATTGGATCGGACGCTGGATCGGCCCGAGCGTGGTGCACCATTGGCCTCTCAATCGCGACAAGGCCACGGTTGCCCGTGCACGGCTTTTCTTCCGGAAATACGGCTTCCTCTCTATCTTTATCGGACGCTTTCTAGGACCGGTGCGTCCGACGATCCCGCTCGTCGCGGGCATCATGCGCATGCGTCACCTGACCTTTCAGATTGCGAACGTCACCTCGGCGATGGTTTGGGTGCCTGCAATGCTATATTTCGGCAGATTAGTTTCCTGGGTGGTTGGGGATTTCAGCGCTCTGACGACGGGACACTGGATTGTCCTTATAGCGCTCGCCCTGGCGGTGATGATCGGCTTGCCGGCCGCGGTTGTGAAAATGCAGGGCAAGAGCGCCAAGGATAGGCGGCAGGAGGAGCAGCAGCGCCGGAAGAAATGGCACGCGCAGCATGACAAACCGGCGCCCGCGGAATAGCGTCGCTTAGCGCCAAAGCCCGGCGGCGGCGTTCGCTGCACCCTTATTCGGAAAAGCCGATACCCCGCGGCAAGCGGGCGATGAGATCTGCCTTTGCTTGGGCGAGACGCGCCTCGTCCGTGGAGCGCAGAACGAGATTGGTGCCGTAGCGCCCGTCGTCGAAAAACGGATAGCTCCCCATGGCAACCTCTGGGAATGCGCGCTGGCACTCGGCAAGCAGCACGGCGACATTGCCTTCGGGTACGTTGACCCGGATGCTATTTGAATGAAGCTTGGCTCCAGTCTTAAGGCTGGGCGTTACAGCGAGCAGCATGGCCTGCATGATGGCAGGCACTCCAGCCAAGACAATCACATTCCCGATTATGAAGCCGGGCGCTTTCGAAACGGAGTTTTCAATAAGCCCAGCTCCGTCCGGAATCCGGGCCATGCGCAGTCTCGTTGGGGTAAGGTCGGTTTCGGCGTAGCGCTCGCGAAGAAGAGCGACGGCGCGTGCGTCGACATCGATGGAAACGCCAAACGCCCGCGCGATCGAATCGGCGGTGATATCGTCATGCGTGGGACCGATACCGCCCGTCGTGAAAACATAGGTGTAGGCATTCCGCAAGGCGTTCACGGCCGAAACAATGGCCGCTTCGTTATCGGCGACAATGCGAACCTCTCTGAGACGTATGCCGATTTCCGAGCAGTGATCGGCGATGAAGCCGATATTCTTGTCCTTCGTCCGGCCGGAGAGGATTTCATCGCCGATAACGAGGAGTGCGGCCGTGACTTCCAGAGGCGGGTTTCTGTGCGGCCGCGGCAGCACGGTGACATTCATTTTTGTATCCCCTGCGGTCTTTCGGTTATCCTGCTGGATATACCGCTACTGCGGATTCTGAACACGCGATGGACTGCTCTTCTCTGGCTTTATCGGGGCGTTTTTGCGCCGGCTTTCGCCTCGCACCCATCATATGGTATATGGTATCACACGGCGGCGGGAGTTGAGACTTCGCAGGGCAGCTGCCATATTGCACTTCAATGAAATTTTCGCCGCGCCGCCCCGATTTTGTCCGGAAAAGCCGCGCATAACGCAACGGACAACCCCAAAGAGCGCGCCGCGCGCCAACATTATCGCCATGCATGGATCGGAATACGGCGCGCCGCTCGGGCTCGCGAACGAGGGTAAAATCAGGCTTTACGGACCGGAAGGCTTCGAAGGCATGCGCCGTGCAGGCCAACTCGCGGCGGCGGCTCTCGATCTCGTCGCCGAGTATGTGCGGCCGGGTATCACGACGGAATTCATCGACCGGCTGGTTTTCGACTTTGCGATGCAGCACGGGGCCGTGCCGGCAACCCTGAATTACCGGGGATATCCAAAATCGTGCTGCACGTCCCTCAACCATGTGGTTTGCCACGGCATTCCAGGACAGCGCTTGCTAGTCGAGGGCGATGTCCTCAATGTGGATGTCACTTTCATCCTCGACGGCTGGCACGGGGATTCCAGCCGCATGTATATCGCCGGCCGGGTCTCCCGGAAGGCCGAGCGGCTCATCGAAGTGACCCACGAAGCCATGATGAGAGGAATCTCCGTCATCAAGCCTGGCGCGACCGTGGGCGATATCGGTTATGCGATCCAGAGTTTTGCCGAACGCGAGCGGTGCAGCGTCGTGCGCGATTTCTGCGGCCACGGCGTCGGCCTCGTTTTTCACGACAAGCCCAATATCCTGCACTACGGCTCTCCGGGCGAAGGCCCGGTGTTTGAGGCCGGGATGATTTTCACCGTCGAGCCTATGATCAATCTCGGCAAACCGCATGTCAAAATGCTCTCGGATGGCTGGACGGCTGTCACACGCGACCGCTCGCTGTCGGCGCAGTTCGAGCATACCGTGGGCGTAACTGGCACCGGTTTCGAGGTGTTCACTTACAGCCCTCGCGGATGGCACAAGCCCCCATATCCGACTCAATTGTAGCTTTTCTTTCTTAAGCAAGAGTGCTTATCATAATCGTTGAGAGTGCTGGCGCCATTGTCGCCGGGAGTGTTGTTTTGCGTATGGACCGGCTTTGCCATGGCGGACAGTTTTGAAGAGAGCCCTTTATTCGAGTTGATGACGCTTGAGGCTGGCGCCAGTGTTCCACTGCCCCAGCCACCGCGGCCCATTCCACATTACTGGGGGCATCGCGACCGGCTGCGCAAGCGCTTCCGCGAAGGCGGGCCCGATGTGCTTCCCGACTACGAGCTGGTGGAGCTGATTCTTTTTCGCGCAATTCCCCGGCGCGACGTGAAGCCCTTGGCCAAGGAGATTTTAGCCCGGTTCGGCTCGTTCGCGGAAGCCGTGACGGCGAGCGCGGAGCGGCTCATGGAAATCGAGGGCGTCACGGACACGGTGGTAACTGAGATCAAGATCGTGCAGGCCGCGGCTTTGAGGGCGTCCCAAAGCGAGGTGAAGAAGCGGCCGGTCCTGGCGGCTATGTCGACGGTGCTGTCCTACCTCCGCTCAGCCATGGCCTTCGAGGACCGGGAGCAATTTCGCATTCTTTTCCTCGACCGGCGCAACAAGCTGATTGCCGATGAGGTGCAAACGCG
>JBKQOR010000145.1:0-26705 GCA_052145435.1 Rhodomicrobium sp. | reverse complement strand
GTCATTGCGAGCAAAGCGAAGCAATCCAGCAATCCAGGGTTTAGTCTCTGATGTTGCTTCTGGATCGCCACGGCGCTCAGCGCCGCCTCGCGATGACGGGCAAGCGGGGCGGTGCATGTTTGCGCCTGATTTGAGTTCGACAGTTCGGCCGGGCGGGCCGGAGACACGAAGGTTACCACTGTTAATGGGCAGGTCGCGGGTTCGAATCCTGCCGCGAGCACCGGAAGACCTTATACCGATCAACTTTCCGCCTTTAATCGGGATCGATTCAAGGCGGGGCGATCGATGCTCGCGTAGCTCAGCGGCCAGAGCGGCAAAACCGCCTTTGGTCACAACATGTCCGCCCGGTCCATTTTTTGAAGGAGGCGCAACCCATGATCAACTACACGAAGCTTTTCTCGCTCCGCCGTACCCCGCAGTCCGAGCCGATCCCTGGCACGGTCGCGAACTCGGCTGGCGGCTTCGCGTTCCCGGTTGACGACTGGGCGCGCCTCGACCGCTTTCTCGTGCTCGGGTCCGAGGGCGGGAGCTATTATGCGGCAGAGCGGGCGCTGACGCGCGACAACGCCGAGGCAACCATCCGCGCCATCCAGGCGGACGGCGAACGCGCCGTTGCGCGCATCGTCGAGATCAGCCATTCGGGGCGCGCGCCGAAAAACGACCCGGCGATTTTTGCACTGGCGCTTGCGGCCTCGCTCGGCAGTGACGAGACGAAGCGGCTCGCCATGGCGGCAATCCCCAAGGTCTGCCGCACGGGCACGCATCTGTTCCAGTTCGCCGAGGCCGTCGAGGGCTTGCGCGGCTGGGGGCGCGGGCTCAGGCGCGGGATCGCGGCGTGGTACACGGAGACTCCGGCCGACCGGCTCGCGTTGCAGATGGTGAAGTACCGTCAGCGCGGGGGCTGGACGCACCGCGACCTCTTGCGGCTCGCGCATCCGGTCACCGATGAGGCGGCCCGCAAGGATCTGTTCGACTGGGCATGCCACGACACGATTGGCGAGGCTCTGCCGAAGCTCGTCAGGGCGTACCTTTCGGTGCAGGCGGCTCCGAACGCGGACGGGATCGCCGCGCTCATCTTGGAGCACGATCTGCCGCGCGAGGCTGTGCCGACGGAGTGGCTGAACGACCCGAAGGTCTGGCGCGCGCTGCTTGAGCGCATGCCGATGACGGCGTTGGTGCGCAATCTCGGCAAGCTGTCCCAGGTGGGCGTGGCGGTGCCGTTCGGCGAGGCGCTGCCGCTCGTGCTTTCGGCGCTCGGCGATGCGGACCGCATCCGCAAGGCACGCCTGCATCCGCTGGCGATCCTGCTTGCGCTTAAGACCTATGCGCAGGGGCGCGGCGAGAAGGGCAAGTTGACGTGGGAGCCTGTGCCGCAGGTCATCGACGCGCTGAACGCGGCGTTCTACACCGCGTTCGCCAACGTCGTGCCTTGCGCCAAGCGCATCCTGCTTGCGCTCGACGTCTCCGGCTCGATGACCGGGGGCGGGATCGCGGGCACATCGCTCACGCCCCGCGAGGGGTCGGCGGCGATGGCGCTGATGACCGCGGCGACGGAGGAGAACTACCACATTGTGGGGTTCACCACGTCCGGCGGCGACTGGCGGAGCAACACACTGCTCACGCCGCTGCCGCTCACGCCGTCCATGCGGCTCGACGATGCGGTGAACGCCGTGTCGAACCTGCCGTTCGGAGGCACGGACTGCGCGCTGCCGATGCTGCACGCGATGCAGAAAAACATGAAGGTCGATGTCTTCGTGGTCTACACCGACAGCGAGACCTGGGCCGGGAAGATCCACCCGGTGCAGGCGCTCCGCGAGTACCGGAAGAAGACCGGCATCGCGGCCAAGCTCGTGGTGGTGGGCATGGTGTCGAACGGGTTCTCCATCGCGGACCCGGATGACCGCGGGATGCTGGATGTGGTGGGGTTCGACGCCGCCGCGCCGGCCGTGATCGCGGATTTCATCCGCGGTTAGGTTGCAATGAAGGTTCCGGGGGGTGCTGATGCGCCTCCCGGGATCGCTATCGAATCTGCAATTACTTCATCTCAAGTCGAAGTCATGGAAAAGGCCGTCAATTATGAGCCTCGTTATCTCAGTTCTTTCAATATGTATATCCATTTTGACAGCGTGGCTGACGCTATTCAGGCGCGGCAGCCTTGCAATGACAAAGCCGGCTGCTTGTCCTTTGAATTCGACAATCCCCCGCCAATGCCTGCCAAGATAGTTCTACGCGCCCTTCTGTACAGCACTGCGGTTCGGGGGCAGATCGTGGAGGGAATGTTCGCAAAGCTGGATCATAAAGACAGTTCACAGACCTTCGGCTTCTGGGTCTACTTCGAGGGAAAACAACCGTTGCTTGGCAGCGGGCTATATGTCGGTCAGACAGGAGTTGCGGTGGATCACCATTTCGTACTCTCAGTTAATCAACCGGCCTATGAATTTGCTTCAGGTGAATATGAGATTGAGATATTCGCGCGCTTGGTAGGTGAGCGGCAACCCGTTAAACTAAGTAGTGCCTCCGTCTCTGTCACAGATGAACATGCGCTCGTCTTGTCCCGGCGAGGGCGCTTGCTGTTTGAGATAAACCCAAACGGTCAAGACTATGTTGCTCATGCACAAACATCGCAGCCCCATCGATGATATCATCGGCTGTGACGAATCCGGCTTTCCGCGGTGATTGGATCGGGTTAGGCTTTCGGAATTCTGGCGCCAATCCGGGGCGGGCATGCCAACAATCAGCTCTTTTTATGGTATTGTTATTCGCATGCACTGGCTTGAGAGAGATCACCCGCCTCCTCATTTTCATGCCATCTATGGAGACCATCGGGCGGTGATAAACATCGAGACCCTTGAGGAAATAGAAGGCCGGCTGCCCCGGCGGGCGAAGGTGCATGTGCTCGAATGGGCCGATGAACATCGAGCGGAGCTCTTGGAGAACTGGGAATTATGCGCGAAGAAGCAACAACCCAAAAAGATCCCGCCACTGGAATAAATCCGGCGGGCAGCCCGCGGCTCCCCTGGCTTGTCACGTCTGTCCAAGCTCTACCTGGATACCGCCTGCGCGTTCAATTCGACGATGGATTGGAAGGCACCGCCGATCTGAGCGCGCTTGTGCGCTCGCCCAACGCTGGCGTGTTTGCGGCTCTGGCTGACGAAGCGCTCTTCAATGAAGCCTTCATTGAATACGGCGCCGTCACTTGGCCTGGCGAAATCGATATCGCACCCGACGCGATGCACGCCGAAATCCAGAAAAGCGGAGAGTGGATCATTTTGCCTTAAAGAGAACGCGTGCTCATCGGCCGGTTTGCTCATGGAAGGCACTGGCCCCGGCGAGCAAAGCTTCGGTGGGTTTTGGCGGATTTTCCAATAGCTCCAGAACACGAGCTGTATCGCGCTCAGAAAGAACGATGCGTTGGTTGCGTTTGGTACTGTTCCGCGCCGCCGCCAATAGCCAGCGCATAATGAAAGTGAACACGTCAAGTTCCCCTTATTCCGCCAGCTCCGCCACCAGCCGCTCCGCGTGGTAGACCTTCGCGAGCGCCTCGCGCAGCGCGCCCGCATTTACCGCGACGGCCCGGTTAACGGCCGGATCGAAGCCGAAATCGCCGCCGAGCGACTGGATGTTGCCGTCGAAGATCAACCCGACGATCTCGCCCGCCGCGTCGATCACGGGCGAGCCGGAATTGCCGCCGATGATGTCGTTATCCGTCACGAAGTTCATCGGCTGCCCCATATCGAGCGCCGGCCGCGCCGCGATCCACGTCTCCGGCAGCTTGAAGGGCGGGGCGCCGGTCGCGCGCTCGAAGAGCCCCGCGATGTGTGTTATCGGCGCGATCTCCTTGCCGTTCTGCCTATAGCCCCGCACCGTGCCGTAGGAGATGCGCAAGGTAAACGTCGCGTCGGGATAGATCGACGTGCCGTAAATCTTGAAGCGCGCGCGGGCGATGGCGGTATGCGCGCGTTCCAGCGGCGCGGCGGTGTTGTCCTCGTAATCCTTGCGGATCGCGCGGAAATCCGGGTCGACGAGCCGCGCGAACGCGATCATGGGATCGGCCGAGGCCTCGATGGCTGGCCTACCGCCTTCGAGCAATTGCCTGCGCAAGGCCGCATCGCGCAGCTTCGTGCCATCGATCAGCTCAGCGGCCAAGCCGGCCGGCGATTTTAAGCCCAGCGCCTTTTTCACGAACGCATCGTCCGGCCCAAGCGCCTCCCTCAGCTTCGTCAGCGAGAAGGTCAGCGTCAGCTTCTCAAGCTCGGGATAAATCGGCTCGTCCGCGACGAGCGATTGGCGCAGGATCGGGAAATTCGCATCCGTATATTCCGGCAGCCGCTTTCCATCCGGCTTGGCTTTCTCCTCCGGGTAGCGAACCAGCGCCAGCGCATCGCTAAAGAGCCGCGAGCCGAAACCGGCGCGGCCCTCCAGGAATATGTAACGGTTGCTTTTCGGCCGCCACGCGGCGAGCGTCGCGCGGATTGCGTCCCAGGCCGCGCCGGCCTCCGCCTTGAGAGCCGGATCGGCATCCACCTTCGCCCGAAGCTCGCTTTCCGCTTTTGCTTTGGCCGCGATGATCGCCGGATCGACAAGCGCCTCGAACTGCCCTTTCCGCGCTTTCAGCGAATTCTCGATCCCGAACAGCTTGCCGGTTGCGATGCGCGCTTGCTCCGGCCCTTTCGTCGAGAACTCGGTGAGTTCGCCGCGCAGTTCGGAGGCCCGGAAAAGCGAGCGCGGCATGGCGACATCGCGGTCATACTCCAGCTCGGCGACGGTATCGAGCCGCTGCGTCGAGCCTGGATGCCCTACCGTGAAGGTGAGATCGCCGGGCTTTACGTCCGCCGCCGCGTAGCGGAAATAATTGGCTGCACTATCGAGCGGCTTGCCGTTCTCATAGACGCGTAAATAGCTCACATCGTAGTCGTAGCGCGGGAACTCGAAATTGTCGGGATCGCCGCCGAAAAACGCAATCGCCAGCTCGGGCGCGAAGACGAGCCGCACATCCTGATAGCGGCGGTATTTGTAAAGATTGTAGACGCCGCCATTATAAAGCTCAACGGTATCGCAGCGCAGCGCAACGTCGCCGCCCGTACACTCCGCCGCGATGGCCGCTTCGATGGCGCGCTTGGCTTCTGTGAAAGCGGCGCCTTCCTTGCCCGCAAGCGCGGCCTTCACGCGCGCGGTGACGTCGCCGGTCCCGATGAGCTGATTGACCTCCAGCGCCGGGCACTTGACCTCGTCCTTCTCTTCCTTCGCGTAAAACCCGGCTGCGACGAGGTTCTTGCCGCCGGTCGAAAGCTGCTCGATGCAATGCTCGGCGCAATGGTGGTTCGTCTGCACGAGCCCCTTCGCCGAGACGAAACCGGCCGAGCAGCCCTGCGCGAGCCGCACCGCCGAGAGTCGCGCATGGTCGAGCCAGGCCTGGCTGGGATTGAAGCCGTAAAGCTTTTCCACCTGCGCGGAGGGGAAATCGTTCAATAGCCACATGCCTTCATCGGCGTTGGCGCCGGTAAAGGAGAGCAAGGCGCAAAGAAAACAACAAGCGAACCGCAGAGCCATTCCGCCCCTCCTCAAAGTACGCGGCCTCAGTGCTGCAACGTCCGGCGCAGCGGCCTGTTCATCGCCACGATGGCAAGACCGGCAAGCGCGGCCACACCCGCGATCATGACGAAGAATGCCGGCTTTTCCATGCTGCTCCAAAACGAGCCGAGCCAGCCGGCCATGAAGTTGCCCACGAAGCTCGTGGCAAGCCAGACGCCCATCATGAGCGAAAGCACGCGCGCCGGCGCGACCTTGGAAACGAGCGAAAGCCCCACCGGCGAGAGGTAAAGCTCGCCGATCGTGATAATCACGAAATACCCTAACAGCCACAGCCAGCTCGCTTTCGCTCCCCCGCTCACATGCAGCGCGGCATAGGCCATCACCAGATTGGCAAGCGTTACGCCGAAGCAGCCGATTGCCATTTTCGTAACCGATGACGGCTCGCGGCCCTCCCGCGCCTGCCGCGTCCATAGAGCGACGATGAATGGCGTGAATGTGAAGATCATGAACGGGTTGAACGCCTGAAACCAGGTCACCGGGATTTCGCCCCGCCAGAACAAGAGATTGACGCTGCGGTCCGTGAAGCTGTCGGCCCAGAGCGCAATCGTATTCCCCTGCTGCTCATAGGTGGCCCAAAATAGCGTGTTCGGCAGGAACAGGACAAGGAGCGCGGCGATCGCGCGCCAATCGCGCACCGTCAGCGGATCGTGCTCGCGATGGGCGGCCTTGGCCTTCTGCAACTCGTCCGGCGGCAGCTCGCGAAGCCCGCGCAAGTAAATCGCAAGGCCCGTCAGCATGCCGATACCGGCCGCCGCGAACCCGTAATGCCAGCCCAATTCCTCGCCGAGCGTCCCGCACACGAGCGGCGCGAGAAAGGCGCCCAGATTGATGCCGACATAGAAAATGGAAAAGGCGCGGTCGCGGCGCGAGTCTCCCGGTGCGTAAAGCTCACCGACCTGGGTGGAGATGTTGGGCTTGAACGCGCCATTGCCGAGGATCAGCGTCAGCAGCGCGAACAGAAGCAGCGGCTCGAACGCCATCATGAAATGCCCGATTGCCATCAGCACCGCGCCGATGATGACGGTGCGGCGCTGGCCAAGCACGCGGTCCGCGATGAGGCCGCCGGCAATCGGCGTGAGATAAACCAAGGCGGTGTAAAGCCCGTAGATTTGCGAAGCCAAGGGCTGGGTTTCGAGCGGGCCGAACAGGGATTCAAGGCCGCCCCTCAGCGAGGCCAAGCCGATAACGTGCTCCGCATGCCCAGGCAGAAGCAAATACTTCACGAGATAGAGAACGAGCAGCGCGCGCATCCCGTAATAGGAAAAGCGCTCCCACATCTCGGTGCCGAACAGAAAGGCCAGCCCTCTCGGATGACCGAAAAGCTCTTTGGGCGCGGTTTTCGCGGTCGCGTCCACAACAGCCATGTCTCGCTCCTTATTCTATCCCGTTCAAGAAAGCGGAAACCCGGCGGTTGGCAACAATCAAGGTCCTGGCTTAGTTAAACAAACGCACTATCGCTTGCCAGAAGGTCCCAAAATCGGGATTGGAACCGACATAACCGACAGCCGCTGCTACTGTAATCACGCCTATCCAAGCTAGTAACTTATTCGCCCTCTCTACTTTTTCCTCTGGCGTAAACTCGACCTCGCGCATTTGATGCCCTCCTCAAAAGTTAAAATGTTGTCAAGAGCGATTGGTCTTCCCTCGCGCCGAGTTATATTGCCACAAATCCAGCCCATCAAAAAGAGAGCAACATAGTGACTAAAAGGCGCGCCCATTTTTGCTATAATCGTTTTAAGCTTATGCGAAGCAGTTCATAATACCGGATAAGCAATCCGCGATTTCGGCGTGGCGTGCACAGGCTGGCCGAGCGTGAGCGGTACAAAGCGCCCCGTCTCGGCGTCGAACGTATCCATCGAACCGCTCTCCACATTATACACCCAGCCGTAAAGCCTGAGCCGGCCTGTCGCCAGCTTCGCCGCGACAATGGGATGGGTTTGCAAATTGCGGATCTGGCACAGCACATTCTCATGAACGAGTGCGTGGAGGCGGGCGTGCTCGTCCGCCGTGGCGGGGAGCCTTGCATCGACGATCTCTTTCGCCGCGGCCGCGTGTTTGATCCAGTTCGCGACGGCCGGCATCCTATCGAGCTTGTTCTCGCGCAGGATCGCTTTCATGGCCCCGCAATCCGTATGGCCGCAGACCACGACGTCCTCGATGCCGAGCGCCGCCACGGCATATTCGATGCTGGCCGAGACGCCTCCCGCCGCTGGACCGTAGGATGGAATAATGTTTCCGGCATTGCGCACCACGAAAATCTCGCCAGGCTCGCGTTGGGTGAGAACCTCAGGCGCGACGCGGCTGTCGGAGCACGCGATGAACATGGCAAACGGCGTTTGAGGCGCTCCCGCACCCCGGCCAGCCACCAGACGGTGCATGCCGTGTATCTCGGCCTGGAAGCGCAGCGCGCCCTCTATTAGTCTATGCATGGAACTCCCAATGTGTCTCCGGAAGGCTGCAAACACTAACACTATTGCGCACGCGGTGCGAGGGAGCTTCGTATGACGCCCGCCGGTCAAGCTAATCACCGGGTCCCACGGGGCGCCGGAACCCCCCTCGCTGCTTTTAATCTGCCTGGCGCATCTCGTTTGAGTGCACCAGACTTCTCGCATACGAACGGTTGGTAGGAACGGTCATGAGCGCCTGGCTTAGCCAGCATCAAGCAAAGCTGCAATTCGGCCCGCGCATGACGCTCGCGGCGCTTGTGAGCTATGCCTTGGGCGAGGCGCTCGGGCTAGCGCAAACCTATTGGGCGACGCCGGTGGGTGAAGCATTCAACCGGATTTCGCAGGAATGCCCATGAAGCCGCTTGCAACGGCAGTGGCATTTGCAAACTCTTCGGAAACCTTTGCCATGATGCACCTCCCGGCATATCCCTGGGGAGAGCATTTATAGCAAACAGCATATAGATGCTATGGTGGCGCCGCGGAACGGAAATATAAAAGTCGTTAGGGCGGCACCGGAACATCGCAAAAACTTTAGCGTTTGAAAATCTCCTCAACCGGGACTTCCCATATACCCTTGACCGTCCAAGCGTCGGATGCTTTCGTTAACCCCACACCTACGCCTAAGTTGAAAACGACCGGCTTGAAGTCGACGTCTACGACGCCATAGATGCGCTGGTCCTGTTGCTCCCATGCGCTGAGATGTGTGAGCTTCCCAAGATCCCCGTAATATTCGATCCCCGCCGCTAGGCCTTCCACAACTTTTCTCGTTATCTTGAGCGACGCAGTAAACTCCGGATCTCCGCTGGCCGCATCGCCCGCCAAGCCCCAATCGAAGATTGGGTTTACCGCGATAAGCCAGCCGCCTGCGTGGTACCCCCCGATGCCCCGCAGCTCTAGGCCGTCAAGCGATTGAGAGAAGCGGTATCCGACTGCGGAATATTCGACGTTGGCGCCCGCAAAGAAGCCGCCATTATCTTCAGGATGGACTGGTATCCATTTTATGCGATATTTGGTGCCAACGAAGTAGTAGGTCCCTTCGCCGTCCATTTCGCTATCGGCGTAGAGGCCGAGCTCCAGGTCCTTGGTGAGCCCATAGGAGAATTCCGGCGTGTCCCGGAAACCATGGTTGTTTGTTATCTCGCCTGGATAGAGCTCGAAAGAGCGCCCGAGTGGCGTGCCGTTCAGGTGAACCTCCAGCCCAAACTCACCCGGCTTGTTTATGGAGTCGTCGTAAACTTGGATTTCGTCCTGGTTTGCTCCAAGAACGGGCGTATAAGGCAGCGCCATGGCAGCAGCGATTGCGGTCAGGCTGGCAATCTCGCTCCTGACCCGCATGGTGTCCTTTCCAATCGCGAAGCTACCTGCCAGCGCTCGCGCTCGTGTTGTGTTGCTCGCGTGTTAGTTTCTATCCGAATCGATGCAACCTTGCAATTGTGCAAGGCCCAGCGCCCGCGCCACCGGGCTAGTTCGCTTTGCGCAACACTTCCAGTTTTTCCAGAAGCGCCGCATTGAAACGGTCGGTAGTGTCTCAGGTGTTTTTTGGCTCCCGCTTTTTGCCTAGCGTTCTCGGCCCTCTTCCTTTATGCTTAGCGCAAAGCAAGGAGGCGGGATGTGAGGGCGGTTCACCTGATTTGCCGACGCAACAATATCACATTCGATGGCTTGGAACGCCTGCCTGGGCGGGAAGGTGCCCATCGCTTATCGTGCTGGGCCTTCTCAAAAGAAGAGGCGCACTCGCTAATTGGCGGGTGGATATACCTTCACCCCATCTCAAAATTTGAGCCATCGGAATTCGGCGGCATCATTACTGGTGTTAGTGCGTGCAAGCGCGAAGAAGGGGCAATCGAGGATGGATACGCCTTCACCTTCAAAGCCAGAAGGGAAGGAAGGGGCCAGCCTTGGCGGGGTGCCGATCACTCAATGGCCTGGACCGGCGGAATTATCGACGCAAACTTTGAGCACGAGCAAAACGATGCCTAAAGGCCCTAAAGGCGAAAAGCGCCCTGCTGACGTTATAGCAAACGCCGTCAAGGTAATGAAGATCGCTACGGGCGAGATCGAGGAAGATATCGATACGCCTGAGAAGGAAGGAAAAGACCCCGCCGCCGTTAGCATGGGCAAGCGTGGTGGCAAGGCGCGCGCTGAGAAAATGACGCCTGAGCGGCGCGCGGAGATTGCTAAGAAGGCAGCAACAACGCGCTGGAAAAAGAACTAGACTATATATCTAATTCGTACTGCTCCCCAAAGACCCGCCTAATATGTTTTTCATACTCCAATTGGTCCCTAGAAACCTGGGCGATGCCGAGAATCTGCCCCAGATGCTGCCGCAAAGCCTTTACGCCGATATCCGATAGGAATTGGTGAAGCTTCTTGTAGCGTTCGTTGCTTTCGGCGCGCTGGGCCTGAGTTAGTTCAAGGATTTTCCCATTGCTCTTTGCTAGAGGCCACCATACCTGATTGACGGTTAGGTGCTTGAATTTCCATGGCTTATTGCGCTCTGGCGGCGTTAAACCATATAGCCGATACCATTCTTGGTAAAGCTGCGGCGGAAACTCCCTCTCGTAGTCTCGTGCTTCTTGGCGCACAAAAAACTTGAACGCCGCTATGACCTCTTCTTTGGTCGCATCGTAGCCGGAAAGAGCATAAACAAGCCCCTTGATGCCAGCTTTGGCGGACGCATTCACAATAATCTGGGCCTGTTTGATGATGTTCTCTTGGCGCTTGGCCAATATTCCGTCCGCTTCGGCCTTGATGACAGCCTTACAGATGTCTATCAAAATAGTTACATCGTAACCGTGGATCGTTGACGGCGGCGGCGCGTTCGGGCCCGCGGTCATTCTTTGAAAAATAAGAGGATTCTCCAATTTCTCGTTCAGTTCAGGCCCAATGTAAGATGCGATCTTATCGCGTTTGATAAACCTAGGGAGCCGACTTCCGCCTTTGCCGAGGCCCAGCGCCTCACCCATACCACGCTGACTTATGACAGCCGTCTTCTGCTCATCGTTCAAAACATAGCATTCTACATCAATGCCGAACTCCTTTTCAAAGCTACCCTTATGCGTGGCTCGTAATACCTTCGGCCCCCATCTGGCTTCCGCCGCTTTCTTGGCTATCGATTGCCTCTCGATTGGCGAGAGAGCCTCTGCCCTTGCTTTTCCGCCCTTGGCGCGGCCACTCAGCTCTTCTGTTGTCATGCAAGCATGCCCTCCAAATTCGTGCTTGCATTTCTAACGCGATTCAGAACATAATGCAAGCATTATAACTCTGGTGATGCCTGCAATATGCTTGACACTAAGCATAGCGTATTATATATTAGCGGCATGAGCAAACTGTCGCTAAATGAACGTGTCCAAATTCTCTCCATGCTGGTGGAAGGCTCCTCCATGCGCTCGATCTCGCGCGTGGTTGGCGTATCCATCAACACGGTGACGAAGCTGCTCGCTGAGGCCGGGGAAGCCTGCATCGACTTCCACGATGAGAACGTGCGCGGCCTCAACTGCAAGCGGATCGAATGCGATGAGATCTGGTCCTTCGTTTACGCGAAAGAGAAGAACGTTGACGCCGCTAAGAACGCCCCGACCTTTGCCGGCGACGTGTGGACGTGGACAAGCCTTTGCGCTGACACCAAGCTCAACTGCAATTGGTTCATCGGTGGCCGGGATGCAGACTACGCCAAGCTGTTTATGGACGATCTGGCCGACCGCCTCAGCAACCGCGTCCAACTCACAACGGACGGCCACAAAGCTTATCTGAACGCGATTGAAAACGCTTTCGGCAACGAGATCGATTATGCGCAGTTGGTGAAATTGTACGGCACGGCTCCTGAGAGTGCCAAGGGCCGCTACTCGCCAGCGCAATGCACGGGGATCAAGAAAACGGCGAAGATCGGCAACCCGGAAGAGAAGCACGTCAGCACATCATACGCCGAACGCCAGAACCTCACGATGCGGATGAGCATGCGCCGCTTCACGAGGCTGACGAATGCCTTCTCAAAGAAGTTCGAAAGCTACTGCCATATGGTCGCGCTCTATACCGTCTGGTATAACTACATCCGTACTCATAAGACGCTGAAAACGACCCCGGCAGTTGCGGCCGGCCTCGCTGTTGCGCCTCGCGGGTTCGACTTTATCGTTGGGCTAGTCGAGGCTCGCGCTCCGAAGACCGGACGGCCGAAGAAAAACACCTGAGACACTACCAAACGGTCCGGATCCTGGATTTGCGGGGCGTGGCCGTAATCCGGGAAGGTCACGAGGATCGAGCCGGGAATCGCTTTTGCGGTTTTGGGACCGAGTTCCTTGTAGTTTCCGATGCGCTGCCGAACCTCGGGCGAGGCGCGGTTCTTGCCGATGGCAGTATTGTCCTTTTCTCCGATCAAGAGAAGCGTGGGCACGCGGATGTTTCCGAACTCGTAGACCACCGGCTGGCAGAAGATCATGTCGGAGGCGAGCGCTTGGCTCCATGCGAACAGCTCGCCGTCTTTCCCCGTATACATGCTTGCAAGCATGTCAACCCATCGATCGTAATCCGGCTTCCACTCACCCGCATAATAAGTCTTGCGCTCATATTCACGAATACTCTCCGCGGTGGTTTTCAACTCGCCCCGGTATAGCTCATCGACGGTCGCCATCGGCACGCCTTTCGCCTTCCAATCTTCAAGGCCGACCGGATTGACCGCGACGATTGCCTTCGTGTCCTGCGGATACATGAGCGCATAGCGGAAGGCGAGCATCCCGCCTGTGGAGTGGCCCATGACGATGGGCTTTCGCACACCGATCTGAGCCAGAAGCGCATGCGTATTCGCGGCGAGCCGCTGGAAGCTATATTGATAATGCTCGGGCTTCGAAGATTTGCAGAAGCCTATTTGATCTGGGGCTACGACGCGATAGCCCGACGCAGCGAGCGCGCGGATCGTCTTGTCCCAGGTCGCCGCACAGAAATTCTTGCCGTGAAGCAGAACAACGGTACTGCCATTCGGAGTTCCTTCAGGAAGAATATCGAGATAGGCCATCGTGACAGGCAGCTTTTGGGACGTAAACTCGATTCTGTGAACTTCGAAAGGATAGGCAAAATCTTTGAGCATTGAGTCCGCCACGGCCTCTTTTGCCGGCGCGGCCATGAGCGCAAGGCCGAGTATGGTTTTGAATGCTGCATTGAAAGTCATTGAGGCTCTCCTTAAGGACTTTTTCCGGCGGCAAACCGTTATGGCCTGAACGGTTCCGCTCAAGGGCTACCATGATATTGACGCGATCTAGGCATATCGGTCTGCACTGGGAAATGAACGGACTGTTAACCACGATCCGTCATAAGTGAAGCAAGATTGGGGGCTCATTCCATGGAGCGTACGATCCGTATAGTGCTGATTTGCGCGGCGCTTGGCGGTTGTGCATCAGCCGGTGGCTTGCCTTCTTTTTCCAGCATCGGCGGCGCAAGCGAGCCCGACAAGCCCGCGACGGCTGCAGCCGCGACAGCGCCGGACTCTGCACAGTCTCAAAGTGGCTCGAGCTTAAGCGGCATTTGGAAAAACTTCTCTTCTGCGTTCAACTCCGGCGCACAGCCCGTGTCGCAAAAGCCGGGCGAAAATATTGCCGCCAGGGCACTCGATGCGAATGAGGCATTGCGGCTGATTAACGATTACCGCGCATCGAAGCACTTGGCCCCGCTCTCGCTCGATCCGCTGGCCACCGCCGCGGCCGAGAATCTCGTAAAGGAAATGGCCAAGCACGACCGCATGTTGACGAACGGCCAGGACCTCGGCAAGCGCTTGCTTGCGGCCGGATATTCCTACGGGCTCGCGGCGGAGAACGCGAGCGTCGGCCAGGCGTCGATTACGGAGACCGTTGAGGGCTGGAAAAAAACCCCGGCGAATAGCCGGAACATGCTGCTCCCCAAAGCAAAGCATATCGGCATCGCTTATGAATATAAGGCTGATACGACGCACAAGACCTTCTGGGCGCTTGTCGTCGCCGCGCCTTGATCGCACTGGCAGCAGCTTCGCCGCGAGCGCCGGAAACGGGCGCCTCAAGCTGGGAAGGGGCTTGCCTTGCGCTTACATTTTGTTGCATCCCGTTTCGCAAATGTGAGCGGCAGCCAACGAGATGGCAATTGCGAAGCCCATGGGATTTTGAGACAGTAACGATAGAAAAGCGATCCTTGCTCAATGGCCTTGCGAGTTTAATGTCTCACGAAGAAGCCCTGTGCATAGCGGCGGAGCTCGACCCGCCGTTCTCGATCCTCGGCGCGGAAAGTCAGCGCGTCCCCGTCATTTTCAATTCTCCCCATAGTGGCCGGATCTACCCCACGGTTTTCCTCGGCGCGTCGCGGCTTTCAGCGGCGGCGCTTCGCAAATCCGAGGACGCCTATGTGGAGGAGCTGCTGGCCTCCGCGCCGAAGTACGGCGCAGTGCTCATGCACGCGCATTTTCCGCGGGCCTACATCGATATTAATCGCGAGCCCTACGAGCTCGACCCCCTTCTCTTCAATGGACAGCTGCCCGAATTCGTCAACAGCCAGTCGTTCCGGGCAATTGGCGGCCTCGGCACCATAGCCCGCATCGTCAACGACAAGGAGGAAATATACGCCGGACCTCTCGCGCTCGAAACGGCCTTTACCCGCATCGAACGCCTTTACAAGCCCTACCACGCGGCTCTCGCGGCCCTCGTGCAAACGACTCGCGCTCGGTTCGGCTCGGCCTTTTTGCTCGATTGCCACTCCATGCCGTCCCAGCAGGGAGAACGCGGCGGATGGCCCGACTTCGTCCTTGGTGACCGTTTCGGGGCGTCTTGCGCCCCCGAGATCACGAGGCTTGTTCAGACCTTCCTGAAAAACCTTGGCTACCGCATTCATCTGAATAAGCCATACGCCGGGGGCTATATCACCGAGAATTACGGCAGGCCCGGCCAGGGCGTTCACGTTCTGCAAATTGAGGTTGACCGGAGTCTTTATATGAACGAGGAATCATTCGAAAAATCGGCATCGTTCGGAAGCCTGCAGCGGGATATCTCGCGGCTCGCCGGCATGCTCGTCCAGGAGCTGCCACGCTGGACCGGCGGATATAAGATGGCGGCCGAGTAGCAGCGTCAGTATTCATGGGCAAAAAAAGAGGCCATTCAAAATGATTGAACGGCCCCAAGTCTAGGGAGGAAACGCCCAAGGAGGGCAGCGATACGCGTAAGGAACGCATACCGCACCGCATTAATATTGCATTGCACTGCACAAAAATCAAGTGTGCCGTATCCCGATGCTGAAACTGCGGTTAACGACGATGCAATCGGGCAACGTTTGCATCGCGGCAATTCCTGTTTGACGCCTGGATGGTCATCGCGGGCTTTCCCGGTAATTTTATAAGCTTAAACCTGGGGATAGACCAGTGACTGTCTCATTTGAAGTCTTGCTGGATACTGCTCACAGCCTCGCAAATGCAGCGAGCGAAGTGACGCTCCGCCATTTTCGTACCAATTCTACGGCGGAAGACAAGGGGGGAAGCGGTTTCGATCCGGTAACGGCCGCCGACCGGGGGGCGGAAGCCGTCATGCGCGACATTATAACGCGCAAGTTTCCAAGCCATGGCATAGCGGGAGAGGAGTTCGGCAATACAAACGAAGGGGCTGATTTTCTTTGGACTCTCGATCCCATCGACGGCACGCGCGCCTTCATCCTAGGGCTGCCGCTTTGGGGGACGCTGATCGGCCTGCAGCATGAGGGAACCCCGATACTTGGCATCATGGATCAGCCCTTCACCGGCGAGAGATTCTGGAGCGACGAGCGATCCGCGTGGTACCGCGGCCCAAAAGGGCTCCAGCGCTGCAAGACGCGGTCCTGCGGCGATCTCGCCCAAGCCTATCTCGCAGCGACAACGCCTGATATGTTCGATGGCGAGGACGAGATCCGTTTCAGCCGGCTTGCCAAGGCTGTGCGGATGCGGCGGTTCGGCGGCGACTGCTATCTTTATTGCATGCTCGCGCTTGGCCATGTGGACATGGTCGCGGAGGCCAAACTCAAGCCCTTCGATATCGTCCCGCTGATCCCCATCGTCGAAAAGGCCGGCGGCGTTGTCAGCCGCTGGGAGCGCGAAGACGCCCCCCCCGGCGGCCGTTACATTGCCTGCGGCGATCCAAGGCTGCTCGAGCCGGCGCTGACTCATTTAAGAATATAACCCTGCCTCAGCGGCGTCTTGCTGAAGCTCCACTAGAGAAAGCGCCTCGCCAAAACCTTAAGCGAGAGCGCGTGGCGGGTTTGTGCATTAATAATACCAATCGCCATAAGTTTTGACTGGTCCGCAGCGTCGTCCCCGCGCAGGCGGGGACCCAGTAAGCACTGCGCTATATCATTGATTGCACAGTTCTTTAACGTCCCGATTACTGGATTCCCGCCTGCGCGGGAATGACAATCCACCGGTCACTATTAATGTCCCCTAAGTATAATACGAAAGAAAATCCGATTGCGGCGCGGAAGGCGAGCCGGGTGCAGCCTGACGCAATCGCCGGCCATGACCGTAGTCTGGGCATGCCTAGAACACGTTCCATGGACCTTTAAAATCCCAGCGCCGATGACCCCCCTCTGCCGTTGACAACTGTCAAAGTCAAACGAGCTCTGCCGGCCTATATTTTCTTTGTTAAAAGCTTCTGTTTTGTGAAGGAGGATTACTCCATGGCCGAAGCTTCAACGAAAACACCTGCCAAATCGCAACCACAGACATCTCAAGCCGCTGCACGGCCGAGAGAAAGAGACTTTTTCGGGAATCTTCGCGACGAAGTCGAACGCGTCTTCGAGGATTTCGATAGAGGAGTGTGGGGATTGCCGGCACGGTGGAGGGGCGTAGATTTAGAACCCTTCCGCAGACCGAAACTGTCCTTCGCTTTGACGCCCTCGGTCGATGTCGCTGAAAAGGACGAGGCGTTCGAACTGACCGCCGATCTTCCTGGCGTTGACGAGAAAAATATCGAAGTCAAATTGTCAGGCGGCGTTCTGACCATAAAAGGCGAACGCGAAGAGCACAAAGAAGAGAAGAAAAAGGATTATTATGTCTCAGAGCGCCAGTTCGGTTCCTTCGAACGGTCGTTCCAGATTCCCGAAAGCGTCGAGAGCGATAAGATCGACGCCCGTTTCAAGAACGGCGTGTTGACCATTTTGCTTCCGAAGAAGCCGGGCTCTCAGAAGGCTGAAAAAAAGATCAGCGTCCGCGCGGGCTGAAAAATAGGAAGCCTACAGCTTTTTGCTGTAAGTTTCCTGTTCCGCAGCCACGCAGCCGCATCGCGTGAGTGCCGATCTTATCGCCAAAGCATTCTTTGACGGTCTCACCGCGTGAGATCAGCCGGGAAGCGGCGAAACACACTGCATCGTTCGTTAATCGCAAGCACCGGGCGGTCGCACCAAGCTAAGGGTAGCGTCGCGATTCAATGAAAGCCGCGCTGCAAATTCCCCGGCGAAGCTGTTTATCGTCGATTGAAACCACCGGACATCACTCAGGGAGGCGCGGCTCAGGCGGAATAGGCGCATCCGGAAAAGAACGATCGTTAACGCTGAAAGGGTGCAATTGGCTTCATCCACCTCAGGCAAATACATCGGGGCGAGATCGCCCCTGTATTTTTCGTAGCCCGGGATGCCTTCATAGTCGTTGATGAAATCTCCGCAGCCATACAAAATGAGTTTTTGCCTATAAATTTCGATGGGACGGGCATGGTGGGAAGAATGGCCGTGCACTATGTCGCAAGCGCCGAGATCGATGACCGTGTGCGCGAAAGCCTCTTGCGCCGCAGTAATTTTGTAGCCCCAATTCGATCCCCAGTGGATCGACAAGACGATTATGTCTCCCGGCTGCCTCTGGGCAAGTACCTCGGACGCGAGCGTTTGCGCGGTTTCTTTCGATAGATCGGGGAGAAGTTTGATGCCAGGGCGATCCGGTCCTGCCGCCCAGTGAGCCGGAATGCCGCTGCTTTCCAGGCCAATCCCGAAAACGAGAACCCGGATTGAACGGCCGGCTTCGATAATAGCGGGCCGGGAGGCTTCAAGGAGGTTGCATCCGGCGCCAGTAGTTTGAATGCCCGCTCCTCTGACGGCGGCCATGGTATCGAGCAAACCGGCTTCTCCCCAATCCAGCACGTGATTATTCGACAGCACGCAGCAATCGATTCCCGCCGCTGTGAGAACCGGAACATTGTCCGGGTTCATTTTGTAGTTGATGCCCTTGGGCTCTGGCGTGCCGCTTTTGGTAACCGCTGTCTCAAGGTTGACAATACGGGCGTGCGGCTTGCGCTGGGACAGCTCCTCAAGCGCGGCGCCCCAGATGTAATCGAAAGATGCCGGCCTTTGGATTGCACCGTGGGCGCGCTCCGCAAGCGCTACGTAGTCTAGCGCGGACCCCAAGTGGTCCTCGTATATCTGAGGGTCGCAGGGGTGCGGAAGGATCTGATCGATCCCCCGTCCCGTCATCACATCGCCTGCGAGGAACAGCCTTATCATAGCCGTGCAGGCTAAACGCCTGAACCGCTGTTTCCCTTGATAGCTGTCAAAGCCGTCTTGATTACGGGTGGAGTAGCCTTACCGGATGGAACACGGCCAAGACATCCAATGCCATGAGCGCACCGGTCCCTGGAAAGCGCTGAAGCTCTTCGCACTCAGCGGGAGCGAAGACCTTGGCGCGTCCATCGCTGCCAACCTCGGCACCCGGTTGGCGGCCCACGAGGAACGCGGCTTCGAGGACGGAGAGCACAAGTCCCGGCCGCTTGAACCGGTAGCTGGCGCCGATGTCTACGTCGTGCATAGCCTTTACGGCGAGCCTAATCAAAGCCCGCAGGACAAGTTGTGCCGCCTCTTGTTTTTTATCGGTGCGCTCAAAGATGCGGGAGCGCAGCGCGTTACCGCTGTGGCGCCTTATCTGTGCTACTCGCGAAAGGACCGCCGGACCAAGAGCCTCGACCCCGTCACAACGCGCTATGTCGCAAGCATGTTTGAAGCCGTAGGCACAGACACCGTCGTGACGTTAGAGGTACACAATCCGGCTGCTTTCGAGAACGCATTCCGCTGCCGCACCGTCGCGCTGACGGCAGCGCCGATTTTCGTTGAGTGCGTCAAATCGCTTGGACTGAGCCGCCTCTCAGTTGTCTCCCCTGACACCGGCGGCGCAAAACGTGCCGAGCTATTCCGCGAAGCGCTCGAGGGGACGCTCAAGCGTCCAATCGGCAAAGCCTTTGCGGACAAGCACCGCAGCGCTGGCGTCGTCTCGGGCGAACTGTTCGTTGGCGACGTGAAGGGTGCCACAGCCCTTATCATCGACGATTTGATCAGCTCCGGGATCACCTTGCTCCGAGCGGCGGAGGCAGCCCGGCGGGCAGGCGCTAGCGAGGTCCTGGCGCTGGTCGCGCATGGCTTGTTCATGGAAGGCTCGGAGGCAGCGATTACCCATTCCGCGATCGGCCGGCTGATCACCACCGATAGCGTTCCCCCGTTCCGCGTGAAGCCCGGCCCGATGCGGAATAAGGTGCAGGTCCTTTCTTGCGCGCCCCTTCTGGCGGACACCATCCGCCGCCTGCATGAGGACACGCCGCTTTCCGATCTGCTTGTCTTCTAACCGCAGTCTCAAGGCGCCTCGCATCCGCTGCCGCTATCCGGAGATAGGCAAGCGCTTGCGGCCGCCATTTTTCCGGTGTCCGCGGATTTGGCGCGAAGAGATGCGCAATCGAAAGGCGCGCGCGCAGCATCGCCCGGTAGCAGCGGTAAAAGTAATACAGGGAAATTGGCTGATCATCGTGCAGCGCTCGCACGACACGGGGGCGGATATAGTTTCCGACTCCTTTCATACCCAGAAGCTCGCACTCAAGATCGAGGTAGGCGATCTCTTCAAGCGGATCGACAGCCCGCAGCCGCGCGTTGAACTCGATACAGTCGATGATCTTGACGCCGTCTCCGAGCCAGATGTGCTCGGGCCGCAGATCCCCATGCCCGTCGACAATACGCCGCTGCTCCAGCCGCCCGATTAGCAATTTTTCATGTCTGGAGAGGAATTTCTGTAGCAGAAAATCAAGATGGCGAACAAGGCCGGGAGCCAAGTTGAAGCCAGGATCAAGCAGAACGGTGCGGTTCTGTTGAAGGTTCAGTGTCCATTGCCTGAGATAGACCTCAGGCCGCAAAAAGGCTGCATTCGCCTTCCGGTAGAAGTCCGCGAGCCTAATTACGATTGCATCGAGACAATGGCGGTCAGCCTTCCGTTCGGCGATGAGGCAATCGAGCATTCGCCCCTCATTTAGGCGGCGCATTTTTACAAGCCAATCAACCACGGCAGCGCCCTCGCCAATCGCGAGACCCTTCGCGGAAACGCACAAAGGGACGGCGCCGAGATAAACATCGGGGGCGAGCCGCCGGTTCAATTCGGCTTCCGCGCGGCATGCCATGTGCCGCTTCGCGAGCGTTGAAAAATCGAGATATGGAAAGCGAACTGACTTCTTCAGTTTAAAGACGGTATCCCCCGCGAGGAACACCCACGACATGTGGGTCTCGCGCACCTCGACCTTTCCGGCAAAGCCGCTATAGGAACGGGTATCGCTGAGAAACGCGACCTTTTCTTCGAGGGTCGGGGTAGCGAACCCTTTCTCGCAGGCGCAGTCACGATCCGTTTTCAAATGGTTCATTCGATTACCCTAGCCGCGGGGCTCCACCAAGATTTGATTTTCATCAACCTCTTCAGATGGTTCTCTGAGTAATATTATAAAAACGTGCACCGGAATAAGTGCCCCTCTTTCCTGAGGCTCGCGCTATGATGAAAATTGACGTTTTCGTCGAACCGTATGGCTTGCCGGGAAGCCTCCAATGGCCGGAACGTGCGAATGCTTTGGTGGTCTTCGCTCACGGAAGCGGATCGAGCCGGCTAAGCCCCCGCAACATCCAAGTGGCTGACGCGCTCAATGCTAAAGGAATGGCGACATTCCTGTTCGACCTCCTTCGCCTAGATGAGGAAGCCGATCGCGCGAATGTTTTCGACATCCCTTTGCTTGCAAAACGGCTCGTAGGTGCTGTCCAATGGCTCGATGAGGAGAAGGAGACCGGTGGCTTGCACCTCGGTCTATTTGGCGCAAGCACAGGTGCGGCAGCCGCCTTGATCGCCGCGGTTGAGTTGGGCAGCCGTGTGGAGGCTGTCGTCTCCAGGGGCGGCCGTCCCGATCTCGCAATGGAGGTTCTGCCGCGGGTCCACGCGCCCACGCTTCTCATCGTTGGCGGCGCCGACACCGAAGTCATCGCTTTGAATAAGGCAGTATATGCGCGCCTGCACGGGCCGAAGTCGCTTGAGATCGTTCCCGGCGCAAGCCATCTCTTCAGCGAACCCGGCGCTTTGGAAAAGGTTATCGATCACGCAGCAAAATGGTTCGAGCGTTATCTTGCCGCGGAAACGGCATAGCTGAAGCTATCGCATATGATCTACCAGAACCGCTCCGATGCAGGAAAGAGACTAGCACGGGAACTTGCCGGATATAGGAGCCAGGACCCGCTAATTCTTGCCCTTCCGAGGGGCGGGGTGGGCGTGGCAGCTGAGATTGCCCGGGCATTGGATGCACCGCTCGATCTTATCCTCGTGCGCAAGCTGGGAGTTCCGATGCAGCCGGAGCTTGCGATGGGTGCGGTGGTCGATGGCGCCGAACCTTACGTGGTGTGCAACGAGGATGTTCTAGCCCTCATTGCCATTTCTGAGGAAGAGTTCGGACAAGTCTGCGAACGCGAGCTGGCCGAAATCGAACGCCGCCGGAAGCTGTATCTCAAAGACCGGCCGCGCGCAGATATTAAGGATCGCGTTGCGATTGTGGTGGATGACGGCATCGCCACTGGCGCGACCACCCGCGCTGCCCTCCAAGCTATCCGGAAACGTAGCCCAAGAAAGCTTGTGCTTGCGGTGCCTGTCGCGCCCTCAAGCACCCTTGAAGAACTCAGCGGCGAGGCTGACGATATCGTGTGTCTCCAGCGCCATGAGCCCTTCTATGCGATCGGCCTCTACTATGCGGATTTCCATCAGGTCACCGATAAAGAGGTGATCGATATCCTGTCGCAAGTGCGGGCCCCCGAACCGTCAGGGAAGTTCCCTATCGAATGAGTTTGAACGATTGAGATATCCTCGAAATTAAATGATCGTGCATCTCTCTTCGCTGAATTGGGTATTCAATCCATAATGTGGCGATAGTCTCAGGTGTCACGATCCTACGAATGTAATAAATCTTATTATCCGCGCCGCCAGATAAGACAAACCAGTCACGGCCTGCCGCCTGATAGGCCGGAAAGCGCTTCTCATTCAACAGCTCGCTTCGTTCGGAGCTAAGCGTTGAAGATTGGACATTATTGCGCGCAAATACGGCAATGGACATACCATAAGGATCCCTGAAACCTAGACCGTCACCATTGACAGGAGGAGGATCGCTCTGAAAATTAGGCGGAATGTCAGCGCATTGTCCGAAACGAGCATGGCAATATGTGTGCCAACCTTGTTGGGCGGATGGTTCTCCGCCGATAGAAATGACGCAACCGATAATGAAAATACTTCTGACGACGATCAACGATCTGAGACGCATTACTATCTCTTTCCTGAACTTGATTACCCGATGTTTCCGCTGCGGCGTTTGAGTGTCCGGCTTAAGCACTTCCGCGGCGTCATTCCCGCGAAGGCGGGAATCCATTTCTATCGTAGGAACAATATGTTAGCATGGGTCCCCGCCTGGACGGGGACGACGCTGCGGCGAAAGATTCATGGCAGTGGAAACAAACTGCTGATTTACCTAGTCAACCGCTTCTCGCCGCTGCAAAGCAGATGGACTTGAAGCGCGTCAGAGGTTTGGCTAGGCCTGTTCCTGGAAGCACACCTGCAGACCCTGTCCCGATTTGCATCGTGAGAGGCCCCGGCCCCTCGAAAACCGGCAAAAGCTTGTCGCGGACAGCCCGCAATCCGCTCTCATCGCCAGCTAGATTAGCCCGAAAGGACACCTCTCCCGTTCGGGTATCGCGAATCACGTCGCCAAGAACTTCAAATTTAGCACGGCCATTGGCCAAACTCAGTGTTGCGCTTTTGTTTACCAGATCTTCAGCCACGTCCTCGGAAAAGATACCGAGCGTATTGCCGGGAACGCAATCGATGGCCAACACGCGGGGGCCATCCGAGAGCGGTGTCCACAGCAAGAAGGCCCGGCGCTGCGGGAAATCCGTGCGCACGGACCAACCCTCTGGATCGCCTTCCGCTGTCCATGCCGAACTGGTTGCAAGCAAAAGGATGAACAGCGGCATCGAGATTGCCCTAGTTCCGGCCCTGAATGAGCACATGCCAAACACCCTCCCCGTGGCGAAAAACGATTAGAGCATAAATCAACAGGTGCGCAACCGGTTGTGGCCTTGCTGGGGACGGGTTATCCGCTCCACGTTTTTTCCTCACCGCCCTGACACTTCCGCAGAAGCAGGGGAATCGAATTTAACCAGAAACACGCCGCCGCCTGATCAATTTTAAACTTTCACCAAGATTCCGCCATAGCTCCGCCGTCATGCCGCCTCTCGTATCGCCGTCTTATGGAGGTGCTGGATAGAGCGGTGAGGCGCTCGAGTTGTGCACCAAGATCACGGCGATGCTCAACGGTGCCCTCGCCAGCGGTGACGGCGTAGCGAGCTAAAACTATTCAGCCGTATTGAATAGTCTCTGCGCCAGCCAGCGAAATACAGGGTGAAATCGATCGCCACGCTTAGCTGCGTCCCTTCGAAGGTTCAAGGTCTTGCAAGGTAAGTTGGGCTGCCGTTCATCCTAGCCGGGATCATTCAATGGGAGCGATGACATGCGCGTCTCGAAGCGTCCGCCGGTTCAACCCGGCGTCGCCGCTGCGGCGGTCAAAACCGTCCTTCGTGCAGACGACCCTGCCGCGATAGCGGTCCTGCAGCCACTCCTCGTCGAGGTTGGCCTGACGCGCATCGCGATAGAAACCTTGCCGCTGGGCGATGAAGCAAGGGTTGTCCTCGACCCCGGACCACTCGAGCGCCTAGAGGCCCATGTCGAGATCGCGGCCATTGCAGGCGCGTTGGCGCGAGCAACAAAGGAACTCGGCATCGACCACGCCCGCCATCCGATTGAAATTGTCCGCGGCCGTGGCACAGAACACGTGCGCATCGATTTGCCCTCAGCGGCGATTCTTTCCGGCGCGCTCCGCCCATGGAGCCCACTTGCCCCGGAACGCTACGCGGTTGATATCCTCGACGACGACCGTGGGGCCGGCATAACGCTCGAGCGCGCGTTCCATGCCGCCGGCTTTAAGCGGGCAAAGCGGCGGCATCTTAGCAAAATCGGCGTAGGGTTCGCGGTCCGGTGCGGAAAAAAGATACCTGAGTCCATGCAGGAGCAAGCCCGCCGGCTCCTCGACGCAGAGCTCGTCCGCCTTGGCGCCCATGACTTTGGCTTGGAAGTGGTCTCCAGCGATGGCGATGCCATCACCATTGAATTTCCAGTGCGCGCCTTCCTTGACGGCAGCCTCGCGGGGACGCTGGCGAACCCCGCGCGTTACGCACTGAAAGTGATCGGGGCCAGTGCCGAGGTCTGCGCGCCGCTCATCGGCGAGTTCAAAGCTTGGGGCTTCCGCTCAGTCCGATGCAAGGTCGATCCGGACGACGACCCGCCCGGAATTCGCTTTGGCGGGGCCCCGCTGGAGTTGGTCAAGCGGATTCAGGAGACGGTCAAGCGCTTCTTTGGAATCGATTTGCCACCTGAAAAAGCTTGGCCAATGACTGACTCGGACGTCTTTCTAAGACTGCCGTCGTCGCTGCCGGCCGTGCGCACCGCCGCGGTGCCGGCGCCTGCCCCGCCGGCTTCGCGGCGCTCGTCCAAGCCTATCGCCAGGGGCCCATTCATTGAGTTGACCGCCGGCGCCGTCAGCTTCGCTGGCGTTACTCTGCCACGCCGGACGTCAAGCCATGCCGCTGTACGGTAGTGTCCTAATTTGGAATTAGATGTTTGTTTACGTTTGTGTTGCAAAACAGACTCTCGCACATCAGGCTGGAATCGAGTCAAGAATGACACAACATGGGCAGACGCAGGTAAAAGTAAATGCCTTCGTGGACGTGGGGATCGGTGAATTGATTTCTGCTCTGTCCGAAATTGATGGGCTTGAGACGCTTGAGAGTTGCCAAGGCGATTCAGAAAGAGGCGATGACGCCTTTGTGTTCTTTAGGATGAATGACTGGCGGCAAGCTGGGCAATTTCTATTCGAAAGGCTATTGGCTGCCATGTCGCCGGATCTCCGCTCCATGGTGTCGCTGCGATTAGAGGCGTATGACGTCAGCGCAGCACAAGGGTCTATTGTTATGGACCCTTGTGCGCTTTCGCTAGTTACTCAATGCGTTTGTAATCTAATTGCGCCCGTAAGTCCGCGTCCGCTTATGACAGGGGATGCACATGGCGACACAATTACTCAAGGTGTCCGGTCCGCCAGCGGCATCGGAATGCCGGTGATGGAAATGAGTGTTTCCCTTGGTAAGAGGGGCATAACACCGGCCCGACCGGTGGTTACAGACAGACATGGTACACTCGCATAAGCCACCCGCGCGGCGGAGGGCCGCCGCTTTCACATTTTCAGAGAATGCCATGGATGTTCCTTTTTTCATGGCAGTTGCGTAGACCGCCGGGGGCGTTGCAGGCCCCCGGTTGGTCGAGTTCACGCGAACGCTACTGAAAATGCGGCGATACACTGCGCGCCGCGGAAAGGAATGGGATGTGCTCGTTGTATAGTTGATTTACTCAACCATGGCGAGTCTCTAGTGGTCTTGTTCGCTCGGGTTCTCTGCCACGATAGCAGCTCGAACAGCATCTCTTGCTGAGTTGATTGGCGGAACGCCAAGAACAGCGTAGAAGCGGCGCCTCTCAGAGCCCTCAATCGCTGAGGACCAGGCGTAGGCGCGCGTTGCTACGGAATGTCCGGTAAGATCGAAAATGTTAACAATGCCGTCCCACACCGTCTTGCCGTCGATTTCCTCATGCACGGGAACAGACTGAATGAATCTAGCTTTACCACCGTGCATTCGCTCGACGTGTCTTTGAAGTTCTTCTTTGCTAACTTCCATTTGCTAACCTGTGATAATTAAGCCGGCCATGTTTTCACTGCAATCTTAGCCATTTCCGCTTGTCGCTGCTTTATCTCCTCTAGGGTCCAGCGCTTTGCGTCAGAAACCAGCTGAGTGATTGCGTATGCGGATTCCGCATAGACTTTCTTTTTCTCGGCGAAACTTTTGTTGCCCAGAGCGCTATTCGATGGAGCTCTGAGTAGGATCATGTTACCAAGCAATTTCTGAGCGGTTGAGCCAGTGTCGGCATCAATTGCCCATTCTGAGCTCGGTGTCAGTGGCATTACGTGCTCAAGGTTGATTTCCGTCTCATCTTCGTTAGCCACATATTCTGGAACAGGATCGTTTTTCAACGTCTTATCTAGAGCTCTAAGATAATATCGCGCCAGAAATGGCCTGCCCACACGCGCTGAGGCGAACGCAGTTGTGAACGTAGCGTCATTCGGGACATAATCTTTCATCGCATCTCTCAATTGTTTGTAAGCGGTGCTCCGAGGCCCTTCGAATACGCGTAGCGGGGCGTGGGCGGATCGGTTACGAACCGTCTCATGAAGCGGACAGTGCACCTTTCTGACGGCAGAAATGACGACCCAAAGGCGTTTTCTC
>JBKQOR010000144.1:0-12562 GCA_052145435.1 Rhodomicrobium sp. | reverse complement strand
TCCATATCGAAGGAGAGGTCGCAGATGAGATGCGTGCGCGCCACATCGGCGTCGTCGAAGAGAAAGCCCACGGTGCTTTCCCGCGGCTTCAGCCAGCCGGCCGCGATCCAGCGCTGCAGCACATGCGTCTCGAGCCGGCCGAAGCGCGCGACGATTTCAGTTTCGGTGAACATCATCGCGTGCCTCCTCGCGGATTATAGGGGTGCTGGCTCTCCCAATCGGCGACGGCCTTTTCGAGCGCCTCATCGGGGTGCGGCGGCATCGCGACTTGCAGTTCGACCAGATGATCGCCCTTCACCTTGCCTTGCACGCCCTTGCCGCGCAGGCGCAAGACCCGGCCCGTGTTGGAATGTTTGGGGATTTTGAGATTCACCGGGCCGGTGATGGTTTCGACCGGGACGCTGCCGCCGGACAGCGCCTCATGCAAGGTAATGGGCAGTACGGATTTGATGTCCTTGCCGTCGCGGCTGAAGACCGGGTGCGGGTGCACGCTGACCGTGATGAGCGCGTCGCCGGCCGGGCCGCCGCCGAAGCCCGGGCTACCTTGGCCCTTGAGCCGCAGGATTTGGCCCTCTCGCACGCCTGCGGGGATGTTAATATCGAGCGTCTTGCCGTCCGGCATATCGACGCGCTTTTTGGCGCCGTTCACCGCTTCCAGGAAGTCTATGGGCAGGGTGTAATGGGCGTCGCCGCCGCGCATGCGAAATTGCGTTTCCGCTCCGCTCCGCGCGCCGCCGCCGCGCCGGCCCTTGAACAAGTCGGCGAACACGCCGCCCAGATCCTCGAAGCCGCCCAAATCCTCCGGCTGCTCGTAGCGGAAGCCCGCGCCGGCCCCGGCATAGTCGCGGTAGAAGCGCCGCTCGGCCTGCGGCTGGCCCGACGCGTCGATCTCGCCCGCGTCGAAAGCGCGCCGCTTCTCGGGGTCGCTCAAAAGCGTATAAGCCGCGGAAATGTCCTTGAACCGCGCTTCGGCTTCCTTGTTGCCGGGGTTCAAATCCGGATGGTGCTCTTTCGCGAGCTTGCGGTACGCTTTACGGATTTCCTCGTCCGTCGCGGTCTTCGTAAGCCCAAGCGTCTGATAGGGATCGGCCATGATCGCCGCTTCTCACCGATGGAATGGCGTAGTGCTGACGTTCATGTAGAGGGAACGGGGCGCGCCGGCAAGGGCGCCTATTTTTCTATCTAAGGTCCAAGCGCTTAGCCTGTCACATTAACGTTAGGCAGGGGCTTAGAAACGGTCGCTGCGATCGATTTCCTTTCGTCCAGGCTCCGCCTCGCGATCATCGGCGCGCGCTCGCCGTACCCGTCTGAGCCGCCGGGCTCAAGAGGCGGCGGGCGAATTATGGGCTCATCGGCCTGGCAACCCGGAACCCCGTGTATGCGTCCCGGAACGTGCTGAAATACCTGCTGCGGAAGGCCGCGCGAAGCGTGCGCGGATCGATACCCCACGAGCCGCCGCGAAGGACCCTGAGGCTGCAATCGTCCGTGGTCCATGCCGAGCCGTCCGCGGGCGCGCCATCGTAATTATCGTTCCAGCAGTCCTCCACCCACTCCCATACATTTCCATGCACCTGGTAAAGTCCAAAGGGGTTCGGCTGGAACGACTTCACCGGAACCGTCTTTTCCGAGTATTTGCCTTTAGCACCGCTCGCGTAGACCTCAGCAGTCCCGTCATAATTCGCCTGATCCGGTGTAATCGTTGGACCCCACCAGAACGGGGTTGTCCTTCCGGCGCGCGTGACATACTCCCGCTCCGCTTCTGACAAGAGACGGTACCTCTGGCCTGTCTTCCGCGAGAGCCATTCCACATAGCTCTTGGTGTCGTTCCAGCTCACATTGATCACAGGACGGTCTCCACGCCCCCACCCCTGATCGTCGGGCTTATGGCCGCCGCAGCCGCCGGCCTCCACGCAGGCGTCCCATTCCACAAAGGTCACAGCGAACTTGCCAACCGCAAAGGGCTTGGCGAACGTGACCTTATGCTGCGGGCCTTCGTATTTCTGGCGCTCCGGCTCGTTCTCCGGCGAGCCCATCGCGAAAATGCCCGCCGGTATGACCACCATCGCCGGGCATTCCTTACAATCCCGGAAAGTCCCCGCGGAACCCGGCTTTGCTGAGGGTTTTGCCTTCGATGACGCCGCCAAGCAACTGCCGGGCATGACGAAGGGCACGGCAAATGCAGACAAAAGCACTATGCAAACCCAACTATTCATGCACAAGCGAAGGATTGCGAAACGTGATGACAGCATTGACCGATCCCCCTCAAATGCCGCCCATGTCAGTAGCCTCCGAACTCTTGGCAGAATAGATGTAGCAGACTAAGATCGGGCCATACCAGCTCTCAATCGTAACAACTCCACAAGGCCAGTCACTCGGAGAGCCACCAGCCCTCCGTCCAACACCAGACCCTAAACGTGCCGCCAGCATCGGACCGGCAAACTCTGCACTCTATCGCGGCTCCAAGGTCCGTTTCACATCGGCATAGGGCTCAGAGGCGAGGAAGGAGCTGCCGTTCGCCAGTTCGATCACGGTCCCGCCTCCGGCCGCGGCAGTGATTTTGACAACGTGGTGCAACCCAATGATGACCGGCGATTTGTCGCTCTTCAGGTGAAGCTCGATAAACATCTCGCCCTCCTTCCTTTTTTTTGCTCCTGCCGCCCGGCAGGTTATGAGCTGGCAGATAGTTCGTCGCGGAGGATTTCAAGCTCCAGCCAGCGATGCTCGGCTTCGGCCAGTGCGGCTTGCGCCTTGACCAGCGCGGCGCCGGCCTTGTCGAAACCCTCGCGGTCTTTCGCATAAAATGCAGGGTCGTGGAGCCGCTCTTGCAACTCCGCGATCTCCTTTTCGAGGTTCGCGATCTTGGCCGGCAAGGTTTCGAGCGCATGTTTCTCGTTGAAGCTGAGCCGGCGCTTGGCCTTCGCCTCGCCGCCGTCGGCGGGCTGTTTTTTTGGCTCCCTCCGGTCTGCCTTCGCCTGTTTGGCGCTGCCGGCCGAGGAGAAAGGGGCGCCCCCTCGCTGTGCGACCATATCCGACCAGCCGCCCGCATATTCGATCCAGCGGCCATTACCCTCCGGCACGATGATCGAGGTAACGGCGCGGTCGAGGAAATCGCGGTCGTGGCTGATCAGGATCAACGTGCCCGCGTAATCCGCGAGCATC
Source organism: Rhodomicrobium sp. (assembly GCA_052145435.1). GTDB lineage: Bacteria > Pseudomonadota > Alphaproteobacteria > Rhizobiales > Rhodomicrobiaceae > Rhodomicrobium. The sequence continues at coordinate 9,403 of JBKQOR010000144.1, read as the reverse complement.
TCCTCGAGCACGTCGAGCGTTTCGATGTCGAGGTCGTTGGTGGGCTCGTCGAGCACGAGCAAGTTCGAAGATTTTGCCAGCGCCCGGGCGAGCATGAGACGGGCGCGCTCTCCTCCCGACAAAACCTTCACCGGCGTGCGCATTTGCTCGGGCAGGAACAAAAAGTCCTGCATGTAGGTCGCGACGTGCTTGGCCACGCCGTTGACCACCACGAGATCGCCGGCCCCGCCGGTCAGCGCATCCGCGACCGTCCATCCGGGCTTGAGGCTGTCGCGGCTCTGCTCCAGGCTCGCGGTTTCCAGATTGGCGCCGAGCCGCACCGTTCCTTCGTCCGGCGCAAGCTTTCCGGTGAGCATATCGATAAGCGTCGTCTTGCCCGCGCCGTTCGGTCCCGCAACGCCCACGCGGTCGCCGCGGTGAATGCGAATGCTGAACGCGTCGACGATGGGCCCGGCGCCGAACGATTTCGAAACACCCTTAGCCTCGATGACGAGCTTGCCCGAAAGCCCGCCCTCCGCCGCCTCCAGCTTGACCTGCCCCGGGCCGCGTTTTGCGGTGCGTTTCGCCTCGCGCATCGCGTTCAGCTCGGCAAGGCGGCGCACATTGCGCTTCCTCCGCGCCGTTACGCCGTAGCGCAGCCAATCGGCCTCGCGCTCGATCTTGCGGGCGAGCTTGTGCCGCTCCAGCTCTTCTTGGGCGAGCGCCTCGTCGCGCCAAGCCTCGAATTGGCCGAAGCCGATGGCGATGCCGCGGGTGACGCCGCGATCCACCCAGACCGTGCTGCGCGAGAGGTTCGACAAAAACCGGCGGTCGTGGCTGATAAGGACCATCGCCGAGCGCATGGCCCCGAGCCTTTTCTCAAGCCACTCGATGACTTGGATGTCGAGGTGGTTGGTTGGCTCGTCCAGCAGCAGAACATCCGGGTTCGGCGCCAGCGTCTTGGCGAGCGCCGCGCGGCGCGCCTCCCCGCCCGACAGGGTGGCGGGATCTTCCTCGCCAGTCAGACCAAGGTCGTCCAGGATCACGCGCGCCCGGTGCGGGTCGCCGGCCGGCCCGAGCCCGCTCTCGACATAAGAGCCAACCGTCTTATGCAAGCCGAAATCGGGCTCCTGCGGAAGGTAGCGCAGTGTGATGCCCGGATGCACGAAGCGCGTCCCGCGATCCGGCTCAACCAGCCCCGCCGCAATCTTCATGAGCGTGGATTTGCCCGAGCCGTTGCGCCCGAAGACGCAAATGCGGTCGCCTTCGGTGACCGACAGGCTCGCATCCTCAAGGAGGGGCGTGCCACCGAAGGTAAGTTCAATATTCTGAAGGGTAAGAAGAGGAATGCCCATGCGCCCGCGCGATTGCCTGTTGCCTCGCCTGATTTGGGCGAGTTTTGCGAGGGATGCAAACGTTTCCGCCTAATCGTGAAAAACCGCGGGTTCCCGGCGCAAGCCTCCGGCAAGGCTTAGGGGCTCAAAAGAGCGCCGGTAAACGTTACGACAGACATTGGGCGTTTCAGGCTCTATGCTTGAAACAAGTGCCGGCGCCGCCGGGCCGCCGCATGGCCGGGCCGTCCTTGGCACGGATTTGGATGAGAACGGAGGAGCTTTGCATGAACGATCGCATCCGTGAGCTGCTACGCTGGTATGCCGCCGAAAATCCCGGCGTCCGGACCAATCTGGCTAGATTGCTGAACCACGGCCGGCTGGGCGGCACCGGTAAGCTTGTAATTTTGCCCGTCGACCAGGGCTTCGAGCACGGGCCGGCCCGCAGTTTTGCGCCCAATCCCGCGGGCTACGATCCACGCTACCATTTTCAGCTGGCCATCGACGCGGGCTGTAATGCCTATGCCGCCCCGTTGGGCTTCCTCGAAGCCGGGGCCTCCGATTACTGCGGCGACATTCCGCTCATCTTGAAATGCAACAACAACGATGTGCTCAACGCCACGAAGGATCCAATCCCTGCGGTGACCGCCGGCGTCGAAGACGCGCTGCGTCTCGGCTGCGTAGCTGTCGGGTTCACCATTTACCCTGGGTCGAAAGAGAGCACGGCCATGTACGAGGAACTCCGCGGGCTGTCGCTGGAGGCCAAAGCTGCGGGTCTCGCGGTCGTGGTGTGGTCCTATCCTCGCGGCAGCGGCCTGTCGAAGGAGGGCGAGACGGCCGTCGATGTAGTGGCCTACGCCGTTCAGATCGCGGCTCAATTGGGGGCCAATGTCATCAAAGTGAAGTTGCCCAGCGCAAAGGTTGAGCTGGCCGAGGCGCAGAAGGTCTATCAAAAGTACCAGATCCCCATCGGCACGCTTGCCGAGCGTGTCCGCCACGTGGTGCAAAGCGCGTTTAATGGGCAGCGTATCGTGATCTTCTCTGGCGGCCCGGCTGTGAGCGATGAGGAGTTTTTCGGGGAGGCTCGCGCGATAAGGGACGGTGGCGGCTTCGGCTCGATTATCGGCCGGAACTCGTTCCAGCGGAATAAGGCAGACGCTTTGAAGTTCCTCGGGACCGTGATGGGCATTTACGAGGGATCGATTCAGTAGCCTCAAAGCTTAGCAAGCACGGCGCGGGCGCCGCACGCCCATTCGCCCGCGCGGTGTGCCTTCGCTGGCCTGGCGCCTACGGAATATCCGCGCGCACATGGCAGGAGTTACAAGAATACGCGCCATCGTGCTGTGCGCTCTTTGGCCCCCCGCTCAAATTCGGTTTGCAGCGCGCTCTTAACCGCACTACTTGATAAATGATTCAATGCTCTGCGGAGGCCTTCATGCCAATTCGCCTATCCAGCCGATTAATAGCATTTATCACTATAATCGCTTCGGCGGTTTTTTTGTCCGGTTGCGGGATCAACACCATCCCGACCTATGAGCAAGACGCCAAGGCCAAATGGTCCGAGGTGCTGAACCAGTACAAGCGCCGGGCGGACTTGATCCCGAACCTCGTCGAAGCCGTGCGCGGCTTCGCCGACCAGGAGAAGTCGGTGCTCACCGGCGTGACCGAGGCGCGCGCCAAGGCAACTCAGGTGCAGGTGAGCCTGCCGCCCGACATTCTGACGAATCCGGAGGCGATGAAGAAATTCGGCGATGCGCAAAACCAGCTGTCGGGCGCTCTCGGCAGGCTCCTCGCCGTCTCCGAGCGTTATCCCGATATCAAATCCGGCGCGAATTTCATGGCGCTGCAAAACCAGATCGAGGGGACCGAGAACCGCATCGCGATCGCGCGGCGCGATTACATCGAGGCCGTGCGGCGGTATAATACCGAACTGAACACCTTCCCGGGCCGCATCTGGAAATCGATCCTGTACTCATCGGCCAAGGATATGGCGACGTTCGAAATCGCGCCCGCGGAAACGCAGGTGCCTAAGGTCGATTTCGGCCCGCGTAAGCCGCAGTAAATGCCGATGGCATATCTGCGAAAGTCCCCCCTCACCCTCACCCTGTCCCTCTCCCACGGAGGGGAGAGGGAACGTTGTTGCAGCGGGCTCGGTCTGCTCCCTCTCCCCGCAAGCTCGCCTTGGCGAGCTTGCAAACCGGAGTGCCCGAATACGCAAGCGGATTCGGGGCGGGAGAGGGCTGGGGTGAGGGGGTCTTACTACGCTGCGCGCAACCTCATCGCGCAGCTTCTCCTTGTCTTGACGGTGCTCCTGCTCGTAGCGAGCGGCGCCTATGCCGAACCCAAATTTCCGCCGCTCACCGGCCGGATCGTTGACGACGCGCATCTGCTCACGCCCGCGGACAAGGCTTCCATCGAGGCCGATCTCAAGGCATTGGACGCGAAATCCAGCGATCAGCTTGTGGTCTATACAACGAACTCGCTGCAGGGCTATCCGATCGCGGATTTCGGCTACCAGCTCGGCCGCGCCTGGGGCATCGGACAGAAGGGCACGAACAACGGCGTGATCCTGATCGTGGCGCCCACTGAGCGCAAGGTCCGCATCGAGGTCGGGCGCGGGCTCGAACCGCAGCTGACGGACCTTCTCTCCACGCTCATCATCCAGAACCGGATCCTGCCCGAGTTCAGGCGCGGACAATTTTCAGCCGGCGTCAAGGCTGGGGTTCACGATATCAAGGACGTGCTGCTCGGCGATGCCGAAGCGGTGAAACAGCGCGCGGCCGCGCGGCCAATCGCGGCTCGTAAAGGACAGGGGTGGGAAGAGCTGATTCCGCTCATCTTCATCGTTGGCATCTTCATCTTCGTTCTATGGGCTCAATCGCAGCAAGCGCGCCAGCCGCTTGCGGGCGGGCGCTACCGCCGTTCCGGATATTCCGGCCCAATCTTCTTCCCCGGCGGCTGGGGCGGAGGAGGAGGAGGAGGCGGCGGCGGCGGCGGAGACGGGGGCGGCTTCTCTGGCGGAGGCGGCGATTTTGGCGGCGGCGGAGCCTCAGGCGATTGGTAGGGAGCGGCGAGCATGATTTCGGATGCAGATAAGCTAGAAGTTGAGAAGGCTATCGGCGAGGCGGAGAAAAATACGTCCGGCGAAATCGTGGCCGTGATCGCTGAGGCAAGCGGCGGCTACTATTATGTACCCTATCTATGGGGAGCGCTCGCCGCGCTGGTTGTGCCTTGGCCGCTCATCTACTGGACCTGGATGCCGGTGCAAGAGATCTACCTCATCCAACTTGCGGTCTTCGCCGTTCTCGCGCTTGTGCTTCACTCCCAATCTTTGCGCTTCGCGCTCGTGCCCCGCCGGGTTATGCGCCAGCGCGCGCATCAACGCGCGATGCAGCAATTCGTCGCGCGCGACATCTACACAACGCCCGGTCACACCGGCGTGCTGCTATTCGTTTCGGCGGCGGAGCGCTATGCGGAAATCGTGACCGATGCGGGCATCCACGCAAAGGTTCCCGATTCGGAGTGGGAAAGCATTATCGCGGATCTGACCCGTGAAATCGGAAACGGAAACGCCGGCAAAGGCTTAGTCCAGGCGATCCAGCGCATCGGCGAGCATATGGCCGCGCATTTCCCTGCCGGCGCGGGAAAGCAAAACCTGCTTCCGAACCACCTCGTGATGCTCAGCGCGGAGTGAAAGACGCCCGCCAAAAGATGCCGCCCCCGCAAAAAGCGGCGCTCCGGTCTTCGTGACAAAGTTACAGACGCACGACCCCCGCAAGCTTAAATCCAGCTTGCAGTTGTGGGAGATTTCAACGAAAAAAATGCCCATGCTACGAACTGCTGCAGCTTAAGCATCAGTTTCCGCTATGGAACAGCTATTCGATGAAAACGAGTGCTGAGGGCCACGGCCTTCAAAAAATTGCATGGTGGCGGCGCCTATTGCAGCGTGACAAAGCCCTTGCGGCCGCAGCCGCGCATGTGCAAACAAAAGTATCGCCGGTCCAGGCAGAGCGTTCCGTTGCGAGCGTGCAAAATCAAGAACCCGCTCCGGCAAAGGCCGCGGCGGTCAAGGCGGGGCGTGCCTTCATGAGTGCGTATAAGGAAGAAACTGTCCTAACAGTGAAACACTGGAACGAGGACCTGTTCAGCTTTACCACCACGCGCGATCCGTCATTCCGTTTCAAGAACGGGCAGTTCGCCATGATCGGGCTGGAGGTGGACGGCCGTCCGCTAGTCCGCGCTTACAGCATGGCCAGCGCCAATTACGACGACTATCTCGAATTCTTCTCGATCAAGGTGCAGAACGGCCCGCTTACTTCGCGGCTGCAGCATATCAAGCCGGGCGACAAGGTCCTTGTCGGCAGAAAGCCGACTGGCACGCTCGTTCTCGATAATCTCCTGCCGGGCAAAAGGCTTTATCTACTGAGCACCGGCACCGGCCTTGCACCCTTTCTCAGCATGATCCGCGATCCGGAAAGCTACGAGCGTTTCGACAAGGTGATCGTCACGCACGGCTGCCGCATTCTCTCGGATCTGGCCTATCACGAACGGCTCTCGAAAGAGCTGGCGGAGGACGAGTTTTTGGGCGAGATGGTGCGGGAGAAATTCATCTACTATCCGAACGTGACGCGCGAGCATTACCACCACCAGGGCCGCATTACAGACCTGATCGCGAACGGAAAATTCTTCCAAGACATCGGCCAGCCGCCGTTTAACCGCGAGGAGGACCGCATCATGCTGTGCGGAAGCCCGGCTATGCTGGCCGAACTCCGTGCGACGTTGCTCGCGCGGGGCTGGAAGGAAGGCAATATGGGCGAGCCCGGCGCTTTCGTGATCGAAAAGGCTTTCGTCGAGCGATAATTTGCAAGTTGCGGGGCAATCCGCCGAAGCCCTCTTGAAAAAGCGCCAGAAGCTCGCAAGGTGAGCGGACACCCCGCTCACGCGGCAGAGCCTATCCGCTTTTGATTCCATCAAAAGCGGGCTCTAGGTTTTTGTCATTCGGTGCTACTTTTCGGAAATCCGCTTCACACTTTTCCGGAAGCACTCTAAGCAGGTTTCCTTATGACATCGGTAGCGAAGAAAAAATCGAGCCCGGCAAAGGGCAAGGCGAGCGTCGCTTATCAGGGCGAACCGGGCGCCAACTCTCACATCGCCTGCATCAACCTCGGCATGCCGCTAGAGCCGCTCGCTTGCGCAACCTTCGAGGACACGATCGCGGCGGTTCACAGCGGCGCTGCGCGTTATGCCATAATCCCTGTCGAGAATTCGGTCGCGGGCCGCGTCGCCGACGTCCATCATCTCCTGCCCGATTCAGGCCTGCATATCGTTGGCGAGCATTTCGAACGCATCTATCACCAGCTCATGGCTCTGCCGGACGCCACGCTTGAAAGCGTCAAGACGGTCCACAGCCACACCCATGCGCTCGGGCAATGCCGCGCGGCGATCCGCTCGCTTGGGCTCAAGCCGGTCGTCGAGGCCGACACGGCGGGCGCTGCGCGCATGGTTGCGGAGGAAGGCGATCTCACCAAGGCCGCCATCGCCTCGAAGCTCGCGGCCGGGATTTACGGCCTTCGCATCTTGAAAAGCGATATCGAGGACGCGCAGCACAACACCACGCGCTTTTTGCTGCTCGCCAACGAGGCCGAAGTGCCCCCGGCCGGCAATGGGCCGGTGCTGACCACGTTCATTTTCCGCGTGCGCAACGTCCCCGCCGCGCTCTATAAGGCGCTCGGCGGCTTCGCAACCAATGGCGTGAACATGACGAAGCTCGAATCCTACCAGCTGGAAGGCAGCTTCAACGCGACGATGTTCTACGCCGATGTGGAAGGCCATCCGGAAGAGCGCCCGCTGCGGCTCGCGCTTGAGGAGCTTGAGTTTCACACCGCCGAGCTGATCTTGCTCGGCACCTATCCGGCGAGCCCGTTCCGGCAAACGCTCAAGCGGCAAAACGGCGAAGAGGACGAAGCGCCGCGCGCCCGCACCGCCCCGCGTCCTAGCCAGAGCAGCGACACCTAGAGCCTATCCGCTTTTGATGGAATCAAAAGCGGGCTCTAGGTTTTTGTCATCCCGAGCTTCTTTTCGGAAAACCGCTTCACACTTTTCCGGAAGCACTCTGAGCCGCTGCCGGAACTGCCGGGCAGAATCGCGCTGGACCGGGGCGGGAAAGGTAGGTAGGAAGGCAGCCAATAATGGCGGCCTTTCCGGAGATCCGATCCATGCGTTGGCTGATTTATGGCTTGCTGACAGTCTGCCTTAGCGCCCTGATTGTTGGCCGGGCCCAGGCTGAAATTGAGTTGATCCCTAGTCGTTATGTCTGCTCTAAAGCAGGCAATGGCAGCGAAATAGGCGTTAACTTTCACCTAAATCCGCGCGATGCGGAAGAGTTCTTGGATAGAGAAAGTGTATATTCGTTATTGGACAAGGCAAAAACCGATTTTCTCAATTATTGCCATTACGAACGGCTCCCATCGGACATGTGGTTGCAAACAAGAGATCTTGGCGGTTTCATCGCTGTCCTGCATACGAACGGCTTTTATTGGGAAATCGTTGAAAATAAAATTGCTATAAGTGAGGAACAATACAACGCCGCCGCCAAAAAAAGAAGGGATCGTTTCATTGCAGACAATTCTGTCCAGGAATTGACAGACATCGACAGGCTAAGTACGAATCCGTTCCCTTATAAAGATAAGATCGTTGCCCTCAAGGCAAGCTTCATCCGCATGTTATCGGCCAGCGAAGCATCGTTCGACGGATTGGTCGTTTCTGGTCTTTCCCCAACGCAATTCACCGAGCCCGGCGTTCCTTCCGTACTTGCAATAAAGGTGGACGGTCTAACCACACGAAAAACATCCAAGGGTGGAGAGGAAACCCTACCTACTGGAACCTACGCCGGCCTTTACATTTGTGTACAAGAGAACTGTTCAGATTTTTATGGCAAATAGGAATAGCCGATGGCAGACCCGCAAACAGGTTGGAATGTACAACAAGAGCGGGACGCGGTTTGCCGTAATCGCCGGGGATCACGACCACGGCAAAAACGCCGCGTTTGATTACTCCGGCCATTCATAAGCCGCATCGATGAAGCGTTGAAGCTCCTCTCCCGCAGGGTCGCGCCGGGCAATGGCGGCAGCTTGGGCGGCGCACTTCTCGGCGAAGCCCTCGGCACGCGTGTCAGGAACCCAGATGCGGACCGGTCGCAAGCCTGCGGCGCTCATGCGCAACCGGAAGGGGCGTGCCTTTGCCGTTTGCTTGTGCTGGATTGCTCTCTTGTTTGACTTCACTGCTTTGCGGTCTCGCTCCGCCATGGTGAGCGCTTCTTTCTTGTAAACATAGATTGCCTAGCTGCGCACCGCAATTGCGCAGGCGCGAAATCAGCGCACGCGCGTCCGGTATTTGGCCACTGCTGTCATGTATGCTAGCAAGGGCGGCGAAATTCACCCGGAGCCGAAATCGCTACGTCGAGCTTTCGTTTCAGCCCACAAAACGCAAAGGAAAGGAAAGGTCATGAGCACGAACAACACATATCTCGCTGTTTTTCTTGGCAGCAAAACCAGCCCTAAAAGGAAGGCATGGGACGCCCTTCCCGAAGAGGAACGGCGAGCAAAGGAGCGCGAGGGAATTGCCGCCTGGAAGGCGTGGGTTGAAAAACATCGGGAGGCGATCGCCGGCATGGGTGGACCGCTCGGCAAGACGAAGAAGGTCTCTCAACTCGGTATCGAAGATGTAAGCAACGAGATGGGAGCCTATATGGCCGTGCACGCAGAATCGCACGAAGCCGCCGCGAAACTTTTCGAAAACCACCCCCACTTTACAATTTTCCCTGGTGAATCCGTGGAAGTAATGCCCGTACTGCCCATACCCGGCGCTTAATCCACCGCGCCCTAGGCCAAGCATCGAGCAAAAAAACCCTGCTCGCCTGCGGCGGCATCTCGAAGGAGCGGAGTTCGGCGGAGATGACAGTTTATCTTTCCGCGGCTGGTGCAAGCCGCTCAACGGAAATCTCGCTCTCGCGGCGGCGGACCTGCGCGAGATCGAACGCCGACTGCATGCGCAACCACATATCGGCGCTTCCGCCGAAGGCCTTCTCAAACCGC
>JBKQOR010000143.1:0-27243 GCA_052145435.1 Rhodomicrobium sp. | reverse complement strand
GACTCTGGATTGCTTCGGGCTTGGCCCCTCGCCATGAGGGAGAACGGTTAGAACTTACGGCGATTTGTATTGTCTGGTGCACTGAGGTCACCTCCTGTTAACCCACTCCAGCGGCATTCGCTGCGTTTTGCGCCGCCTTTTCGATTTTATGCAAATATAGCAGAGATCCTTTGCAATTTCGTTAAGCGCATACCATCCCGCGTAGGCTATTGATTGCTAACGAAAAAATCTGCCGCCGCGCCCGCCGGAAGGCTGCGCGATGGGTTAATTTGCGAGTTGCGCGTATATTTAAACGGATTTTGGAATCGTGGAATCCGGCCAAAAACGGCAAAAGATTCACAGAAAGACGGCGGCGAAAATTATGAGGCCCGTGCATTTACCATGCCGGCATTAAGGTGCGCCACGAGGGCGCGGATTACCAGTGGGGGAAGGATCCACCCGGAGAGTAGTTGGTTAGCTCCGGTAGCTGACGGGCGGCTTGGGCAGGCAACTGGCCGGGCCGAAGCCCCGTGACAAAGGCCGCCTTGGGCGGTCGAGCGACCTGACGGGCCTCCGCGCCCAAGCTCGCCGGCTGGCTCGAAAACAACCTCCCCGAAGGCCTTGCCGCCTTCAAGCTGCCCAAGGGACCGCTGGCGGCGGATGCGTACATCGAACCCTATCGAGCGCTCAATCCAGCAGGAGCTGAAACGCCGGACCCAGAAAATACGCGTCTTTCCCAATGAGGCTTCGCTCGTCCGTCTCGTCTCCGCCATCCTCGTCGAGATCGATGAGCAAGGGCCGCATCCCAGTTACCCTATGTCAATTTCAACAACGCCGGTGCAGATTGACGTCCACAGATAAAAGTCCAGACACCAGGTTGAGTTATCGTGCGGGCCGGCAGAAACGGGCCTTCCCGGCAGCCGGGATTTTGATCAAACGCAATGCCGCGCGTTCTCGCCTGCGCAAGAAAGAACTTGCGCCGTCGCAGAGTGTTGGGCGTGCATCGGTCTTCGGGCGGCGCGGAGGTGGCGGGAAGATGGGTCTCGATCCAACCGTAAAGGACAAGAACCTGCCGGGCGCTTCCGGGCTACTGCCGGAAGAAGGTAAGGCGCTGGCCGTTCCGGGGGAACGTCTGCCGGCAGTTATCCCGGCCAAGAAGCCGCGGAGTTTGGGCAGAGTTTTGCTCATCGTGGGCTTTATCGCTGGAGGCCTGTTTGCGGGGGGGTACTGGTGGTCGCATCGCGTGCCGGCCTTACCGCCGGGCATTGCCTCCGGCAACGGACGCCTCGAAGCCGACGAGATCGACATCCAAACGAAATTCGCCGGGCGCATCCTTAAGCTTCTTGTGGATGAGGGCGATCTTGTACAAGGCGGCCAAGTGCTCGCAATCATGGATACGCGAGACCTGCAAGCGTCGCTCAACAAGGCCGAGGCTCAGGTGCGGCAGGCGCAGAAGGCTGTCGAGGAAGCGAATTCCAACGTGGATCAGCTCCAAACGCAATTGAAGCTTGCCCAGCAAGAAGCCGATCGCACAGCCGAGCTTTTGAAAAGAGGCTTTGCAACCTACGAACTCAACGATCAAAGGGTTCAGCAGCTCAATGCCGCCAAGGCGGCTCTGCTCGCTGGCCAGGCGCGGGTAACGCAAGCCGAGCACGCACTTCAGGCGTCAGAGCACGATGTCGAGTTGCTAAAAGTCAACATCGCCGACAACACCCTCGTGGCACCCCGCGAGGGCCGCATTCAGTACCGGCTCGCCAATACGGGTGAGGTGTTGGGCGCGGGCGGCAAGGTGTTCACCATGCTCGACGTGAACTATGTCTACATGGACATTTACCTTCCGACATCCGAGGTTGGCAAAGTGAAGATCGGGTCGGACTCCCGCATCGTTCTCGATGCCTATCCAAACCGGCCCATCCCTGCTCACGTCTCTTTCATCGCCACGCAAAACCAGTTCGATCCGAAATTCGTGGAGACAAAAGAAGAACGGGATAAGCTGATGTTCCGGGTTCGGGTCCGGATCGACCCTGAGCTGTTGCAGAAGCATGTCGAATCCGTCCGAAGCGGATTGCCCGGCGTTGCTTACGTCCGCGCCGATCCGAAAACTCCTTGGCCGGAGCGCCTGCAGAAGAACCTCGTGCAATGACTGAAGCTGCCATCCTTGCTCCGGCGCCGCGGGCAGGGCAGGCTGGGCGGCCCATCGTCGCGCGGCTCTGCCATCTCAGCCACCATTATGGCCGGGTTGCCGCTCTCGAGGATGTGACGCTCGATATTCCGGCGGGCATCATGGCGGGCTTTATCGGCCCGGACGGCGTCGGAAAATCGTCCCTGCTTGCAATTATTGCGGGTGCGCGGCAGATCGAGACCGGAGAGGCGGAAGTACTCGGCGGCGACATGCGATCGAGGGCGCACCGCTCGGACGTCTGCCCGCGTATCGCCTATATGCCGCAGGGGCTTGGCAAGAACCTCTATCCAGACCTAAGCATCCGCGAAAATATCGAATTCTTCGGCCGCCTTTTCGGCCAATCCGCAGAGGAGCGCGACTGGCGCATCGCAGACTTGCTGCAAAGCACGGGGCTAACGCCGTTCGCGGACCGTCCCGCGAAGAAGCTATCCGGCGGCATGCGCCAGAAGCTCGGCCTTTGCTGTTCACTTATTCACGACCCCGAGCTGTTGATCCTCGACGAGCCCACGACCGGCGTCGATCCATTGTCGCGGCGGCAATTCTGGGAGCTGATTGGGCGTATGCGCGAGCGGCAGCCCGGCATGAGCGTTCTGGTCGCTACCGCCTATATGGAGGAGGCCGAACGCTTCGACTGGCTCGTTGCGATGAGCGGCGGACAAGTGCTCGCGACTGGCGCGCCGTCCGAGATCAAGGCGCGCGCCGGGACCGAAAGCATCGAGGATGCCTTCATCCGCTTACTGCCCGAAAAACAACGCGCCGGCCATCATGCGGTGCAAATACCTCCATGGCGGGCACAGGATACGGAAGCTGTCGTTGTTGCGCGGGGGTTAACCCGCAAATTCGGCGACTTTACCGCAGTCGACGATGTGAGCTTCACCATCGAGCGCGGCGAGATTTTCGGGTTCGTCGGCTCGAACGGCTGCGGCAAGACCACAACCATGAAGATGCTGACGGGGCTTTTGCCGGCGAGCGCTGGCGAAGCTTTTCTGTTCGGCGAGCCCATCGACGCGAACGACATAAGCCTTCGCCGCCGCGTGGGTTATATGTCGCAGTCGTTCTCCCTCTATAGCGAGCTGACGGTCAGGCAGAATTTGGAGCTGCATGCGCGGCTGTTTCATATCCCTAAGGAGAAAGCGGAAACGCGCATCCTGGAGCTTTTGAGCCGGTTCGAGCTTTCTCCCTATCTAAACGACCAGGCCGAAAGCCTGCCGCTCGGCATCCGCCAGCGCCTCTCGCTCGCAGTCGCCTTAGTGCACGAGCCCGATATGCTGATCCTCGACGAGCCGACATCGGGCGTCGATCCTATCGCGCGGGACCGCTTTTGGGAAATCCTGATCGAGCTGTCGCGCGCTCAGGGCGTCACCATCTTCGTTTCAACCCACTTCATGAACGAGGCGGCACGCTGCGACCGCATCGCGCTGATGGACGCAGGGCGCGTGCTGATTACCGGGACGCCGGCCGAAATCGTGGCCAGCCGCGGCGCGGACAATCTTGAGGATGCATTCATCAGCTATTTGAAACAGGCGGAGGTGGAGCGCGGGGGAACGCCGGGCGCAAGCAAACAGGCATTCGAGCGGCCAAGCGGGGCCGGACTTTCAGGCAGCGAGGCGGCGCCGTCGCCTCTTTTCAGCTTCAGGCGGCTCTTCGCCTACAGCATCCGCGAGACGCTCGAATTGCGGCGCGATCCGATCCGGTTGTCCTTCGCCGTTCTCGGCACTGCGTTCCTGATGCTGATATTTGGCTTTGGCATCACGACGGACGTCAATAATCTTTCGTGGCGTGTTCTCGATCGCGACAACTCTCCGGAAAGCCGGGCCTTTTTGGAAGAACTGCGCGGCTCGCCTTATTTCACCGAAAAGGCGCCTCTCGCCAACGCCTTGGAGGAGCAGCGCGCGCTCAAGGATGGCTCAGTGAATGCGACCATCGAAATGCCGCCCGGATTTGGGCGCGACCTCAAAGCCGGCCGGACCCCGGAGATCGGCGTTTGGGTCGATGGCGCCATGCCGTTCCGTGCCGAGACCATGCGCCAATATTTGACGGGCGTTTATCAAAGCTATCTCAACGACGCCGCTCTCAACATCATGCCGCAGCAAAAGCCGCTCTCGGTGACCGAGGTCCGCTTCCGCTACAATCAGTCTTTCGACAGCATCTATGCCCAGGTGCCAGGAACGATGGCTTTGGAGCTTGCGCTAATTCCGGCCATCCTTATGGCGCTCGCGGTCGTGCGCGAAAAGGAACTCGGAACGATCACCAATCTCTACGTGACACCGGTATCGCGTATTGAGTTTCTGATCGGTAAGCAGATCCCCTACGCCGCTCTGGCATTTTGGAATTTTATATTGATGGCGCTCATGGCCTGGTTCGTCTTCCACGTCCCATTGAAGGGAAGCTTTCTTGCACTTTCAATGGGCGCGCTCGTTTTCGTCATGGCGACAACGGGCTATGGGATGTTCATTTCATCGTTCACCCGGACGCAGATCGCGGCGCTCTTCGGCACGGCCATTCTCACCGTTCTGCCTGCCACGCAATTTTCAGGTATGATGGTGCCGGTTTCGTCGCTTTCAGGGTTCCCGGCATTTATGGGCCACATCTTCCCCATGACCTATTTCGTTCCGATTTGCGTTGGCGCCTACACAAAAGGACTAGGATTTGCCGACCTGATCGGCCGCCTTGGGTGGCTTTCGTTATTTGTCCCGGCGCTACTTCTGCTGAGCTTGCTTTTCCTGCGCAAGCAGGAACGGTGAGGCGGGAGTAAGAAATGCTGGCGCTCTCGAACATTTATTGGCTGGGTGTCAAGGAGCTGCGGAGCTTTCTACACGATTACGTGCTCTTGGGGCTCGTCATCTATGCCTTCTCACTCGCGGTCACCGCTCAGTCGCAGAGCAACAGCCAGGAGGTTCGAAACGCGTCCATCGCGATTGTGGACGAGGACCGCTCCGCGCTCTCAAGGCAAATCGCGAGCGGATTTTTGCCGCCTTACTTCAAAAAGCCCATATCGATCGAGGAGCGCGACATCGACCGGTTCATGAATTTGGGCCGCTTTACCTTCGTCATCGACATCCCGCCTTATTTCGAGCGCGACGTGCGCGCGGGCCGCAGCCCAACGCTTCAGCTTCTCGTGGACGCGACCGCAATGGTGCAGGCCGGGCTTGGCTCGGGCTATGCCGCGCAAATCGTCGACGACGAGGTAAACCGCTTCATTTCGCGATCTGAACCCGTCGCGCAGCCGCCAGTCAATCTCGCCATCCGGGTTGCGTTCAACCCAAACGTCACGACGGGCTGGTTCACGAGCGTGATGGGCATCATCAACAGCATCACCATGCTGGCGATCATCCTCGCGGGCGCGGCCGTGGTGCGCGAGCGCGAGCACGGCACAATGGACCACCTTCTCGTCATGCCGCTCTCACCCTTCGAGATCGCGCTGGCGAAAGTGTGGGCGAACGGGCTCATCATCGCCGTGGCCGCCGGCTTATCGCTCGAATTCGTGGTCCAGGGGCTCCTGCACATTCCGATCAACGGCTCGGTGCCCCTCTTCATGGCGGGCGTCTGCCTTTATTTGTTTTTCGCGACCTCGATCGGCATCTTTCTCGCCACCGTCGCGCGAAGCATGCCGCAACTCGGCCTTCTCTACATGCTGGTCGCGATGCCCATGAACATTCTGTCGGGCTCGAATACACCGCTCGATAGCCAGCCAGCCTGGCTGCGCACGGTGATGCAGGTCTCGCCATCCACGCATTTTGTCTCATTCGCGCAAGCGATTCTTTACAGGGGAGCGGGATTCTATGAAGTGTGGCCGCGCTTTCTTGCCGTTGCGCTGATCGCCAGTTTGTTCCTAGGCCTCGCGGTGCTTCGCTTCAGGAAGGTTGCGGAGCAATCGGCTTAAGGGGCCGCAAATTTCGGATTGAAGGGGTGCGCATGGGAAATTTATGGCTCCGGGCGGTGCTGGCCGCTGCGCCGCTTCTGCTTTGGAATGAGGCGGCAGCGCAAAATCCTTGCGGATACGCAACTTCAATTACCGGGCAGAAGCTTTTCGACGATCATTGCGCCGCTTGTCACGGGCGCGACGGCACCGGTGGCGGGCCGCTCGCGGCGGCGCAGAAAAAGCCTCCAGCCGATCTCACCGGGCTCAAGAGAGGGAACAACGGGGAGTTCCCCGCGAGCCGCGTCGTGGAAATCATCCGAAGCGGCGGCGGCATCCCGGGTCACGAGGAGGGCCACACCATGCCGGTGTGGGGCAAAGTCTTCAACGGCGAGTGCGGCCCGGCCTTTTCCCGCAGAGCGGTTGTCGAGTTGAAGCGCTACCTGGAAACTATGCAAAAATAGCCAGCGCCATGCTTGAACCCGCGCAGGCTTCTGACTATGGCCTTGCACCTTCCCGGCGGCTGTGGCACGGTCTTCCCGCGCGCGCTGGCGTTTTCGCTGCAGTAGCTCAGTGGTAGAGCACTCCCTTGGTAAGGGAGAGGTCGAGAGTTCAATCCTCTCTTGCAGCACCATCCAACTTCCTTGAAAGCAAAGAGCATCGGCTTGAAGCCGCCGGCCGGGGGCGCGTCTGAGCTTAGCACAATAACCATACTCATCCGGCGTGGAGGATCGACGCCCGGTACGCCCGGCGATCTCGAAAGCTGGCTGTTTTAAGTGGACATGCGGCCTGAACGTACGGCCGCCGGGACCGCCAGCCTGGGACGCAACCGCGCCATCTTCGATGATGCGCGGGATGGATTCTCCAGTTCAAACGAGAGCTGAACCCTCGAATCCCGGCGTGCGCATTTCTCATTGGGATGGTTCCAGGCGGCGGCATTGCTGCGTTTTAGACACACCTGCGTCGTTTGCGCGCAGGGTCTTGCGCCGGCTTGGAGAACCGAGGCCCTTGAGGCCTCGCAACACGCTCTTTTTGGTGACGGGCTCAGACCGCCGCGTTAGGCGGCTGCGAGGCATAAACGCCTGCGGGCGTTGACGAAAATGCCTTTCAACGGGCAGGCGGAGGCTATGGCGCAGATACGGCGTACACTGATGGTGGCCTGCGCGCCGGGCTTCGTCCGGCATCTCGCGATAGCGCTGCCCGGCATCCACCTCCGTGGCCCAGAAAACACAGCGATGTTCGAAGTCGTAATTCGGGCATTTTTTTCCTTGATTCGCAACTGGAGTAGGCAAAGGATTGCGATACTTGGGAGGGGCGAATTATGTATTTGATGTTAGACGACAAGGGGTGGGGCCCCTGTGCGCGACGCTTGTACCAAAGCAGCGATCGCAACAAACCGCGTAAACTGTCAGCTATGGCTGCGGTGGCGGGTATCGTATGCGGGATCGTGTTGGGGTTCAACGCGCCGGCCAAAGCGAATGATCTGGAAGGCAGCGGCGGTTCAATCGCGGCGCTGCGCGCTAACGTTCAATTAGTTTCCACGGCGCAAGCCGACACGCGCGCGGGGGCAAGCAGCACTCAAGCAGCCACGCCAGCCGCCCGCGGGCCGAAACTCGCCGACGCCGATAGCCTTTTCGGCGCATTTAATCAGCTCATGCAAAGGCAGGAGGGCCCGGCCCCGTCCGATAAGTATGCGGCACCGGTGCCGCCGGCCGGGCCCGTCGGGGAATCGCCGCGTCCGGGCGCGACGCTTGTGGGGTCGAAGACCTGTTTGGGCTGCCATGCCCCGCTGGGTGAGCTTTTCAGCCACACGTTGATGGGCCGGCTGCACACCCAGGGCAAGCTTGAATGCGAAACCTGTCACGGCCCGGCCTCGGTGCATGTGAGGAGCGTGGGCTGCGCGTCCTGTCATGGGGAAGGCGGGGTCAGCACGAGGTCCGGAATACCGAGCCTCGTGGGACAGGACCCGCTCTATCTCGACGCGGCGATGAAAGAGTACGTTACCGGTCACCGGAAGAACAGCGTTATGCAGGGGCTTCTTACGGGCGTGGGCGAGTCGGAGCGCGAGAAGATCGCCCTTTACTATGCCCGGCAAACCCCCGCTCCGGCGCAGACGCCGCTCGTCGGCGATCCCTCGGCCGGAAGAGGCGATATCGCTGTCTGCGCGGGTTGTCACGGCGAGCACGGCGTAAGCGTAGGTCCCGGCGTGCCAAGTCTGGCGGGCCAGGATTCGAAATACCTCGCCGGCGCGATCAGGGCTTACCGGCAAGGAACGCGCGAAAAGGTCATTGCGTGCGCAACCTGTCACGGCGAACACGGCATAAGCAGGACGCCGGGCACGCCAAGCCTCGTTGGGATGGACGCGCAATACCTCGTAACCTCGATGAGGGAGTACGCTAACGGTCACCGCAAGAACGCCGTGATGAGGGCGCTTCTTTCAGGTGTTGGGGAAGGCGAGCTGGAAGGCATTGCGGCTTACTATGCCGCGCAAACTCCCGCTCGCGCGCATACCCCGGCCCGGGGCGACGCCTCGGCCGGAAGGACTGCCGGCGCCGCCTGCGCGGGATGTCACGGCGAGCACGGGGTGAGTGCAAATCCTGCGTGGCCAAGCCTTGCCGGCCAGGACTCGCAGTACCTCGCTGCCGCGCTCAGGGCTTATAAGGATGGCTTGCGCAGTGACGCCACGATGAAGGGGATGGCCTCTTCTCTTGACAATCGGACGATCGAGGATCTTGCGGCTTATTACGCCAGCCTTGCTCCGGCAAAGCCCAGCGGAAGCGGCTACGCGGCCAAGCGTGAGCCTGTCCTGGTTCGCAATCAAGTCGTCGCGAATCTTGACGAGCGCACGATCAACGACATCGCGGCTTACTTCGCCAGCCAGCCCCCGGCGCAACCCGCCGTCGCGAGAAACGGGGCCGGCGACTATGTTCCGCGGATTGTGGGGGGCGCCATGCCCGCCAATGGAGAGAGCGTGGGGGGGATCATCTCCTTCCGCAAGGACGACCTAAGCAGGACGCCTGAGGAGAATAACGCTATCTGCCTCAACTGCCATGAGCGCGGCGAGCGGGCTTACTGGAAAGGCAGCGTGCACCAGGTGCGCAACGTTGCCTGCACCAACTGCCACACGATCATGAAGACCGTGTCGGCCAAGAACCAACTGAAAACGGCATTCGAACCCGAAACTTGCTTCCAGTGCCATAAAGACCGGCGCGCGCAGATGTTCCGCTCGTCGCACATGCCAATGCGCGAGGGCAAGATCGTCTGCTCGAATTGCCATAACCCGCACGGCAGCGTCACTGAAAAGTTGATCCGGGAGAACTCGGTCAACGAGAACTGCTACAAGTGCCATGCCGAAAAGCGCGGACCGTACCTGTTCGAGCATGCGCCTGTGCGTGAAAACTGCCTAACCTGCCACGATCCGCATGGCTCGATCAACGAGGCGTCGCTCAAGCTGTCGCGCCCGAGGCTTTGCTTCGAGTGCCACGCGCTGGGCGGCCACGGGCCGATAGCCAGGCCGAATCAGTCAGGTGCTACCCCACCTAATAACTTTGGTAACGCGCAAGTATACGCGGTGGGCCGGGCCTGCAACAATTGCCATACCCTAATCCATGGGAGCAATAGTCCGGCCGGTGCTTTCCTGCAACGGTGAGTTGAGCGAATAGGTGGGGTGTGCACCCCACCGGGCAGGCGGGGTGCACACATTTGAAGCAATGGGTTTTTTGGGGGGGGTTACGGGCCATGTCACATCGGGCATTATTAGCACAGACCTATATCGCTGGCGCAGCGCTGTTCGGGTCGGTTTTGGTTTACAGCGCCGCACATGCTCAAGTACCAGCACCAGCACCAGGATGCTGTGAGGGAGGATCGGCCACCGGCGCCAATGCCTGGACGGCTGGGAATAACTGGGCCGGATGGGGAGAGGCTGTCCCTATATTCGATCCATCGGCAGCCTGGCCGGCCGACGCCGAGAGCGCAGCTGGCCTTAAGGATGATGGCGCCGCACCTTATTGGTGGACCCACGGAGAGATCGAGATCGGCGCGCGCGGCTTCACCAACAACCCAACGGCTGGCGGCAGCGTTTCGGGCGACCGCCCCGGCAGTGCTCCGGGCGCCGCGGGCGGCCCGTATCCTCAGGATGCTGTCACTCTCGGCCAGAAAAGCCTGGCGAAGTATTACGAATACAGCATCCAGGCGCCCGGCGCGTTCGGCGGCGGGCACGTGGCCATGGGCAGCAGCGACGGGCTCTACCAGCTCGATCTGTGGGCCAACAATGTCGCTTCCAACTTTGCCGGCTTCAGCGACCAGTCTTACCTCGTGGAGGCTTCGAAGGCCGGCGAGCACTACTTCACCTTTGGATGGGACCAGACGCCGCACATCTATAGCACGAGCGCGCTAACGCCCTTTACCGTTGGCGCAAGCGAACCCTCTGCCATCAGCGCAGCCGGGATAAACGTAGGGTCCGGAGCCCGTTACCTGTCATTGCCCGCAGCCCTGCTTGCAAATCCATTGTCTCTTGGGGCTAATCCAGGCAACTACGGCAACGGCGGAACCAACGGGCTTGGCATCATTCCCTATTTGCATCCGATGGATCTGGGAATCGAGCGCGACACAGCGTCGTTCGCTTACCGGTGGACGCCCGACTTTGGGGGTGGCGGATGGAAGGACAGCGCTCTTTCCCAGTACGACTTCGACGCCTATTATTCCCACATGGACCGGACCGGCACGCAGGCCGGCGCCATCAATGAGTTGTGGGGTGCCGGTAACCAGGCTAACCAAGTGCCTGTGCCGATAGACGACACCACGCAAAACTACGGCGTGAATGGCGAACGCATCGGTAATACGCCCTGGGGCAAATACACGTTCAAACTGGGGTACGCCGGCTCGACCTACACCGACAACGTTTCATCCTTTTTCGTGCAAAATCCGTTCTTTCCGAACACCGCGTCGTGCACGTCCGCCGCAGGCAAGGAGCTGCTTTCGAATTGCGTAGCCGGCCAAGAGTCAACGCCGCCCAGCAACCAGATGAATAGCGTCAGCGCAACGGCGACGGCGGATCTGCCATACAAGACCCGCTACGCCGGCACGTTGGGCTTCACGGACATGACGCAGAATCAGGCCTTCATGCCGATGACGGATAATCCGTTAGCGCAGACCGCCGGGTTGGCGTGGCCCGGCCAATCATGGAACCAGGTCAATACCGGCTTTATCAACGGAAATTTGGCCCGTCCTACGAACAACCTCAACGGCGATATCCAAACGCTCTTGAGCAATAACGTGTTTACCACTCCGATCGCGTCCGATTTGACGTCGAAATTCACCTACCGCTTATACGACTACAACAACGAAACGCCAAATATTCTGTTCCCCTGCTGGTTAGCCTTCGACTACGCCGGCGCGCCCTCCGGGACCGTGTCCTCCGCGAAGCCATGCGGTGTCGCTTCAGGCGACGGCCTTCAGGCCAGCGTACAGAGCTTGTCGACCAGCTACGTCAAGCAGAATGTTGGCGAGGACCTGAACTGGCGGCCGAGCCGGGATTGGAACTTCAACGCGGCTTACGGTTACGAACGCTACGACTGGTCGCAAGCCGATGTCAGCGCCACCAACGAGAATTCCGGAAAACTGTCCGCCGACTGGCACCCGGCCTCTTGGTTCGACGCACGGCTGAGCGGTTCCTTCGCCGACCGGCGTTACGAAGGAGCTTATAACTACCTTGGGAACGTCGCCAACGTTCAGTTCCCGGTTGTAGGAGCGTACTCGTCCGAAGGCGGCGGTCCTTTCACCGCCGCCAACTGCAAAAGCCCGTGCATTCCGGTCGCATACCAGCAATTTATGTACGACAACCGGGATGAAACGAGGGTGCAATTCCTCACCAATATCGTTGTGCTTCCGGGCGTAACCGTTAGCCCCAGCGTCAAGTACCAGGACGATAATTATGGCGTCAATCCAGCCTACAATCTAGGCTTGGCCGATAGTGCCATGGTGAGCGCGGGCGTCGACCTCACGTATGTTCCGCATCCCGATTTGGCGTTCTCGCTGTCGTACATGTGGGAAAAGTACAATACGCATTTCTACGCCAGCAGGGAAAACCCCAACCCTCCCGCGCCTTTCTCGCCGGTAACCAACAGCGATGACGAGTACGTAAATACCGTTGTGGCTGCGATGAATTATGCCATCATCCCGAACAAACTTAACTTCGATTTGCGCGCCGCGATATCGGACGGCGTCGTTCAGCAGTCCACAGGTTGCGCGCCGATTACGAGCGGGGCTGAGGTTCTGACCTGCGGCGCATACCCGAACGACACAAATTTGTTCGAGCATGTGGAAGCCAACCTTACCTACAAGCTCGACCCTGCCCTTTTGAGCGACATCGGTTTCAAAGACATGAAACTCAGGCTGCGCTACACCTGGGAGCGCAACGCAGTCGCCAACTGGCAGAACGATCCGCTGGCGCCATTCACGTCGAGCGTGAACCCCACGTCCGCCGCCGGGGCATTATCCAACACCACGCTCTGGATGGCGTACGACAACCCGAACTACAACGTGCAAGCGATTGCCGCATCGCTCATCGTAAAGTGGTAGAAGGGGACATCCGGCGGCGCCACGCCGTTAGGAGTACATTCTAAAAAAAACCCCGGTCAATAGCCGGGGTTTTTTTTCATGGAGAAACGAGAATATATAATACGAAATACGGTTGATTGCTTCACCCGCCGGTGTCATCCCGGAACGGCGCCTTTCGCGCCGTATCCGGGATCTTTACGGGCGCTCTGAATGTTGCAAGACCCCGGAAAGCGCTGACAGCGCTTTCCGGGGTGACGCCGGCGAACTATTCAGCCGGATGCGGGATGACAAGCCCTGGTCAAATTGCGGTTTACAGCTCGCCCGCACTTCCCGCAGGCAATCGTAACCGCGGTGACTTAAACTTGGCGATGATGCGATCCATGGCCTGAGATTTCGCCGTCCAAAATGGCATGGGCGCCCGGCTCATCCAAACGCAAGAGCGTCCAGCCGATAGGCTCATCGCTAACAGCGCCGCCGCAGACGTGATAAACGGGAATGATGGGGCTTGCTTCTTGAGTAAACCCGCAAGCGTGGACTTCAACAAAGCGCCGAAATCCATCGCGGGAAAATCTGCGATCTGCGACCCCTTGCTAGGGCCTCGCACGCAATGGAGGCAAAAATGGCGGTAATCGCGGGCAACGCACTCCTCCCGTGACCGGGATGGTGTTCATAGCCGCCCGCGGAAGCCCGATGCTATTGGGCTTTGCTTTCGATGTATTCCACCGCCGCCTTGATGTCGCCATCGGACAGGCCTGGCTTCCCGGCGCGCGGCGGCATGGCCCCCTTGCCCTTGATAACGGTAGCGACGAGGGCATCCGCGCCCTGCTTGATCAAGGGCTCCCAAGCGGCCTTGTCGCCGAGCTTGGGCTTAAGGTTATTGTGGCACATGGCGCAGTTCGCAGTATAGATCGCCTGACCGTCGGCGAGCACCGGAGTAGCTGTCATCAATGCGATCCCCGCAATCGCGCTGCTTAGTACAAGTTTCATGGTTTGCTCCCTCCCTATCCAAGGCATTCAGCTTTGGATTGCGTTTCGGCTTCGCAATCGATATCCGATGCCTGTGTTAGAACCTACCAAGTTCTCCCTTGGTTGGCTAGACGTATAAATTGCAGGTCTGTGCCGAGGGGGCCATTCCTGGCCATGGGGAATAGTTGCCATAGGCCATTTCTTCGCATATCGAACGCGTGGATGCGACAAAGAAACACAGTCGTATCGAATTTGATTTCAATCAAAAACCTGGCATTCAGGAACGGTTAATTGAAGGTGAGTTGCGGCGAAATGCGTGAGCATTCTCGCGCCGCGTTTTCGAGCGAACAGCGGCCAGACGCCCTGCGGAGGCCGAGGGAAAATCCGGCACGGAAGCGCGATGCGTTCCTAGAGAAGACGAAGTTAAAATGCGGGGCACGGGCATGTTAGTGAAACGAAACGCGCAGTCTCTGTCGATGTTCGTATTGGCTGCGGGTGCGGCGCTTGCGGCGCATTGCCTGGGCGCGGCCGCGGGGCCTGCCGGCGGCATCGCCGACGAGCTGCGCCCCATGTATGCCTCCCCGGAGGAAATCGCGGAAGGCAAGCAGCTGGCGGAAACGTCGTGCGCAGGCTGCCACGGCGCGGACGGCATCAGCATCAACGATGGCGTGCCTAACCTCGCTGGCCAGCGCCCGGCCTATCTCTACATCGAGATGAAGGCCTATCAGTCGGGCGCACGTGCCTACAGCGCGATGAACGACACGGTCAAGTTTCTCAACGACGACGCGTTTGTCAAATTGGCTGCCTATTTCGCGAGCCTCGATCCGGCGCAACCCAGCGCGCCAGGAGCCCGCAAGGCCAATCTCGATCCGGTGCAAGCCGGTAAGGCCGCGGCCAGCGCGTGCGCGGGATGCCACGGCGAAACCGGAGCCAGCAAGACGCCGGGGATGCCGAATCTTGCTGGACTCGATCCGAAGTACCTCATCCAGGCGATGAAGGCGTACCAAAGCGGTCAACGCAAGAACGACCTGATGAAGTCGATGTTGGCCGCTGCCAGCGAGGCGGACATCAACAACATCGCATTGTTCTATGCTCTGCAAAAGCCTTCCCGCTCGCAAACTTCCGCTCCTGGCGACCAAGCGGCAGGCAAGGCCGCGGCTGCGGCCTGCAGCGGCTGCCACGGGGAGGACGGTGTCAGCGCGATTCCCACAACCCCGAGCCTCGCCGGCCAGGATGCGCAGTACCTCGCGGCCGCACTTCGCGCTTACAAAGACGGATCGCGCAGCGACGAAACCATGAAAGGCTTGGCGGCGGCGCTCGACGGCAACGCGGTCAAGAACCTGCCGGCGTTCTACGCATCGTTGCAACCGAAGCAGCCGGATGTTCGCAAACCTCTGACAACCGAGGAATGGACGCAGCGATGCGACCGCTGCCACGGCTTGAATGGCAACAGCATCGACCCGGGCCTGCCAGAGCTCGCGGCACAGCGCGTCGAATATCTGGAAAAGGCACTGCATGACTATCGGACCGGCGCGCGCCAGAGCCCGCGGATGGCCGCCATGTCCAGCGTGCTGACCGAGCTGGATGTGGACAATCTCGCCGCCCATTATGCGGGCCAAGTGGCGCGGGGCGTCGTGTTCGTGCCCGTGCCGGCCAAGTGACGCGGACCAAGACACAACCACCGGCATCCACTAGGAGCGACCTTTATGAGCGAACTTCCCCTTCATCGGCACTATCTTCACTACTCCGAACTGCCATTTAGCCAGCGTATCCTATACACCGCGACGCTTTTGGTCCTCGGGCTGGCGTACTTTTTCGCCCTGCTCAACATCTACTTCACCTATGCCGGGCGAGCGGGAGGAAATCCGCTGATGCTTTCTTACGAGGACATTGTCGTCGCCTATTCCGGCAGCGGGAGTGGCTCGCGACTCGAAGCGGCCTTGCGCGGGCCAATGGCGACCATGTTGCCGCCCGACCATCGCAACGCCCTTATCGCGTGGGTGCACAGCGGCGCCACTCGCGCGACGTATGAGAGTGACATCAAGCCGATGCTTGAAAAGCGCTGCATGAGCTGCCACGACGGCAGCAATCCGCATCTTCCGAATCTCAACGGATTCGACAACCTGAAGAAAGTGACCGAGACGGACACCGGTGCAAGCATCGGGACCCTGGTGCGTGTCTCGCACATTCACTTGTTCGGTCTGACCTTTATCTTTTTCGTCGTCGGCCTGATGTTCAGCCACGCCTACGTTCGGCCGGTCTGGCTCAAAGGCGCGATTGTTGGACTACCCTTCGTCGCCATCGTGCTGGACGTCAGCTCCTGGTATTTCACGAAGCTCTACCATCCGTTCGCCTTCGTCGTCATTGGCGGCGGCGGGCTGATGGCGATGTGCTTCGCGTTTATGTGGGTGGTGACTATGTATCAGTTGTGGTTCACCCCGCCTCCATCTGCCGTTGCGCAGCGAACGCGCGTCGACGTTCCCGTCATCGGTTGACAGGAGGCGACCCGGCCGGGCGAGAGCGCGTCAGGGAGTTCGCGCAGCACGCCTCGGGCGAGAGCATGTGGAGGGCCAAAGCGTCGGGAACAGGTTTCGCTTCACTGAGACCCCCTCACCCCAGCCCTCTCCCAGCAAGCTCGCCTTGGCGAGCTCGCAATTCAAAGTATCCACATTCGCGAGCGAATTCGCATGGGGAGAGGGAGTCTGCAACCGTTGGTACGGCGTCCCTCCTCCCCTATGATTCGGCACAATCCCCAGTGATCGCGTTGACCACCGGATGTGGCCTGCCCAATCGAGGGAGCCATAGGTCTTTTTTTGGGGGCTATCCCGATATTTCTTTTTGTAGTCAATTAACGCCGGCGGTGCCGCATTGCGATGCTGTGCTCGGCTTGCCAGTCTTTTTCCAAATGTCCAGGTTCGCCACCGTTTGCCACGATGCGGCCGTGATCGTCGCGGAAGCGATCTCCTCGCGCGCAATTACAAACCGCCAAAGAAGACTTACTTGGATGACTATCGCCTAATCGGAGCCAAACGGCGTTTCCTTGCGCTCGTGAACGGCTGGGCCGCCTCGCGCATCGATGAACTCCTGCCCTGGGCGCAGGGCTTTGCCAGCCCTACCTCCGCCGCCGAAACTCAGATTGCGGCGTAAGCCGCGTCAAGCGGATTCAGGCGGGTGTTGCAGCAGCGCTTACCACATATCAGCGCAAGGGGCTCGAGCTTTGCAAGCGGCGAGCGCTCACCCGGGGGGCTCGTAGCTTCGAGACTGAATGTCTCGTTTTGGCGTGCGGCGTGCTAAGGTGGCGCTATCCATCGGGTGCAAGGCCGCCCGGGGCACTTGCTCCTGGCGGAAGCAACCCGAGCGGTCATGGATGCTTCGCCGAAGAAACCGGCCGCCGAGGCCGGGAAGCGCCTTGCAGAAGGGAACCCGGCGCCATCAGGCGGCGCGACTGGCTTCACGAGCGGCCCGGCTTCGGCAACTTTTCCCCCGCAAAATCCATTTGCGTGATTGTGGCGCCATGGGTCCCCCAAAGCGAATCAATCGCTTCGGAGAAGCCCAGCTACAAGCAGTTGTGAACCCGCAGCAAACGAGGAACGAATTTTGCGGTTTTAGTCCGCCGGACGCAAAGCGCCCGAGGCCCTAGCTAAGGTGCCGGCTTAATGAGCTTCACAATCGATACGAACAGGAAAAGTTACTCCAGATAATCGAGATAGGCCGCGACGGCTGCAATTTGTGCCTCGGTCAAGCCGTGCGCGACCGGTTGCATGATGGCCGCCGATTTGTCCGGGATTGCCGGGTTCTGACCCCGCTCTCTCTCCCAGTTTGTCAATTTCTTAAAAACGTAATCATGCACCTGACCGGCTAAACGGGGAATTGCTCCTTTACCTTTAGCCTCTGGTCCATGACAGGACGCGCATGGAGGAACATTGGCTTCGGGAACTCCTTCTTCAAAGATTTTTTTTCCAGTGGCCACGAGTTCCCTTGGGGCACTCCCGAGAGGTTTGGGATTGAGACCGTTAAAATAGGCTGCGAGAGCAGTTACCAACGCGGGGCTCATCTCATGCACCACGTTAGACATGGCGATATTCTGCCGCCTATGTAATATAAAATTCCCTAATTGGTTCTCTAAATACTTAGTTTGTTGCCCCGCGAGCCGTGGTACGGGGGAAGCTCCACGAACACCCTCTCCCGACGGCCCATGGCAGGTTTGACAATATTCTACCTTAGCCTGAAGGGCTTGCTTCGAATAGGGCGGACGCTTCGAGGGGGCGGACGTGTTCGTGTTCTCCGCCCGCGCCGCAGCGGCGAATACGATCGACAGGAGTGCTGTCTGCAACACAAATTGTAAGCTAATGACTTTCATAATCCAGCCCTCCGGTGAATCTGCTTGAGCGTGCCGGTCTCGCCTTTCTGCTCAAGTATACCCGATATACCCGACATCCGCCCTTCGCAACAGGCTAATGCGCAGTCGCGGCTTTTTGCCCCGCCACCGCTCGCATTGGGCGGCACGCCCGCATCATGAGACACCTGCCCGGGAAAGAATCTCGGGCGCCGTTCCCTAATTGCGGCGAGGTTAGCGCTATCGCCATCGTTGAAAATTATGGCCAAAATCATGCTGGCCGGGCCAGCGCCGCTATGGGTCTAAATTATTCCGACGGTGGGCCGGCACAACGCAAGTCTTCGCTGTTGGCTCCCGGTGGCCTGCGCAGAGTGGTTGTCTGGCTCAGAGGTAGTGGCGTAGGGATTCCAAAATGCGGTAATATGGCGCAAATGCCAGATGCGTTTGCGAAACAGGGGAATCGGACCTAGACTGGCACCGCGCCCCCGAAAGTGCAGAAAGGCCGCTGGCTTCTTCGCAACTTCGCCGGCGGTCTTTTCTTGTCCGCTGAAGCCGGGGTCATCGCGCAAGCCCAAATAGCCGTACGAGTGCGTGGTTGCGAAACGGTCCAACGCGCGGTCTCCTTGCGAAATGCGTGGCGTGTCCCGTACCTTAGATTGAAGCTTATCTGTCCTCGCGTTCCTCCTTAATAAAAGAAGCAGAGCTCACGTTCCTGCGAAAGTGACAAAGTCACAGACGGCCACCAGCCCTCCGCCTAATCTGCCCGCGCGAATGGATGATTTCACTCAAACCCAAGGAGGGTAAGATGGGACGGTATCTTTATTCGTTGCTGAATCTCGGTGTTTTCGGCTGGCTTGTCCGTCGTCATTGGCATGAGACCAGCGAGGCACGTTAATTTCAACGAGGCTGTGACCGGCCTGATGTTGGCGGCCGGCGGGCTAAGGCTCGCCGGCGTCTCGATGAGACGCCGGGATGACGCGATGCTCGCCTCTCGGACTGCGCTGGAAGTAGCGTAACCAACATCGTTGCAGTGTGCCCCAGCTACAGTGGCCTGTAGCCGATTCCGGTTAGCGGGTCCTTCCGCGAAAAGCACGGAGCGCTCTAGTTTGGCGCGGGCAACGCTACCTATGGCGCTTAAATACTTATGTTTTTGGCGTTCCATCCAGATGGAGCGTTTACAAGCCCCCCGCGCGCGATGATGATCTCCTGGCCGCGCTCCGCCCGCTCGATAAGCTTGGAAAGATGCGTTTTGCTTCGTGAACGGTAGATGTGGGCATCGCGCTCAAGCGCGGTGATAGGGATGGCCTTGCATGATGGTAACGGCGCGGTAGAGCTGCTCGGCCAGCACAATGCGGACGAGCCCATGCGGCAGCGTCATACGGCCGAGCGAAAGCTGAAAATGCGCGGCCTGTTTGAGCGCCTCGCCGTGCCCGTCCGGGCCGCCGATGGCGAAAGCCACGTCGAGCGCCTCGTCGCGAAGCCGTGAGAACATGGCGGTGAATTCGTAAGACGTGAGCATCTGCCCTTGCTCGTCGAGCGCAATCAGACGCGAACTCCCCAGCTTCGCCAGAAGCGCCTCAGCTTCCTCGTCTTTGCGCTCCTCAACCGAGCCGCTCCGGCTCTCTCCGATCTCGACGACCGATATCGGCGATATTTTCAGATTGCGTGCGGCCGCGTTGAACAGATCGAAATAGCGGTTGAACTGGGTTTGCTCAGCGCCGCTCTTGAGTCGCCCGACGGCCAGAATAGAAATTTTCATTCCGGCCGCCTGCCCTCAAAAATCCGCTACTCTGCAGCTTCCAGCTTGGGTTTGTCTGCACCCCACATCTTCTCGAGGTTGTAGAAGGTCCGGGCCTCCGGGCGGAAGACGTGCACAATGATGTCCCCCGCATCGATCAAAACCCAGTCGCACAGGGGCATACCTTCGACTCTTGTATCGCGGAGACCGTGCTCCTTCAACTTCTCAAGAAGCCGCTCCGCGATTGCACCTACATGACGCTGGGAACGCCCCGAGGCGACAATCATGGTATCGCCAAGCGATGTCTTGCCCGTCAGGTCGATGCTGACGATATCGTCAGCCTTCGCGTCTTCAAGGGTATCGATGATGAGATGAATGAGAGAGGTGGATGCCGCAGCGGCGCTTTGGGCGCGGTGCGGAGGGAGCCCGGCGGGCTCGTGTTTCAGCGCGTTAAGCCTCAGCGTGAAGACCCTTCTCTTGAATAGTGCTCCGGCTATGCTCCGGTTCTACACCTAGACATGAAAAATGTGCATCAGATTTGCTTCATTTTCAAGACGGCGCGCCGGGTTTGTGCAACTGGACGGCAAAAAAGTGTGCGTCCCTCCGATTGACCGGCGCAAGGTAATAACATTACATAGCTGATATGAACGAAAGAGCCTCCTCATTTCCCGCACGCGATCACGATCACGGTGTCTGCATGGCAGGTGCCCTTTGGCGGGCGAAAACGCGCTGCCTCGAAAGGGGCATCAAATGGACGGCGCTTCGCGAGCGGGTTTTCCGGCAAGTCGCAACCAGCCATAAACCCGTAAGCGCCTACGATTTGATCGAGAGCCTGGCCAAGGATGGAAAGCGCCTCGCTCCAATTTCGGTGTATCGCATCTTGGATGTTCTGCAAGGAGCTGGGCTCGTTCACCGTCTCGAAAGCCGCAACGCGTTTTTTGCCTGCATGACCGACCATGAAGGCGCGCGGCAAATCGTCACCCTTGTTTGCGAAGATTGCCGGCGCGTGACCGAGGTGGATACACCGGCCGCATTCCTGGCCGTCGCCGAAGCAAGCGGTATGGCGCGCTTTTATCCGCGGAACATCATCATTGAGGTGAGCGGCGTCTGTGCGGAGTGCCGCGAAGCTGAGGGCGGCGCGATATGCTGAGCAGGACAGGTGTTACGCCGGGCGCTGAAGAAACAATCGAACTGCTGATGGCGGGCGCGGCCGGTGTCGAAGCGCTCGTTGCGGCGTCCAATGTTTCGCTAGCGTTTCGCGGCAAACTAGTCCTCGACCAGGTCAGCATCGCCGTCCATCCGGCCGAGATTCTCACACTCATCGGACCGAACGGAGCGGGCAAAACCACGCTCGCGCGCATTCTGCTTGGGCTTGTAGACCCCGCTGGCGGCAGCGTGAGCCGGGCGGCCGGATTGCGCGTTGGCTATGTGCCGCAGCGCTTTCTCATCGAAACCATTATTCCGCTTCCGGTGCTGCGCTTCATGTCCCTGAGCCAGTCCGTGTCGAAGGCGCGCGCTCTCGAATGCCTTGGCGAGACCGGCGCGGCTCATTTGAGCGATGCCCAGATGGCGCGGCTTTCGGGCGGTGAGTTCCAGCGCGTGCTGCTCGCCCGCGCGCTTGCGCGAGATCCGCATCTGCTCGTGCTCGACGAACCGGCTCAGGCCATCGACTTCGCCGGCGCCGCCCAGCTTTACGCGCTCATTGCGGCGATCCGCGAGCGGCGCGGCTGCGGCATTCTGCTCATCTCCCACGATTTGCATGTCGTCCTTGGCGCAAGCGACCGCGTGATCTGCCTTAACAGGCACATCTGTTGCGAAGGCGTGCCGCGCGCGGTGGCGGGCCATCCCGAATATGTGCGCCTTTTCGGCCCCGATGCTGCGGCAAGCTTCGGGCTTTACAGCCACCAGCACGACCACACACACACGCTTTCGGGCGACGTAGCGGGCGGCGGCCATGCTTGACGATTTCCTCACCCGCGCCGCGCTCGCCGGCATAGGCACCGCAATTCTCGCGGCTCCGCTCGGCTGTTTCGTCGTCTGGCGGCGCATGGCCTATTTCGGCGAGACGGTCGCCTATTCGGGGCTTCTCGGCGTCGCGCTAGGTTTTTTGCTCGGCATCGACCTGACGCTGGGCGTGATTGTAACCTCCATAGCCATGGCGCTGCTTCTCACCGGTTTTCAGAATCAGCGCGCGATCCCTTACGACACGCTGCTCGGCATCCTGGCGCACACAAGCCTTGCGACGGGGCTGATCGCCGCGAGTTTCGTGGGCGGCGCCCGGCTCGACCTGATGGGCTATCTCTTCGGCGATATTCTAGCGGTCTCGAAGGCCGGTGTTGCCTGGATTTGGGGCGGCGCCGCGACGGTCTTGGCCGCTCTATTCTGGCTATGGCGTCCCCTCCTTGCCATGACCGTGAACGAGGATCTCGCAGCCGCCGAGGGCGTTCCCGTGCGGCGCACGGGAACGGCTTTCATTCTCCTCATCGCGGTGACGGTTGCGCTCGCCATGAAAGCGATTGGCATCCTGCTCATCACCTCGCTGATGATCTTCCCGTCGGCGGTGGCCCGGCCCTTTGCAAAAACGCCCGAGCGAATGGCGGTACTGGCCGGGATATCGGCGTCGGCGGCGGTGCTCGGCGGCCTGTTCCTGTCTCTGAAGCTCGACACGGCGGCAGGGCCCTCCATCGTACTTGCGCTCGCAGTGCAGTTTTTCTTCGTAGCCGCGCCCGCACTCGCCATTCGCGGGCGGTGAAGGAATTATCCTAGAAACGGCATTTAAGGCCAATTGGCAGCTGGAGATGGCACCAAAATGGGCCGCAGCGCCGTCCCCGCGGAGGCGCGTACCCATACAAGTTCTTGTTCCAACGGGAGAAATGGATTCCCGCCTTCGCGGGAATGACGGTTGCGCGCCTTGCAATGCTTCGGTAGTCGTCCTGCGCGGGAATGGCGGTTATAAACGTCTGTAGCTCCGCTATTCGATATTTTCACGCGCTCGAACGCGGGAACGGCAACAGTTGGCTCGCTTAGGCCGCGTGTATTTTCAACGTGCGGTGATCGAGGGCGGCGGCGATGAGCGCCTTGGTGTAATCGGTCCGCGGGCGCTCAAAGATTTCGGCGGTCGGCCCTTCCTCGACCACGACGCCGTTCTTCATCACCATCACATAGCTCGCGAGCGCACGCATGACCTTGAGGTCGTGGCTAATGAAAAGATAGGCGAGGCCGCGCTTTTTTTGCAGGTCGCGCAAAAGGTCCACGATCTGCGCTTGCACCGAGACGTCGAGCGCGCTGGTCGGCTCGTCGAGCATCAGGAATTTCGGCTGCAGGATCATCGCTCGAGCGATCGCGATGCGCTGGCGCTGGCCGCCAGAGAACTCGTGCGGATAGCGGTCCTGCCAATCGGGATCGAGCCCGACCTCGGTCAAGGCGGCGGAAACGCGCTGGCGCCGCTCCTCGGGGGAAAGGTCCGGGCTTTGGATGAGCAGCCCTTCCTCGATGATTTGCCCGATGGAAAGGCGCGGGGAGAGCGATCCGTATGGATCTTGGAACACGACCTGCATTTCGCGGCGAAGCGGCCGCATCTCGTTCGATTTCAGGCCGTCGAGGCGCTTGCCCACATAGGCGATCGGGCCTTCGCTGGAGATGAGCCGCAAGAGTGCGAGCCCGAGCGTGGTTTTGCCTGAGCCAGATTCACCCACTATGCCAAGCGTTTGGCTGCTGCGTAGCTTGAAGGACACGCCGTCCACGGCTTTGATGTGGGAGACCGTGCGCCGCAGCAGGCCCTGCTTCACGGGGAACCAGACCTTGAGGCGATCGGTCTCCAGGATCACCGGCGCCTTGTCGTCGATGCGCGGCGGCTCGCCTTTCGGCTGCGCCTCCAGAAGACGCTTTGTGTAAGGATGCTTCGGCGCGGAGAAAACTTCCTCGGCTGGGCCGTGCTCGACCACCTCGCCGTCTTTCATGACAAAGGTGCGGCTCGCCATTTTCCGCACGATGCCGAGATCGTGCGTGATGAGCAGCATCGCCATGTGAAGCTCGCGCTGGAGGTCTTTCAGAAGATCGAGGATTTGCGCCTGAATGGTCACGTCGAGCGCCGTCGTCGGCTCGTCGGCGATGAGAAGATCAGGCTCATTGGCGAGCGCCATGGCGATCATTACGCGCTGGCGCTGGCCGCCCGAGAGCTGATGTGGATAAGCAGAAAGCCGCGATTCCGCATCGCGGATGCCGACCTTGTCCAGAAGCTCCAGCGTGCGTGCCCGCGCCGCGCCGTTCGACATGCCGCGATGGATTTTCAGCACCTCGCTGACCTGCTTCTCGACCGTGTGCAGCGGATTGAGCGAAGTCATCGGCTCTTGGAAAATGATGGAGATCCGATTGCCGCGCACATGCCGGATTTCGGGCTCCTTCGCGCGGAGAAGGTCTTGGCCTTCGAACAAAATCTGCCCCGAGGGGTGATGCGCGCCGGGCGGCAGGAGCCGCAGAATAGAGAGCGCCGAGACGGTTTTGCCGGAGCCGGATTCGCCGACGAGCGCGACCGTCTCGCCCTTCCCGACGTCGAAAGAGACGTTCCGCGCCGCGAGCACACCGGGCGGGCTTCCCGCAAAGCGCACGCTTAAGTTTTTAACTTCGATCAAAGGGGCCATTGCGGGCGAATCCTCTTACACATTGGCTGCGGTGACGTCCGGGTCGTGCATGGTCTTACGCGGGTCGAGCGCATCGCGGACGGCCTCGCCCACAAACACGAGCAGGCTCAGCATAAGGGCGATCACGAAGAAAGCGGTCAGACCGAGCCAAGGCGCTTGCAGGTTTTGCTTGCCTTGCTGCAGAAGTTCGCCGAGCGAAGGCGAGCCGGGCGGCAGGCCGAAGCCGAGATAGTCGAGCGCGGTGAGCGCGGTTATCGCACCGCTGAGGATGAAGGGCGCGAATGTCACGGTCGCCACCATCGCATTCGGCAGGAGATGCTTGAACATGATCTGTGCGTTGGAAAGCCCCAGCGCACGCGCCGCCCGCACATATTCGAAGTTCCGGCCCCGCAGGAATTCGGCCCGGACCGGGCCTACGAACGCGGTCCATTCGAAGAAGAGCAGAATGGCGAGCAAAAGCCAGAAAGTCGGCGACAGCATGGACGACAGAATCAGCAGCAGATAAAGCTCGGGCAGCGATCTCAGGATTTCGATGAAACGCTGAAGCAGAAGATCGGTCCAGCCGCCGAAGAAACCTTGCACCGCTCCGGCCGTCACGCCAATGAGCGCCGACGCAATGGTCAGGGTCAAGCCGAAAAGTACCGAGATGCGGAATCCGTAGATCACGCGCGCAACAACGTCGCGGCCTTGATCGTCGGTTCCGAGCCAATTGGACCAAGACGGGGGAGCCGGCGCCGGGACCGGCAGATCGAGCTTGATCGTGCGGTAGCTGTAAGGGATGAGCGGCCAAACCAGCCAGCCGCCTTTTTCGTGGATAAATTGCTGTACGGCCGGATCGCGGTAATCGGCTTCGGTCTCGAACTCGCCGCCGAACTGCTTCTCGGTATACATCTTGAATATCGGCGTATAGAGCGAGCCGTCGTACTTCACGAGGAACGGCTTGTCGTTCGCGATGAACTCGGCGAAAAGCGTGACGAAGAAGAGCACGGTAAAGGCCAGGAAGCTGTAATAGCCGCGGCGGTTCGATTTGAACGTATGCCAGCGCCGCCTGCTCATGGGCGAAAGCTTGAACCAAGGCCGGCTCCGCGCGGGCTGGACCGCGGGTCCCGCGGTCTCGATAGGCGCGGCTGTGCGTTCCACTTTTGCGTCCATCACTTAGACCTCCTGCCAAAAGCCGCCGGCGGAGGCGCGCAGACTTACGGGCGGCGCAACAGACGGTCTACAACCGTCATTCCCGCGATAGAGCGTGTGAAAAAATCGATTTAGGCCCCCACTGTCATGGCCGGGCTTGACCCGGCCATCCAGACTATCATTGAAATGTCTCGCTTTTTTTCTAGATGGCCCGGTCAAGCCGGGCCATGACATCAGGGTTTGCCGCGAACGCTCGATTTTTTCACACGCTCGAAGGCGGGAATCCATTTCTCCCGCAAAAACAATAATGTAGATGGATCCCCGCATGCGCGGGGATGACGGCTGCCCGCGGTGCGGAAATGACACGGCATGGGCTACCGCTAATGCCATCGGCTAGACCTCCCGCGTCTCGAAATCGATCCTGGGATCGACCCAGGTGTAGATGAGGTCGGACAAAAGATTGAGCAGCAGTCCCATTGCCGAGAAGATGTAAAGCGTCGCGAACACGACGGCGTAATCGCGGTTGACGACCGACTCGAAGGACAGGCGCCCAAGCCCATCCAGCGAGAAAATCGTCTCAATCAGAAGTGCATTCGTGAAGAACGCGCTGATGAACGCCGCCGGGAATCCAGAGATCACGAGCAGCATCGCATTTCTGAATACGTGCCCGTAAAGCACGCGTCTTTCGCTGAGGCCCTTCGCCCGCGCCGTGATGACGTACTGCTTGCGGATCTCGTCGAGAAACGAATTCTTGGTTAAGAAAGTGATGGTGGCGAAGGACGAAATCCCCATCGCTGCGATTGGCAAGGCGAGATGCCAGAAATAATCCGCGATCCAGGCGGGCCAGCTCAACTGCTGGGAATTATCCGAGAACAGTCCCCGCAGCGGGAACCAATCGAGGAACGAACCGCCGGCAAAGATGACGATGAGAAGGATGGCGAAGATAAAGCTTGGAATGGCATGCCCGATAATAACGGCGGTGCTGGTCCAGATGTCGAATGTCGTGCCGTCCTTGACCGCCTTGCGCACGCCGAGCGGGATCGAGATTGTATAGGTTAGAAGCGTTAGCCAAAGGCCGAGCGAGATCGAGACCGGCAACTTCTCCTTGATGAGCTTCAAAACGCTCACATCGCGGAAATAGCTTTGGCCGAAATTGAAGGTCAGATAATTCTTCATCATCAAGAGGAAGCGCTCGACCGGCGGCTTGTCGAAGCCGAACTGCTTTTCGAGGCTCTTGATAAGCTCCGGATCGAGGCCGCGGGCGCCGCGATAGCGCGAGTTCGCTGCCACGTCCGCGGCGCCGGGCTGCGCCACGCGCGAGAAGTCGCCGCTCCCGCCGTTGATGCGCGACGTGGCATCGACGTTGGTGCCGTTCAATTGCGCGATGATCCGTTCGATGGGTCCGCCCGGTGCGAACTGAATAATGATGAAGCTAATCAGCATGATTCCGATCAGCGTGGGGATCATCAGGGCTAAGCGGCGAATTATATAGGCTGTCATATCTTTCGGGTTCGGCTGTGGCGCTTCCGTTTGAGGCTAACTATTTTCGCCCGGCTTCACGGCCGGTATTAGGCGGCCATCCAACGCAAAAAATGGCACGAATTTAGGCGGGCGCGGCGGTGCGCCATGGCGATCTGAGGGTAGAGTTAAGCGATCACCGGGCGAAAGCCAGTTACACATCGGTAAGGTTGGAGAGCAAACGGCAAAGCCTTACCTTTCGCTATCCTTGTTTGCTTAAGTTCTCTTCAGCCACCAGCCCTCGCGTTAGGAATATTATTGAGGAAGCGCGCCGTCAATCCTTGCTTAACCCTTCTTAGTGGCAGAGTTTTCGGGTTCGATACACTCAATGTCACC
>JBKQOR010000142.1:0-31437 GCA_052145435.1 Rhodomicrobium sp. | reverse complement strand
TAGCGAGGGGCCGAAAGGGCCTGAGATCAAAGATCAGGCGACGGCTTCCGCCGCCAGCTCCGCGGCAGTCTTGCCGACGATGGATTCATCGATCTGCTTGATGATGCCATGCTCCATGAGCATCTCTTCGAGCTCGTCCATGGTGATCGGCGTCGGGATGATGCCTTTGCCGGCATTCGCGTGGATCTTCTTAGCCAGCGTGCGATAGTGTTCGGCTTGCTTGGAATCCGGCGCGTACTCGATCACCGTCATGCGGCGCAGCTCGGCATGCTGCACGATGTTGTCGCGCGGCACGAAGTAGATGAGCTTGCTGCCAAGCTTCTTTGCAAGGTTCTCGGCGAGCTCGAGCTCCTTGTCGGTTTGACGCTCATTGCAGACCAGGCCGCCTAAACGAACCCCGCCGGAGTTTGCGTATTTCAAAATGCCCTTGGAGATGTTGTTGGCCGCATACATGGCCATCATCTCGCCGGACATCACGATGTAGATTTCCTGCGCCTTGTTCTCGCGGATGGGCATGGCGAAGCCGCCGCACACCACGTCGCCGAGCACGTCGTAGGAGACATAGTCGATATCCTCGTAAGCGCCGTTCTCCTCGAGGAAATTGATCGAGGTGATGACGCCGCGGCCAGCACAGCCAACTCCCGGCTCGGGGCCGCCAGATTCCACGCATTTGATGTTCTGGTAGCCGATCTTCATCACGTCCTCGAGTTCGAGGTCCTCGACGCTACCTTGCTCGGCGGCGAGGCTCAGGATCGTGTCCTGCGCCTTGGCGTGGAGGATGAGGCGAGTCGAGTCGGCCTTCGGATCGCAGCCGACGATGAGGATCTTGTTCCCCATCTCGGCGAGCGCCGCCAGCGTGTTCTGGGATGTGGTGGACTTGCCGATGCCCCCCTTCCCGTAGAATGCGATCTGTCGCAATGCCATGCAGGTCTCCTTCGTAATCGTAACCTCGCGGTCTGTCCTTCGGGCCAGGCGCGTCCTTCGTTCGCCGGTCATCGAGACGGCTGTCAGCGCCGCCGGTAACCGTTGGATGCGGGGGGTGTGCTCATCCTCGAAGGGCGGAGCGTTTGGCAATCCTTTGCCCGCAGCCTCCTTTGAGCAAGGTGCGTGCCAATGCCATAAGTTATTATTATAACCTGCTTTTTTCGCTTTTTCGCTTAAGTGTCCGGTAGAGCTTCCCGTGTTTCAAAGCCGACATGCGAGCCGGGCTTGTATGAAAACGAACAGGTGCCGGACACGCTATCGGCCCGGAATTTGCACTAGAGCGCTTTGAGGTTAGGGCTCGTCTCACGCAACGTCATTGCGAGCGAAGCGAAGCAATCCAAAGGCACTCATGCAAGCGTGTTGAGTGTTCTCTGGATCGCCACGGCGGCGGTGCCGCCTCGCGATGACGGCCGCGCGCCGGGTTTAGGAGGCGCGCCATGCCCAAAGATATTGGAGGCCCATATGCAAATAGGCGTCGAAACATCCCGCCTCATAGAGAACAAGCGCGTTTTCGTGGTCTCGAATGACGAGATCACGCGCGCGGCGTTGCAATTCATGCTGCACGACGAGAATGAAACGCACGATTTGCCGGACCTGAATGCCGCCTATGCGAAGGGCGCCGGTTGGAAGCCGGATCTTCTTCTCCTGGGGCTTGAGATCGTGAAGGCGCAAGGAGCGGGCGTGCTTCAGGAGATTGCGGCTAAATTGCCGGGCACGAAAATCATGCTCATCGCTGAGCCGGGGGAGGATGCGCTCGCCCGGACCTATCTCAAAGGGGGCGCGCATAGCGTTTTGACGAAGCCGCTGACAATTGAAGGCGTCCGCCGCAAAGTAGACATCATGCTCGGCCGCGGTACGAATGCGATGGTGCAGCTTTCGATCATGCCCGCTAAGACCCCATAATAATGCCTGCCTGAAGCTAAGCAGAGTTCGCAAGAGTGCCAATCGGCCGCGCTTGGGTTACCTTGACAATTTGCATAAATAATGCGGACTGTGCTCACCGTCGCGCTTCCGTATGGATTGAGCTGCTCCATGTTGCGCTTTTTTCCTGCCGCTCCTCGCAGCTCTCGTTCTGCTATTTGAAAACGGCGCGAATGGCCAAGGCCTTGCGCTTAAGCTTGGGCATGCTGGCGGGCCGGCTTCGATCCAAAATGTGGCCGCGGAAGAATTCGCCGCGCGGGTCAACAAGGAGCTGGGCTCCGAGGCACAGATACGCGTTTACGGCAAAAGCGCGCTCGGCAACGATACCGAGCTCCTGAAGAAGCTGCACACGGGGCACGTTGAATGAGCGATCGTCGCGGCGCCCATGTGAAGCTGTTCCGTAACGCGCTGATGGAAAAATATCTGCAGCCTGCGGTACAGGCCAAGGGATACCGCGTCCTTGGCATGTGGGAGTTTGGCGTCCGTCAGGTCACCGCAGCCTCGTTGAATTTCGCTGCGGCTTTGCTCGCGGCCGTTGCGCTGAAGCCTCTGCGAAGGCGGTTTGCCCTGAGGAATGAAGAGGCGCCGGGAATGACAGCCGGGTCCGCTCTGGCATAGGCTCTACTTCCGTGCCGCTGTCCCAATTACCTTGCCCGCAAGTGTCCGCTAGCCGACACACCTGTCGCCATCGCGACAAGGCGCTTGCGGTTGTTGTCACCCCGTGCGCAGCGGTACCGTGCACCGCGAGCCGCGCACACAATGATACCGCATCCGGTTGAATGCTTCGCGAGCGTCACCCCGGATAAGCGCTGTCAGCGCTTATCCGGGGTCTTGCAACATTCGAGCGCCCGTAAAGATCCCGGATACGGCGCGAAGGGCGCCGTTCCGGGATGACAACAAAGCGCCGCGAAGCATTCAACCGGATTTCGTATGACGTGCCGCGAACGGCTATTCAGCCAGATCCGGTATCGTTGCACGCCACTAGGCACCAATGACGGCCATGGTGCCCATGACTTCGAGCGTTTGGCACGAAGGTTGCTGAATGGCGGTCATGGCTGAGACTGAGCAAACGGACACGCATTTTTCGCGGCTAGGCGGCGCGCGCGCCATAGACCGCCTCGTGGAGGCGTTCTACCGGCGCATGGATACGCTGCCGGAAGCGCGCATCATCCGCGCCATGCATCTTGCCGATCTCGCACCCACGAAAGCGATCTTGAAGGACTATCTCGGCGAATGGCTCGGCGGGCCTACGCTTTACTCGCAAAAACGCGGACATCCACGGCTGCGCATGCGTCACACCCGTTTTTCCATCGGCCCAGCCGAGCGCGATGCTTGGATGACCTGCATGCGCGGCGCGCTTGAAGAGGCGGTTCCCGGCGAGGGCCTCCGCAGCGAAATTGGACAGAAGCTTTATCAACTCGCGGATTGGGTCCGCAATGACAAGGATAATCCCCATGACAGAGACCATGACCAAAATCGCTGACACGGGCTTCGCCCGCCTTGAGGCCGAGGGGAGGCTTGTCAATCCGGTGCTCAAGGCGCCGGGCAAGAAGGCCGGCCGCTTCGGTTTCAGGGGCGAGCTCGCGCTGAAATTCGCACCGAAGGTTGCCGACGAGGCGCGGCCGCCGGAGCTTAAAGCGGACCAGGTGATGGCCATCGCCGAGGAAGGCAATCCAACCATCCCATACCTCTCATGCTACCTCCATTCGTTCGAATATTTGAAGCCGCTCGCCGAAGTGCTGGCTGAGACGCTTTCGCCTACGGGCAAGTATTTCTGCTACTGCGATAATATGCCCCTCCTGAAACGTTATCAGGTCGAGATGAGCGGCGTAAGCTTCTATATACTGCCGATCGACGAGGCTAACGTTTACAATGAGCAATTGGAGCTCCTCTACCTCGAAAAGAGCGAACTCAAAAAGCTCGATACCTATGGAAAGCTAGACAAAGTCGCGGACGCGGCCCAAAAATTCAGCGATAAGTTTTCTCCCCTCACCTACGAAGAGGGGTTGAAGCTGATGGGACCGTTGCGCAATCGAAACGCGAACCGGCCCGTCTAGCGAGTAAAAGCATGACGCACGTCACCTTTTGGGAAAAACCCGGTTGCGCCGGCAATGCCCGGCAAAAGGCGCTGCTTGCAGCAAGCGGTCATACACTTGACGTGCGCAATCTCTTGGCCGAAGCTTGGACGGCGGAGCGGCTTCGCTCTTTCTTCGGCACGCGCCCCGTCGCCGAGTGGTTCAACCGGTCCAGCCCGCGCGTGAAATCGGGCGAGGTGCGGCCCGAAGCTCTGGATGAGGCGGCAGCGCTCGCCCTGATGCTGGCCGATCCGCTTTTGATCCGGAGGCCGCTCATGGAGTCGGGCGGGCGCCGCGAGGCAGGCTTCGAGCCTGATCGCGTCCGGGCCTGGATCGGTTTGGCGGAGCCGCGCGTTCCTGTCACCGATGCTTGTGTACGCGAAGGCTCACGTCAAGAGGGGGAGGACGTAGCACGATGCAAACCGTAGCCGCTACCGAAGTGGAAACCGCGCTCGCCTCCGCGTTCCGCATTGGGGCGCTTCGAGGAGCCGAGACGGCCGAGATTCAACAGCTCCTCGCCAGTTTCGCGGAGCGGCGCATGCGCGAAGGTTTGCGTGTCGCGGGCATGATCGAGGAGCCCGCGCCGGAGGAGGACTGCGGCGTCTGCGGATCGCTCGTATTACGCGACGCGGCGGGTAGCGCACTCATCCCCATCACTCAAAATCTGGGGCCGGGATCGACAGCCTGCCGGCTCGACAGCGCGGGGCTTGCCGCTGCGTGCCAGGCCGTCTTGACGGCTATCGGCCGGGGCGCGGATCTTGTCGTGCTGAGCAAATTCGGGAAGATCGAGGCGGAGGGCGGCGGGCTTGCCGATGCCTTCCGAGCCGCGGCCGAGGCGGGCATTCCCTGCGTCACGGGTGTCGCGCCTTCCTTCGCCGCTCCCTTCCTCGACTATGCCGGCGGCTTCTCGCAGTGGATCGAGGCGAGCGACACCGCGCTGGAAAGCTGGTGGTCATCGCCGCACGCGTGACGGCCGGGCAGTATCGCTTGAAAGCAGCGGGAGGCTGCTCGCAAACATTGGATTTCGGCGATAGCCTATACACTGTCATTGCCGCGAAGGAGCCTGTGAAAAAATCGCCAAACCCGTTGAAACGCTTGAAATCCGGTCCGCACCGTCGTCCCCGCAGAGGCGGTGACCCATGCTAATAGCATGTTCCAGCACGATAAATGGATTCCCGCCTTCGCGGGAATGACGTTCGTAGCTTATACGCTGGCTTCGCATTTCGATTTTTTCACACGCTCGAAGGCGGGAATCCATTTCTCCCGTTGGAACAAGAACTTGTATGGGTGGGTACCCGCCTTCGCGGGTACGACGCCCCGGCAGTTGGCGCCAGCCGCAGCGCCGTCCCGGATTTAGGATCCCAGGTGATTAATGATTATCGGCAGAGCTAAAGCAGTGGCTAGCAAGACATATGCGGTTGCCATGCCCCGCACTATTTTATAATTAGTCCCCTGAACCCAAGAAATAATCACAAGAATATATAATATAATGCCCAGCCCCACCATATCGTTGGGCTTCAACTTTAATATATTAAAAAAGACATCCACGATTATCGCAGACATGAACACGATAGCAAAGCCGCCCGCTATCAAGCCAAAATCTAAGGCGCGCGCGGCAGCCGGTCTATCTTTTCTTGGAAACAAGTAGACTTCGGTCGCATTCTTCCCATTCACCTGAAAATCGACCCGGTCGCCGATGGCCGGCAGCTTGATCTCGTGCCAGTCGCCCTTTTCGAAAGCGAACTTGAGCCCCCCCGCCATTCGGATAACACCCGATCCAGTTTTTGGATCGTAAGCCTTGATAACGCCGTTCATTCTCTCTCCCCTGCCGATGTGTTGGGAACTTGGTGCCCAGATTCCCCCGCGCACCTTATCAGCCGCAATACTCCCGCTCAAGGCGCCCGAATTTCTCCCCGCGAATCAGCTGCCATCAAGAATAGCGTCAACGCTAGGAGAGAAATCAATGACGTTTCAAATCGGATGCTGGGTAAAATGGAAGGAAGTGTGCCCAATACGTATGGGTTACACAGTGGCGGATATTGGTCAAGTGGTGCGCGTGCATGACTATCCAGCGCAAGATATCGAGATCGATGTCGAATTCAGGGATGGCGATGTATTGCATGGCGCCGCAGGCGACTGGTTCGAACCGGCGGAAGCTCCGGAAACACGAAACTAACCCTGACAAGCGGATCGCCGGTGGCCTCGGCGGCCTGCAGCTCGCTAGAAAGCGAAAATCTCATCCCGTGCCGCAAAAATCCGCTCACGGATTTTCGTCAGCACCCGCCTGCGGGAGCGATGGTCACGGCGACATCGGCGGGCTTCGCCGTGTAGGGCCAGGACGACACGATCAAACCGGCGCCGGCCTTCACGTAATCGCCGGCATTTGCGGGCGAGATGCCACCCGCGGCGGCAATGAGAACGTTTGCGGCAGAGGCCCGAGCGAATTCTGCAACTGCGGACACTTCGGCGAGCGGCATTTTCTCGAGCTGCACGATATCGAACCCGGCGTCGATGGCCGCGCGCGCCTCCGGTACCGTGTCAACTTCGATCCCGAGCTTCTTCTCGGGCGCTTCCCGGCGCAGCCTCGCCGCCATTTCCTTGAGGCTCGCATTGGGCAGAAAAACGCGATGCTCTGCAAAGACGAGGATCGTCTCGGAAAGGCCCAGCCGGTGCGCGACGGCGCCGCCAGCCCGGATCGCCATGGTCGAAAGCTGCCGGGTCAAGGGCACGGTCTTGCGCGAGCAGGCGACTTTCACATCCGGGCTGACAGCCTCGACGGCATCCACAAGCGCACGCGTGGCCGTGGCGATCCCCGACAGAATTTCGGTCAAGGTTTGCGCGGTCTTCCAGGACAAATGCAGCGCGGCGGCCGATCCCCATGCTGAAAGGATCAGATCGCCAGCCTTCGCGCGCGCGCCCTGCGGGATAGCCACGGACGGCTCGGCGCCCGCGTGCGAAATGAGCGCCGCGGCAATGCCGGTCCCGGCCACGGTCATCGCAGCTCTAGCCCGGAACTCCATACGGCCCTGAAGTCCGCCCATGCCGAGCGCTTCGGTGGTCAAATCGGTGCCGGGCACATCCTCGGCCAGCAGCCGCTCGATCAGCCCAGACGCAAGCGGCAAAGGCTCTCGCCCGCTCAAATAGCCGCCTCTACGTAAGCCTGCACCGGTGCGGCTTCTGCCCTTGCGAGAAGCCCGCTGAATGCGGCGAGCGGTAAAGGAATGCGCTGAATGTTGTACTCGGCGAGGAAGCGCGCCTCGTTGCGCGTGGGCTCTTCCGGCAAAACGGCCCAATGCCGGTCCGACGAACGCTTCATGATCTGCCGCGCGAACATCCGCTCGAGCTGGGTTGAAAACCGGCAGCCGAGAAAGAGGAAGTGGCGGCCCTTGCGGATATTCTGCACGGCCTC
Organism: Rhodomicrobium sp.; assembly: GCA_052145435.1. GTDB lineage: Bacteria > Pseudomonadota > Alphaproteobacteria > Rhizobiales > Rhodomicrobiaceae > Rhodomicrobium. The sequence goes on along the minus strand of JBKQOR010000142.1, from coordinate 24,048 downwards.
GGGGACGGGCGTTTGGATGTCGATCTCGGTCAGGACCTCCACGAAGTCCGAATCCGAAACGAGGTAGTTCGCTGCCGGCGAAACCGAGCCCAGGGGCTGATAAAGCAGCGGCATCCACGATTCGGCAGCCTCCGCCTTTGTGCGGGCCAGCGTTGCGCCATCGAAATAGTGCACCCATTCGCCGAAATGCTCGGCCTGGCTAACGCCTTGCACCATGCCCCAGCCCTTGGCGCCTGCGAGCGCTTTTTGCGGCAGATCGTCGTACCACGCGTGAACGATGAGCCTAAGCGCAGGCAGGGAGGCCAAATAACGATGGAGGGCCGTTGGCTGCGCGTCAGCACGGAACGCCTCCGTCATCGCGGCCTTAACTGTCTTGCGGTGCTTGAAATTCTCGATGAATTGCGCCGCCGCTGTAAGCTGTTTGCGGATCTTATGGGGCACGCTGGCTTTCGCGGTGAGCCGGCCCACCAAGACCTCGGGCGAGGCCGGCAGCGGACAACTCTCACCGGCAAGCGCCAAGACGCCCGGCCCGAGATAAGGAATAGCAAGGCCGCTCAGGAGACTTTTCCGGATCGTTTCAACCGCTTCGAGAACCATGTCCTTCTCCGTTTAGTTAAGTCCTGAAGCTTTCAGCGCTTCCACTTCGGCGCGCGCGATGCGGAACACGCCCCTGCCGCCGGCGAGCGCGCGATAGACATTTGGCGCATTTAGGCTGAGCCTGTGGAACCATTCCTGGGCGCTGAGGCTTGCTGGCTGCTCGCCGATAGCGGTGACGCTGCCATCCGGTGCGAACCGGACGTGAATCACAACTTCCGTCTCTGACATGGTTCTTTCCTCCGTTTAGAAGCCTGAGTTGAAACCCAGAATCTCGATCATGACATCCTCTGCGCCGAACCGCGCCTGACACGCCAAGCGCGATTTCGAGCCCACGCCAGGGATTTGGTCGAGGCGCTCGTTCTCTTCACGCTGAATCTTGGATAGCGTCTTGCGTCCGTCATGAACGAAGATATGGCAGGATGCGCATTGTGCCTTGCCGCCACATTTAGGTTCGATCCCCGCTCCGGCCGCCAGCAGACCGTCAAGTATGGTTGAGCCCTCGGTTACGCCGATGGTTTTTTGGGACGGAAGAATTGTCAAAATTGGCATGTTAGAAAGTCTCCAAGGTATCGCAGCCGTGCGGAGATAGCCCGCGTTAAAGGTAGATTGCCGTCCCAGCGCCCACATTGATGGAGGCGTCCTTCATCGTTCCTACGATGAACGCGACTTGGGTCTCGGAAAGATGCGGATGAAAGGGTAGCGCGATAGCGCGTTCGGCCACCTTCTCCGTGACGAACAATTCGCCGCGCCGGTGCCCCCGGTCGAGATAGTAGCGCTGCAGATGCAGCGGCTGGCTATAGGCAGCCGCCTCGATCGCCTCGGTTTTGAGATCTTCGACGATGGCGTCGCGGCTGGACCGCGAGAAGCGCGTGCCGAGATGGACGGTGTAGAGAAACCAATGCACCTTATCCACGTCAGGGCCGGTATAAGGGTCTTTGATGCCCTCGAACGACTTCAGATATTTGAAATAGAGCCCGGCCACCGCCTCGCGGAGCAGGAGGATCTCTTCGATCCGGTTCAACTGAGCGAGGCCCAACGCGGCGGCGAGGCCGCTCATTTCCGCTTGATAGGGCGCGGCGGAAGAAATGGAGACGGAGAAGCGTTCCTCCGGCAAGCGTCCGCGATGCCGGCGGATTGCGTAGGCGATCTCCTCGCTGTCCGTTACAATCATTCCACCTTCGCCGCAGGTTATCGCGCAGGGCTGCGAAAAATCGAAGACCGCGCAATCGCCGAAACTTCCTACCCGGTTGCCCTTGTAAACCGAGCCGATCGCCTCGGTGGAATCTTCGATCAGGATAAGGCCTCGCCTTTGCGCAAGCTCGCGGAGGCCATCCCACTGCGCCGGATGGCCGTTTGTGTTGCCGGCGAGAATTGCGCGCGTCTTATCCCCGATGCGGGCTTCGGCTTTGTCTGGCGCGAGCGTGCCAGCCCAATAATCGATATCGGCGAAAACAGGCGTGGCGCCGGCGAGCGCGATGGCGTGCGCGGTCTCGCGCCAGGAATGGGCAGACGCGATGATTTCGGCGCCCGAACCGAGGCCGTAGGCCTTCAGCACAAGCAGCATGCCGATGGTTCCGCTCGAAACGGCAATCGCATATTTTCTGCCTGTGTAAGCGGCGAAAGCGTCTTCGAATGCCCTAACCGCCGGACCGGCGCTGATGCGGGGCGAGTGCAGAACCTCTGTGACGGCCTTGATCTCGGCGGCAGTCACATGCGGGTCCGACAGCGGAATGAAGTCCGTACTCATGACCCGCCCCAGCGGGCAGTGACAACGAGCCCGGTCGCCAGTTCTGGGGCGCCCGTCAGGCTCCAGCAGTGGCTGCTTCCATCGACCAGATACAAATCGAAGCGCTCATACTGCCGGAAGGGTGGCTCCATGCCGATGTCGGACGGATCGGCGCGGGTGAGCGAAAGCTGCGGAAAGCGCGCGCGAAGCTGGGTCAGCGCGGCCGCGCCCGCGTCCGGCGCTCCGAGTAGCGCGCTGATTTCCTCGATGTCCGCAGCGCTCAAACCCATCATTCGCCAGCCAGTTTTCGCGCTTCGACAGTGATCGGAAGCTTTGTGTCCGCGCTGAGAGCGGGCAGCTCGAGCTGCCAGCCATTTTGAAGCGTGACCACCCCGCCCCACATCTCTGGCTTTTCCATCGACACGATGGGCTCTTCCAGGTCCTTCTTCGGCACGTAGACGGACATCCGGCCCTCTGGTGTCTTGCGGATCATAACCTTCATTTTTGCTCCTCGGCTGTCCCAGCGGACAGGCCGTATTAGAGAGAAAGGATCTCGCCTTCGAGGCAGCCCACCACGAGCCGCTCCTTGAATTCGACGAGATAGATGTGCGTGCCTGATTCAAGATGCCTGCCAATTTGGACGATCTCGCCGCGATCGCCGGCTTTCACGAGAAGGCCGTCCGTTGGCTGATCGGGGTACGAGCCGTCGTTGAATAGATCGCTAGCCGCGCTCACATGCTGGCCCCATTGGAACTTAGGCGCTTCCGGTTCGATCATGCGTGCCCGTCCTCTTCGAATGTGCGGCTTGCGGCATCAACCGGCTCAAGCTCCCTGCGCTTCATGCCGACGCGGTACCCGGTCGAGACGAACTCCACGCCATAAATGTAAAATTGCTGCAGGAACGTCCCGATGCTGACGACGTACCCCTCCTCGCCCTTCTTGCAGAGAAGCTCGCCGATATCTTTTCCGAAAAAGGTCCCGTCGTTGCGGACGTTGCGCAGCGAGCGGACCTTGTCGCCATAGTCGAATGCCGGTGGATCGTTGAGTTCCACAATATCGCTGTCACGGCTGATCCTCGTCATCTCAGCGCCTCCCCGGCGGTTGACCGTAGCGGTTCCTTTCGAGGCGCACGACGTTGCTGCCAAGCTCCGCGTCATCCTCTTGCTCCAGGCGCATAACGGCGAATTCGCGGACCATATCGTCGGGGTCATCCCGCATTTCGTGAAGCACGCCCGGCGGGACGCGGCTCGCCACCTCGTAACGGACGCGCCAATCGGGGTCGTGGCGAAAGCCGGCAAGCTCGCCATTTCCCAAGCGCCGGACCACCGCGAGGCGAACCTCCGCATCGGTGTCAGCCGCCATTCGATAGAGGGCATCGCCTTCGATGCGGCTCGCGACGACACGGCGCACCTCGGCTTCCTCGTCGGCTATCATGGCGGGCAGCATGTTAGGAGCGATACGGCGCGCGGTAAGAAGGCGGACGTAGTAATCCGCATCGCTCATCATGGGGCTCAAATCCGCCTCATCGATAAGCCAGGCGACGCGGATGCGGACTTCCCGATGCGGATCGTTGCGAAGGAAAGCCAGATAGCGGTGCGGAAGCCGGCGCGCCGCGTTCCATCGCACCGTCTCGTCCGGATCGGCAAGCAGCGGCGGCAGCAAGAAAACATCGGCGAATTTGGCCGCGATGGCGCGCACCTCGAAATGCTCGTGGTCGAGATAATCGTTGGCGAGCGCAGGGTTCCAAGTGAAAAAACGGTCGATCCGGCGCGCATAGCGGTCGTGTACGCAGGCATGCTTCAGGATGCAGCCGCCTGTGGCGAGAAGCTCGCGATGGGCGCAAGCGCCGCAGTCGATTTCCTTTCCCTGCCAGTCTATGGCTTCGTCAATATCACTCGTCATCGCCAAGCTCTCTCCGGTCGAGGACGCCGAGCAGCACTTTCGCGCCGATTTTATCGCGCGGATCGAGTTCGAGCAGCTTTGTCACCATCGCGCGTCCCTTGGCTAGATCGCCAAGCCGCATAGAAAGATACGCATGGGCCTTCAGCGTGAAGAGATAGAAGCGCGGCAGAACAGCCGCGTAGTCGCCGAACCTCGCGTCCGAAGCTCGAACCTCGCGCCAGTCGAGGGGGAGCCCATTGTCGCGCGCGGCCTTTTTTAAGCAGATGACCGCCACCCCCAAGGCCTCAGCCAAGCGGTTTTTATAGAAGTAGAAGCGGTAAAGCCCGATAAGTACCGCCGCATGGTTTGGGGCGAGGGCATGCGCCCTCCACAGATGCGCCTCCGCGATTGGGCCATTGCGATAGGAGAGTGCGGCAAGACGCAGATGGCGCCCAGCAATCTCTGACAACCCGGCGCCCAGAATGGCAGCCGAGAGGAGGCTATCCTCTGCTACTGCCATTTCGGTGTGTTGATCGAGTGCCATCGCTGCCGCATCCCTAATGCTTGTGCTGACCGGGAAAGTCCGCGGTCACGCCGTTTGGACCGCAGGCGCAGACTTTTTTCTTTGGATCGTGGAAGATGAAGCCCGATAGCGTGGGCGTTTCCGCGAAGTCGATGGTCACCCCATCGAGCAGCAGCCGGCTCCCGGCGGGCAGGAACAGCTTGATGCCGTTGACCTCGACGACCGCATCTCCGGCGTGGGGAGCTTTTTCGACGCTGAACTCCGCGGCAAGGCCCGAGCAGCCGCCGGCCGTCACTTGGAGCCGTAGGCCGCTACCGGGGCCGCCATCGAAGCGGAGCAGGCGCCGGATGAACTTGTCTGCTGAAGCGGTAACCGAGACTTCCATGCCGGGCTCCTTAAGCGCGGGCCTGATAGCGCGGATAGCTCGTATCGATCACACAAGTGTTCTCGACGGGGCATACAGCAACGCATTGAGGCTCGTCGAAATATCCGATGCACTCGGAGCACTTCTTCGGATTGATGACGTAAGTGCCGTTCTTCTCCGTGATCGCCACGTTCGGGCACTCCGCCTCGCAAGCCGTGCAGTTGGTGCATTGCGAAGCTATAATCTTGTAGGCCATGCTCGTTCTCCAGTTTGATGAAGGGATTGCCGCTCAGACGGCGATGAATGCGCCCTGGCGGATGTCGGCGTCGCCGCGCGCGGTATGTTCGATCTCGCCGCGGCGGATTTTTTCGAGGTAGTCTTTGAAATAGGCGATGGCGGACTGCTCGATGAACTCGTGCGCGTACCGCTCAACCGGCTCGATACCAGCGTTCAGCAAGCCCTCTTTCGGGCAGCCGCCGATCTTGGCGACGAGCACCGCGGTGCAGTCGTTGATGGCGCGGATCACGGTTTCAAGACTGTCTTCGTCGCCGAATCCGCCTTGGCAGTACAGATCGACGCGGCGGTGGCCCACGAACTTCGCGCCGGCGCCGCTCAACTCGTAGATTTGAAATTCCTTGGCGTGGCCGAAATGCTCGTTCACGCGTCCGCCGCCTTTGGTCGCGACCGCGATCAGGATCTTGACGCCGCTCTTCTCGCCCGCAAGCGCGGCAAGCTCTGCGTTTTTCGCCGCGACTGTCGCCTGGCGTTCGTCCTCCACCTTGGCCTGGTAAGCCTTGCGGCTATCGAGGTCATAACTCACCTCCATGTCCATGACTTTTTCGGTGGTGAACTCAGCGCTGCGGTCTTCGCCAAGGAGGCCAACCGCATCGGCGCGGCACTGGCGGCAATGCCGCATCATATTCATCTCGCCTTCGCAATTATCCTGGAGCGCCTTCAACTCCCGCGCGGTCGGGCCGCGCTGACCGGTAAGGCCAAACACTGTGCCGTGCTCGGGCGCCGAGATGAGAGGCATGATGTTGTGCAGGAAAGCGCCGCGCGATTTAACGGCCCGGTTGACCTCGACCAGATGCCGGTCGTTGATGCCGGGGATCATCACCGAGTTGACCTTGCACAAGATACCGCGCTCCGTCAGCATCTCGAGGCCGCGCAATTGGTGATCCGATAGGATTTTCGCGGCTTCCACGCCCTCGTAGCGTTTGTGCTTGTAGAAGATCCAAGGGTAGATCTTCGCGCCGATCTCAGGATCGACCATGTTGATCGTGATGGTTACGTGGTCGATGTTGAATTTGACAATGGTATCGATGTGCTCGGGCAGCGCGAGGCCGTTTGTGGAGAGGCAAAGCTTGATGTCGGGCGCCTGGGCCGCGACAAGCTCGAAGGTCTTGAAGGTCTTGGCCGGGTTTGCAAGCGGATCGCCGGGCCCTGCTATGCCAAGCACGGTCATTTGCGGGATGGTCGAGGCGACCGCAACCACCTTCTTCGCAGCCTGCTCGGGCGTCAGCCGTTCGCTCACCACGCCTGGGCGGGATTCGTTGGCGCAATCGTATTTGCGGTTACAGTAGTTGCATTGGATATTGCAGGCCGGCGCGACGGCGACATGCATGCGCGCATAGTGGTGATGAGCCTCCTCGCTATAGCAAGGGTGGTTCTTGACCTTTGCCCAGATCTCTGGCGGCAGATCGCCTTGTCCGGCGCTCGATCCGCAGCTCGCCTTGCCGCTGCCGCCGTGGCTGTTGCAACCCCGATGCTCCGCGATCTTCTGCAGCACCTCGTCGAGGGCTTTGGCCCCTCCGGCGGCATCGCCTTCATATTCAAAGTCCAACATAGCCGGTCCTCGCAATGGGCCGCTCTGCCGATGGCGGGAGAACCGGCCCGTTCCTGCGCAGCCGCGCGGCTTGGCGCAGCTCTTTCAAAGGGCAGCTACAGCAATGACCGTGCCATTCGCTTACGTGTTTGACTCCACGGGATAATTTCCAATTATGCCGCAGCGGTCTGTGCGGACTCCGACAGAGGCTTCTTAGGCGGGTTCAGGAGTTTTGTTGGAAAGCGCACAAAAATGCGGGCCGCGTTTCCTTATAGAAATGTGCCAGCCGCACCTGCCGCTGCCGCGAATGCCACTACGAGCAGTACGGGAAGTTTCGCCACGGCGAGCGCGGCGAAGCCCAGAAGCGCAAGCGCCGCGTCCACAGGTCCAACCACGCTGGAGGTCCAAACGGGCTGATAGAGCGCGGCGCCGAGAATGCCTACCACGGCGGCATTGACCCCATCGAGGGCGCCGCGCGCCTTACTTTTCGCCCGCAGCCGGTCCCAGAAGGGAAGCGCTCCATAAACGAGTAACAAGCCAGGCAGGAATATTGCGATCACAGCCACGAGCGCGCCTTGCGCGCCTCCCGGTCCAACGCTCGCCTTTGCACCGAGAAAAGCTGCGAATGCGAAAAGCGGCCCCGGAAGCGCCTGCGCCGCGCCGTAGCCCGCAAGGAAATCTCCGGGAGGCACCCAGCCAGGCTGCACCACGGCTTCCTGCAGCAGTGGAAGCACAACGTGACCGCCTCCGAAAACAAGCGCGCCCGTTCTGTAAAACGCTTGGGCCAGCTCGACCGTCCCATTTCCCGAAACCGCTGCCGCAATGGGAAGGCAGGTAAGGAGCAGAAAAAAAGCGAAGATCGCGGCCAGCGCTGCGCTGTGGCTGGTATTGGCTCCCAATGGCGAAGTGCGGGGCTGCCCGCCGCCTCGCAGCAGAAAATAGCCCAGTAGCGCACCGAGAACGATCGCGGCGAGCTGCAGCCGCCCGCCCGGCACGGCTATCAGAACGGCGGCTACAGCAAGAGCGAAGCCGGCGCGCTGCCGGTCCGGGCATAGCGTCCGGCCCATGCTCCAAACGGCCTGCGCCACAACCGCAACCGCAAGGAGCTTCAGCCCGTGAACGGCGCCTTGAGCGGCTGGGCTGCGGGCGTAATGCAGCCCGTAGGAAGCGAGCAGCATAAGCAGCGCCGACGGCAAGGTGAACCCCGCCCAGGCGGCGATCCCGCCCGCAAGCCCGCCGCGCAAAACGCCCAGCGCGAACCCGGTTTGCGAGCTGGCGGGTCCCGGCACGAATTGCGACAACGCCACAATATCGGCGTAGGCCTCGTTGTTGAGCCATTTGCGCCGGTTCACGAACTCCGCCCGGAAATATCCCAGATGGGCGATGGGCCCGCCAAAGCTTGTCAGGCCGAGGCGCAGGAACGCAAAGAAAATTTCGAGCATCTTCATCATAGCGGCTCAAGCCATAGCTTCAGACCCCCTCACTCTGCCTCTCTCCCCAAGGGGAGAGAGGACCGCAGAACCGCCGCCTCACATGGGAGAGAGGGCCGCAGCCTGTCCCCTCTTCCCTCGGGGAGAGGGTCGGGGTGAGGGGGTCTTAAATGTTCGCGTAATCGGTACAGTCAATTACCGGATTTCTGCGCCTGCTGCTTCGGTAATGCGGGCTTGGCATCCGCCTTCCGCTTGTCCTCGAGCCGCCTAGCCCTGTCTTGAGCGGCAGCCTGCCAATCCTGCGTTAGGATCTGTGCAAGTTCCTCCGAGCGCTGCATGGCAAGCGCAACCATCTTTTGCGTGTCGGTGTAATGCGCGTAGTCCTCGTAAAGCCGCGCTTCGTCGTGCTCCTTGAAGGTATCGGCGGTGAAGCGGATCTCGCCCTCGGGAAGCCCCAAGCCGCGCAGAACGTCCCGTGTCAGCTCTAGAGAGGAGAGAAATGTCTCACGCTCTATATGCTCGATGCCAAGGTCCATCAGCTGGTGAACGTGGCGCCGGTTGCGGGCCCGCGCGTAGATGGGGACATGCGGGAAGAAAGCTTTGACGAGCTCGGCTGTCTTCAAAGACATATCGATATCGTCCAGGGCAAGCACAAAGGCCCGCGCTTTGGCGGTTTCCGCAGCCTCCAGGATCGAAAGCCGGCTGGCATCGCCAAAATAGCTCTTATTGCCGAACCGATTGACGAGCTGAACCTGATCGGGATCGTCGTCGAGCGCGGTAAAGGGAATGCCTTTCGCATTGAGGACGCGGCCAACCACTTGGCCGACGCGCCCGAAGCCCGCGATCACCACATGCCCTGAATTCGAAGGAAGATCGTCAAAGGCCGGCTGCGCTTTGCGGATGCGCTTGCGAACCAGATCGTCCAAGCCGAGCAGCATCGGTGTCGTGACCATGGAGAGCGTGACAATGATTCCAAGCGTCGAGGCATAGCCGGGCGTGAGGATGCCGCCCTGCTGGGCGGTTGCAAAGACGACGAAAGCGAATTCGCCGCCTTGCGAGGTCACGATGGCGAAGCGCCGCGCGCCCGGATCGCCGAGCCTGTACCAGAGGCCGATCGCATAAAGCACAAGGAATTTCGCGAGGACCAGCCCCGCCACGCCCGCGGCTATGACGCCAGGCTGGCGAAGCAGCGCCTGAAAGTTCAAGCCCATGCCAATCGAGGTGAAGAAGAGCGCGAGCAGGAGCATCTCAAAGGGTTCGATGTCGGCTTCGAGCTGATGGCGGAACGCCGAATCCGTTAAAAGCACGCCTGCGAGAAACGCCCCGAGCGAGGCAGAAAGGCCGATCTCGGTCATGAGCAGCGAAACGGCCGCGACAGTGAGGAGCGCGGCCGCCGTCATAGCCTCGCGCACCTGAGTGCGCGCCAGAAGATGATAGAGGCGGTTGAGGACATAGCGGCCAACGGCGATGACGAGGCCTACGGCTGCGAGGATCTTAATCGCGCCAAGCCAGGTAATGGCTTCGCTCGCCGGCAGATTGGCAGAAACCAAAGGCACGATGGCGATCAGCGGGATTGCGGCGAGGTCTTGGAATAGCAGGATCGAAAAGGCCAGGCGTCCATGGCGCGCGGTTAACTCGCCCTTCTCTTCGAGAATTTGCAAGGCAAAAGCCGTGGACGATAAAGCGAGCGCGAGGCCGATCAAAAGAGCCTTGGGGAAGGAGAGCCCTGCACGCGGGTTGAGCCAATAAATCAACGCAACCAAAAGGATGCCGCTGAGGATGAGCTGAACCGGGCCGGCTCCAAAGACCGCGCCCCTCATTTTCAGGAGACGCTTCGGCCTAAGCTCTAGGCCAATCAAAAACAAAAACATGGCGACGCCAAGCTCGGCCGTGTGCCGCAAAGCTTCTGCATCGTAGGCCGAGTATCCGAGGATCTTGCCGATTCCGTATGGCCCGATGAAAGCGCCAGCGAAGAGGTAGCCCGGGACCGGTCCGAGCTTGAAAATGCGCGCGATGGGAGCCGCAAAGGCCGCCACGCCAAGGAAAACAACGAGTTGGATCAATAGATGGCCGTCCATGCCGCTATCCTCCGGAGACGCACTCGGGGAGAGACGTCAAGGAAGTCTCCAACATAAACATGAGGCCGAAAACCGCCGCTGCCAACCTTCAGGGGGCAGCGGCGGCTTCAAATGCAAAGAACACACCGCCGGCGCGCGAATGCGGCTGGCGGCGCTGTTCTGTCTCCGCGTCTTGCCGTCTCAGGAACCGGCTTTATACAAACTTAGAGACCGTGACCAGGGCAATCGCAACAAAAAGCGCCCTCGTGGTGTCCGTTACGCTGGTGATCGCCGCCATTACATACGGAACGTCGTAATGAAAGAAGACCGAAAGCCCAATTACCACGGCGATTGCGACGCCGAGAAGCCAAAGCAGGTAGCCGACACTCATGGAACCCCCCAAAAGGTTAAGGAAAGATCTGCACACCACGCGATTCAACCGTAGAGAAGGCTCTCGCGGCTGACAAGCGACGAGCGGTTGTTTTCGCCGATCGCCGGTATCCCGTGTTGAAATTGCACCAGAACCGCCACAGAGAGGATGGAAGTGCGCGCGGCGGCCCGGTTATTACATCGCCTTGACGATCTCCTCGGTCATCTTCTTCGCGTCGCCGAACAGCATCATAGTGTTATCGCGATAGAACAGCGAATCCGGAAGAGAATTATGCCCGTCATTTAGGTTTGATGTCAGTCGAGGTGCTTCAACACCTCATCCAGCATCTTCTTGGCGTCGCCGAAAAGCATCCGGTTGTTCTCCTTGTAGAACAGCGGATTGTCGACGCCGGCGTAACCGGAGGCCATCGAGCGTTTCATGACGATCGATGTCTTGGCCTTCCACACTTCCAGCACCGGCATGCCGGCGATGGGGCTTGTTGGGTCGTCCTGGGCGGCCGGATTGACGATGTCGTTCGCGCCGATCACGATAGCAACGTCGGTATCGGGAAAGTCTTCGTTGATCTCGTCCATTTCCATCACGATGTCGTAGGGCACTCTGGCTTCGGCGAGGAGCACGTTCATGTGCCCTGGCATGCGGCCAGCGACCGGGTGGATGCCGAAACGCACGTTGATGCCCTTGGCGCGCAGCTTTTGGGTGATATCGTTCACCGTGTGCTGTGCCTGCGCCACCGCCATGCCGTAACCCGGAACGATGATGACATTGTGGGCTTCCTTGAGCAGCTCTGCGGTTTCTTCCGCGCTTATTGGCACCACCTCGCCTTGCTGGCCAGCCGCCCCAGGGGCCGCCGCCGTGCCGCCGCCCGTCCCGAAGCCGCCCGCGATCACGCCGATGAAGCTGCGGTTCATGGCTCTGCACATGATGTAGGAGAGGATCGCGCCCGAAGAGCCGACCAGCGCGCCAGTTACGATCAAGAGGTCGTTCGAGAGCATGAAGCCGGTTGCCGCGGCTGCCCAGCCCGAATAGCTGTTCAGCATCGACACCACCACGGGCATGTCGGCGCCGCCGATTGCCATCACCATGTGCACGCCAAAGGCCAGCGCGAGCGCGGTCATGACCAGAAGCGCCGCCATGGCGGTTTGCTCAGCCGGCATGCCTAGTTCCTGGGAGAACTGTTCCGGCGATAGGAACACATATCCGGCAAAAATCACGGTCAGAAGGCCCAAGAGGTTGATCAAGTGGCGCGCGGGCAGCAGCACCGGCTTGCCGCCGATCTTGCCGGACAGCTTGCCGAACGCGATGACCGAGCCCGAAAAGGTGACGGCGCCGATGAGGATGCCGAGAAAGATTTCGATCTCGTGGACCGTCCTCTCCGCACCCACGAAGGTTACGGACGTATCGATATAGCTCGCAAATCCCACAGCGCAGGCCGCAAGGCCGACGAGGCTGTGCATTATCGCGACCAGCTCGGGCATTTGCGTCATCTGTACTTTTTTAGCGGCAAATAGGCCGACACTGCCGCCAACCGCCATGGCAGCCACGATATAGGGCAAGCCGCCTGGCAATACGCGCGGGCCGAATACGGTTGCCAGCACAGCGATTGCCATGCCGAAAATGCCGTACCAATTGCCGCGGCGTGCGGTTTCGGGGTTAGAGAGGCCGCCTAGGCTCATGATGAACAGGATCGCGGCGCCGATATAGGAGACTGAAACGAGGCTGAAAGGTAGCATATCCGTCTCCTTACTTGCGGAACATCGCCAGCATGCGCCGCGTCACCGCGAAGCCGCCGAACATGTTGATCGCAGTCAGCCCGATGCTGACGATCGCGAGAATGCCGATGAGACTGCCAAAGCGCGTCGCACCCCCCGCCAAGGGAGGCGCGATTTGCACCAATGCTCCGATGCAAATGATGGAGGAAATGGCGTTGGTGACGCTCATCAGCGGCGTGTGCAGCGCGGGGGTCACGTTCCAGACCACCATGTAGCCAACGAAGCAAGCCAGCACGAACACGGTGAAGTGGCTGACGAACGCCGCCGGAGCGTAAAGGCCTACAAGCAGGAACAGCGCACCGCCGATAAGGGCCGTAACCGCAAGTGACGAGGCAGACGATTGCCCGCCGCCGCCATGGTGGCCGCCGGTCTTCTTCTTCTCCACTACCGCAGGTTTTGCGGCAGCCGCGCCGGCGGGAGCGGCGGAAAGCTTGGGAGCCGGAGGCGGCCAAGTGATTTCGCCGGACTTGATGACCGTGGTGCCACGGATCACCTCGTCGTCCATATTGATTACGATTACGCCGTCCTTGGCTTTGCACAGCTCTTCGGTCAGCCGGAGCAGGTTCGTGGCATAAAGCGTGGAGGCCTGCTTAGAGAGGCGGCTCGGCAGGTCGGCATATCCGATGATGGTTACGCCATGCCGCACCACGGCTTCGCCCGGAACGGTCAGTTCGCAGTTGCCGCCTTGCTCTGCGGCGAGGTCGACGATCACGCTGCCGGGCTTCATCGACTGCACCATTTCGGCGGTGATGAGCTTGGGCGCGGGCCTGCCGGGAATCAGAGCCGTCGTTATGACGATATCGGCGTCTTTCGACTGCTTTGCGAACACCTCGCGCTGGGCTTTCTGGAAGCCCTCGGACATGAGCTTCGCGTAGCCGCCGGTGCCGCTGCCTTCTTCCTCGTAGTCGACGCCGACGAACTCAGCGCCCATGGACTTGACCTGATCCGCCACTTCCGGGCGCGTGTCGTTGGCGCGCACGATGGCGCCGAGGCTGCTTGCCGTACCGATGGCGGCGAGACCTGCAACGCCAGCGCCGATCACGAACACCTTAGCGGGGGGAACCTTGCCTGCAGCCGTGATCTGGCCGGTGAAGAAGCGGCCGAAATGATGTGCTGCCTCAATCACGGCCCGGTAGCCCGCGATATTGGCCATGGAGGAGAGCGCGTCCAGCTTCTGTGCGCGGCTGACGCGCGGCACGCTGTCCATTGCGAGCACGTTAACCTTGCGGGCAGCGAGCTGCTTCATCAACTCCGGGTTCTGCGCCGGCCAGATGAAGGAAACGAGCGTTGCGCCTTCTTTCAACAACGCCACTTCGCTGCTGGACGGGGCACGCACCTTGAAAACGATATCCGCCGTGGACCACAAATCTGCTGCGCTAGGCGCAATCGCCGCACCTGCCGCCACATAGGCGTCATCTGAAAAATTGGCGCCATCGCCGGCGCCGCTTTCCACCGTTACCGCAAAACCAAGCTTGATCAGCTTTTCCACGACCTCCGGAACGGTGGCAACGCGCCGCTCGCCCGGAAATATTTCCCTCGGAACTCCAATGGTCATAACCATCGCCGCCTCACAGTTAAAAATGGGCGCGATGCACGCCAAGCCCCTCGATACACCCTAATGAAGGAAAGGCTGGGGGATGGCGTGAGCACCGCGCACCGATGAATGGCCCTCCGGCCGCCGGGCCGAAGGGGGATGATATACCCTAGTATAGACCTACCTTGTTATCCGTCAGACTCATGAGGATGTTCTTGCACTGGGTGTAGTGATCGAGCATCATTTTGTGGTGTTCCAGCCCTATGCCTGCGCCTCCGCTCGCTTTTCGCATCCACGATCAGCGAGGCGGGCTGCATGCTTTCCACCGTCGCGGCGGATACTGGCTTGGGCGCCGGCCTGGAATGAGCGCAGCGGCGCCGCCCATGATTTCGCTCCCGCTCCCTGATGTCGCCCGTCATGCATGCAGGAGCGTTCGCCGATGCGGGCCTCTAGCAAGAAGCGGGCGCGAAGTCCCTTGAATTTTTTTGTGGTTTCGGGGGTGAGGGCAACCCGCGTCTCGCCCTCTTCTTCCCGCGTGCAGGAGATCGTAATCATGAGCCGGTGATTTGAAAGAAGCTTAAGTTAGGACGATAGCCATACCGGCCAACAGAACTGCAACGGCGCCGGCCGGGTATTTCACGAAGGGTCCGGAGTTGAAACCGGTTCGGACAGCCACGCCCGAATTCCCGATTGCATCCGTTAAGTCGATCTTCATCGCGGCCTGCTCCCTATCGTGCGTATTCCACCCCGTCGCGAGGCGCACATTTGCACAACTTTCTGCGCTCGCCAAGTGTTGAACTCTTTTTTCCGCATGGTACTAAAGGCCGCAGTTCAACGCGGCGCGCATCCGGCCATTCTGTGCGCCCTAAGGGGGGGTATCGTAGCGTTATGACAAAGTCCACCAAGCGGCGGCTAACGGCGACCGTCGCAATTCTTGCGCTCACAATTAGCCAAAGCGCCTGGGCGGATAAAGCCGAGGAAAAGCAGAAACTGGCTCAATGCGCAAAAGACATCTGCGGCATCGTCCTTTCCAAGGATGCGAGCGGCCCCGATCTCACCTGCGATCTGACCAAGACCTGGGAAAAGGACGAGGTCCAAAAAGGCGCAGACTCAAAGAAGATCACGTGGGGACTCGGCACGGCAAAGTGCAGCATCAAGGTTAGTGCCAAGCGGGCCGATCTCGTGGCCGCTCTGACGTCTCCGGAAAATACGCTCAAAATCAGCAAGCAATCCGTTGCCTGCGAGATCGGTGCCGAGAAATATCCCATAAGCGCGACGCTTGCACCTGAGCTGAAATTCAATGGAGGCACCAACACAGCTGCCTCGCTGCATGTCGATGACATCAAGGGCGCGACGCTGATAAAGGGGGTAGTCTGGACAGCAGCGGAGCTCGAGAAGCATTTCGGCCTGCTTGAAGGCGATCTGGTTCGCGAGGTGAATCGCTTCGTCCAAAAAGAGTGCCCCAAAATCGCCGCTGAGGCGAAATAAACAGAGCGAAAGCACCGGACGGGGAGAGCATCTCACGATGTACCTTCCTCCCGGCTCCGTTTTCACGCCCCAATCCCGCCGTATCCTTGCCTAAGATCGCTCGCCGGGCAAAAGAGAAAACGCCGCTGTCAAAGCGTGCGATTGTAGATTGCAGCGGGTAGGCTTCCCAAGCCATGGAAGACGAGCAAAATTTCTACACGATAATCGGCGTTTCCCCAGACGCGCCGGAAGCGGAAATTCGCCGGGCGTTCCGCACGCGCGCAAAGGCGCTACACCCCGATATCCAGCCGGCCGGCGGGCAGGAGGAGGCCTCTCGCGAGTTCAGCCTGGTTACCGAAGCCTACGAAACGCTGAAAGATCCAGCCCGCCGCCAAGTGTATGACGAGGAGCTGATCCGGTCCCGGCAAGTGGCCTTGCACAGCGAAAAACAAGGTAAGCCGCGGCGCGCTTTCGCTGCGGGGCTGGGAATCGGTCTCTTATTTGTGGTTGTTGCCTTCGGAGCCAAGATTCTTGTCGATCGCGCAGGCATGCAAGCCGGCGCGCCGAAAAGTCAAGAATCGCTGAGAATTGGAAAAGCTGAGAATCCTTCTTTCGCCGCGCCGCGGGAGCCCGCATTAGAAGCGGATGGGAGGATGGGCCTTCCGGCAGCGGCTGGCCGTGCGGATGAGGAAGACGCAAGGAACGCGCTTCGTCCCGAGGCGCCTGGCGATTCGCAACAGACGGCCCCATTGGCAGAGTCATCGCCTCAGCTCAGCGGCGCGCAACCGTCCGGCTCGCCTTCGGCAATTCAGTCCGAGCCAATCCCTGAGGGCGCCGCTGCCCGGCAGGTCATGCCCCACTCACAATTCTCCGAAGCGGTGCTGTTAGCAGAGCGCTCGATGAACACAAGCAAGGGCGGGTCTGCCGCGTACGGGCTTGTTTCGCTCATCGATTCGGCGAATTCGATCGAGTCTCTCATGGAAGCAGGCTCGCTTGCCCGTAGGCCAGAAACACGGGGCCTGATACGCGAGCGCATCGCAGCCTTGAAGGCCGGGCAGAAAGAGGAGCCCGCTACCGCGAGTGAACAGGGCGGCCATTCCCTTCAGGAAAACGCTGCCGGCGGAGCCCCGCATCTCAAAGAAGATGACATCGCCGTCCGGTTTGCCGCCGGTCCGCATACGAGTGAAACAGTTCTCCGGCTGATCCCCGGAAAGGGCCTTGCAGAAAGTTTTTCGGACTGTTCAAGCTGCCCGGAAATGGTTGTAATTCCGGGCGGGCAGGCTGTGATCGGATCGCGGCCCGAAAATGCCAGCTACCGTTCCGAGGAAGCGCCAGCCCATCGAATTACGATCCGCAAACCTCTTGCTGTTTCGAAATACGGAGTTTCCGCGGAGAACTGGCGCGCCTGCGTCGAGGCTGGGGTCTGCCGCCCTACGATATCCTCCTATCTTTCCGTGGGCCCTGGCGTTCCAGCAACGAGGATTTCCTGGTTCGAAGCCAAATCTTATGCGGATTGGCTTTCGCATAGCACAGGCCGCCGCTACCGGCTGTTGAGCGAGGCCGAGTGGGAATACGCGGCCCAGGCCGGCGCCAAATCTCTGGAGGGCACAGCCTCCAAGCCCGGCGTTGCAGCGCCGGGGCCAATAGCCGGGCCCGGACTTCTCCGTTACGGCATTACAACCGCCAAGCTCGCGGCGAAGCCAAACGGTTGGGGCCTGCAGCCTTTGCCGGGCAATATCCTCGAGTGGGTCGAAGACTGCTGGCACCCGAACTACGCACAAGCGCCAGCCGACGGCTCGCCCTGGCTGTCCGGCTCGGGCGGGGACTGCGCCTATCGCTCGGTGCGCGGCATTGCTGCGCCCGGCGGCCGGTTTGGGGGGCGGCGAATTGCAGCAAGAGCTAGGGAATTTGCCGATACGCGCTCGCCAACACTTGGCTTCCGCGTTGCAAGAGAGCTTCCCGTGCGACCGAAAGCCGTCCTCGATGCAACGGCCGCAGCCGGCCGTAAAGCGCTGCGCGGTGATTAGACCGGTTTCAATCGAATTGAAACCTGTGAAGAAATCGGAGAACTCGCAGCGAGCTGCCGTCGCCCAAAATCGGGGATAGCTTCACCGGTGACGCCATGATCTCTAAATGGCGGCTGACACGGAATTGGAATTGATACCAGGTGGCGGCTGGACGCTTGGCGTTATTCTCACCGCGGAATTCTACTCATAAGCAAATTGGCACGGGTTTTTTTGACGATCTTGTAACCCCGGCCACAAAGGGCCGCCACGACGTCCTCGTTCCAGTCGTCTGCATGGACGTGCTCGATTACAATCGCATCTGGCCAAAGACTTTCCGGCGCAAATCGAAAAAACGGCAGTAATGCCCGATCCTCATAGCCTTCTATGTCGATTTTAAGAGCGGAGATCCGCTCGCAGCCGGCTTCCAGGACGAGATCGAGCAGCGGGCGAGCGCGCATTTGAGGCCCCGCCAAAGATACGCGTCCATGCTGAAAATTGACATAGCCGTCGCTGTCGCTAACGGCGCAATCGAATATTGTGATATCCGGCTTCCTATTGAGCAGAGATAGATTGTTACGAAGCCTTCCGGCCATCAGAGGTTCTATGGCAACAAGCTTGGCCGTAGGCGCCATTTTCGACCCGAGCCATTGGGAATAGATACCGAAATTTGCTCCGATATCGACGAAAACGGCATCCGGCAAACAAAGATATCCTAAAAGGAAGTTCATCTCCGGGCGGTCATACGCCATACAGAATACGGGCTTAAACGTGTCTGGATATGCAATAATGGGAACACCGCGAAATGCGGTCATAATGGGTCTGCCATTTGCAAACATTCTTGCAATATTCACCATTGCGCGGCGGGTGCTACCCCGGCCAAGCAGGGTGTGGCGTCCGGTCCAAGCCAAAGCTCCAGCCAAAGAAAGCATTTTACGCTTCAATCCCCAATCAAGCTCCAGCTCCACCATGGACAAAATGGGGACTGCATGCAACGTTCTTTTTTCGGAATAAGTGATGCCCGTCGCGGATTATGATTCCCGCCCTGCTGGCTATAGAGGTCCGCAGCAGAAAGCATGTCCAATTCTCGCTTTGCGCCCAGGCCCATTGAACCTCACCCCTTTCTTGACAGTGACGGAAAATTACCCTATCGCACGAGGCGGGACACCTCCCCCCACCGGGAGGCAACTATCTGAAAGGGTAGACCGCTATGACGGCTCTCAAGCCTGCCGTGCGCCCCAACGTGGCGCATTTTTCTTCTGGCCCCTGCGCAAAGCGCCCCGGCTATTCTCTCGAAAATCTCGAATCTGCCGAGTTGGGCCGCTCCCACCGTTCGAAGCCCGGCAAAGCCAAGCTCAAACTCGCGATCGACAAGACGCGCGCGGTGTTGGGCGTGCCGGACAATTATCTGATCGGCGTTGTCGCTGCCTCCGATACCGGCGCTTTCGAGATGGCCATGTGGTCGATGCTCGGTGCCCGCGGCGTCGATGTGCTCGTCTGGGAAAGCTTCGGCAAGGATTGGGCGACGGACATCGTCAAACAACTCAAAATCCCTGGCGCCCGCGTTTTCGAAGCGCCCTATGGCATGCTTCCCGATCTGTCGAAGGCCGATTTCAAGAACGACGTCGTCTTCGCATGGAACGGCACAACATCGGGTGTTAGGGTTCCGGACGCCAATTGGATCCCAGCGGACCGCGAAGGGTTAACGCTGTGCGACGCCACATCGGCCGCCTTCGCGCAGGACCTCGATTGGCAGAAGCTCGACGTTGTTACGTTCTCCTGGCAGAAAGTGCTTGGCGGCGAGGCCCAGCACGGCATGCTCATCCTCTCGCCCCGCGCGGCCGCACGGCTGGAAAGCTATACGCCTTCCTGGCCGATGCCCAAACTGTTCCGCATGACCAAGGGCGGCAAGCTCAACCGGGACATTTTCGAAGGCTCGACCATCAACACGCCATCCATGCTTTGTGTGGAAGACTATCTCGATGCGCTTCGCTGGGCGAAGGGTCTCGGTGGATGGAAAGCGCTGCAAGCGCGGTCCAATGCGAACTTCAAGGTTATCTCCGATTGGGTAGCCCGTACACCCTGGGTGGATTTTCTCGCAGCAGAGCCGGCAACGCGCTCGAACACATCGGTCTGCCTCAAAATCGTAGACCCGGAGATTCCCTCTCCAGAAGCGCAGGCAGCAATTGCCAAGCAAATTGCCTCGGCATTGGAGAAGGAAGGCGTTGCAATGGATATCGGCGCTTACCGCGATGCGCCTCCCGGTTTGCGCATCTGGGCAGGTGCCACCATCGAGCACTCCGATCTCGAAGTGCTGATGCCGTGGCTCGACTGGGCATATGCCGCCGCGAAAGCAGGCCTGGCTAAGGCCGCGTAAGCCTTCTCCGTGTCATGGCCGGACTCGATCCGGCCATCCAGCCGCAAGCTTTCGAGCCCGTTGTCTTGGATTGCCGGGTCGAGCCCGGCAATGACAACGCACCCATTTCCTCTTAGGAGATCCGACATGACAGCTCCCCGCGTTCTCATCGCAGACAAACTATCACCCGCCGCAGCTGGCATCTTTACAGACCGCGGCATCGTGACCGACACGAAAATCGGGCTCGATAAAGATCAGCTAGCCGAAATCATCGGTCAATATGACGGCCTTGCCGTCCGTTCCGCTACAAAAGTGACTGCAAAAGTCCTCGCAAAAGCGGCGGGGCTTAAGGTCATCGGACGGGCCGGCATTGGCGTCGACAATGTCGATATCCCAGCAGCGACAAGCCGCGGCATCATCGTCATGAACACGCCCTTCGGCAATTCCATCACAACCGCCGAACACACCATTGCGATGATGATGGCGCTTGCCCGCCAGCTCCCCGAAGCCGACCGTTCGACGCAAGCGGGCAAATGGGAGAAGTCGAAATTCATGGGCGTCGAGGTGACTTCCAAAACGCTCGGCGTCATCGGCTGCGGCAACATCGGCTCTATCGTAGCGGACCGGGCCCAGGGCCTGAAGATGAAGGTCATCGCCTACGATCCGTTCCTGACAGAAGACCGCGCGCTGGATCTTGGCGTGGAGAAAGTTGAACTTGCCGAGCTTTTCCGCCGCGCGGACTTTATCACCCTGCATACGCCGATGACGGAGAAGACCCGCAACATCATCAACGCGGAGTCGATGGCGGCCATGAAGAAGGGCGTGCGGATCATCAACTGCGCGCGCGGCGGTCTCGTCGTGGAAGCGGAGCTGGCTGAGGCGATCAAGGCCGGGCATGTGGCCGGCGCCGCGATCGACGTGTTCGAGACCGAGCCTGCAAAGGAGAATCCGCTGTTCGGGCTGCCAAACGTCATCTGCACACCGCATCTCGGCGCGGCCACGAGCGAGGCGCAGGAGAACGTAGCGCTTCAGATCGCCGAGCAAATGGCCGATTATTTGCTTCAGGGCGCGATCTCGAACGCCGTCAATTTCCCATCGATCAGCGCTGAGGAAGCCCCGAAGCTCAAGCCCTTCGTCAAGCTCGCAGAGCAGCTCGGATCGTTCGCAGGCCAGCTCACCGAGACGGCGCCGGCCATGATCCGTCTCGAATATGCGGGCGATATCGCGGAGATGAACACGCGCGCGCTCACGTCGGCCGCCGTTTCCGGCGTTCTGAAGCCGGCGCTCGAGGAAATCAACATGGTATCCGCGCCCATCATCGCGAAGGACCGCGGCATCAAGGTTGAAGAGGTGCGCCGCGGCCAGGAAGGCGCATACGAAACCTATATGCGCGTGACGCTCAAGACGGAGCGCGGCGAGCGCACCGTGGCCGGAACCGTGTTCTCCGACGGCAAGCCGCGCATCATCCAGATCAACACCGTGCCCATGGATGCGGAGTTCTCGGCCAATCTGCTTTACACCGAAAATGCAGATAAGCCCGGCCATATCGGGGCACTCGGCACGCTTCTCGGCGACGAAGGCGTCAACATCGGAACGTTCAATCTCGGGCGCGAAGCACAGGGCGGCAAGGCCATCGCACTTGTGAGTGTGGACGAACGCGTGGAGGACGGCGTTCTCACAAAGGTCCGCGCGCTTCCGCATGTGGTACGCGCATCGCGCTTGAGCTTTTAAGAGAACCGCTGCCGCCGGAACCGGTTCTGCCGGTTCCGGCGCATTATCTTTGCGCCCTCGACCAGTTCCGCAGAATTGTCCGCAGCCGTCTCCAAAAAGCCAAAGTGCCTAGATAGTGCGCGCTGTCGCGAGGGCTGCTTATTGTCATGGTTCGAGAGTGCGTTATGTCCGAATTGGCCCGGATGGCGGTTGAGTATTTCCAGCTCGGCGGTTATTGGATAACCCGCCAGAGCCCCGATTTTTTTGATGCGGAGACCGAAGACCCCGATGGTGCACCGGCGCGCGTGCTGATTTGGGCGGATGACGCCGTTCATGACTCATCGGCAAGCCTTGGCAGCGATGAGAAAGCGCAACGCGAGGCCCGCGAGTTGAAGTGGCTGCAGCGCTTTGCGAGGGAAATGAAGGATACGCCTGGAGCGATTGGCTATTTTCTCGTTCCCCAGCGCCTTGGACTCTCGGCACAATTCGTAGCCGCTGCAACAAAAAGGCTACGGGGTGGAATTCGCGTGCCGGTCGAGTTCTTCGATACGGCCTATCGCGCAGACGAAGGAGGAAGAAAGGCGAAATCCAGCGTCGCCGGCGCCGTCTTCGAGGAGGCGGCACGGATCAAACGCGTACCGCAGCCCTTTTTCCGGCGCCAAGGTCTCGGGGAAAACGGCAAATCTCCGGTGCAAGGCGATATCGTAGGCTACCTCAAGACATGGATCGCAGGCGCTGGCGAGCGTCCGCGCTTTTGCCTGATCGATGGGAGCGCAGGGGCCGGTAAGACCGTCGCGTTCAATGCGCTGGCAACTTACGCCCACCAGGCATTCATAGAGCTGAAGCGCCGGCAAGGGAGGGAGAGCGAAACCGGCGGGACAGCCGCACGCCCTATCGTCTTCCTGCCTCAACATTTGCGGGGCGAGGGGAAAATCGGCCGCATCGACGACATCATCGCGGCTGCGAACGCCACGGACATGGCCGCTCCAGTAACGCCCGATCAGCTCCGGTGGCTTCTCGTCAATGGCTTCAATCTTTGGATGTTCGACGGGCTAGACGAATTTTATGAGGGTAGCGAAGGTTTCTTCGGCCATATTAAAGCGGCGCTCGACATGCCAGGCAGCAGGGCCTGCATTCTCATCTGCACGCGGGATTCCTTGCTGACATCGAGCGCAGCGATGCGCGGCTTTGTCGAGTCCCGGCTCGGCACGGCCGGGGATACGGAGATCCTTGAGCTTGCGCCCTGGGATGAGTCCGCCTGGCGCACAATTGCCGCGATTGAGTTCGGCGAAGGCGCCAAGGCCCAGAAGTTCGTTTCCTTGCTCACCGCCTCGCCCATTGTGGCGGACCTTGCGCAGCTGCCGTTCTACTGCAGCGTGCTGATCGAGCTGTTCAGGAACGGGGGCACCCTTCCCGCAAGTGAGTTCGAGCTTCTAGACACCGTCTTCGAGCGCATGATCGAACGCGAGCATGGCAAAGCGATCTTCCGCTGGCAGGAGTTTGTCGACGAGGATTTGCTTTCAGCGGCCATCGAAGAGGAGATCGGCAAGACCGGCGGCCTCCAAGCGGACGATGCCAGGACACGTAAATTGGTTGCCGGGCTTCTCGATGAGCAAGGCAAGGAGAACGTCGCAGAACTCCTGTCAGCGCTCGCTCACGCCTATCACCGGTTGGACACGAAGGGCGGGGCTGAAGCGGGGCTCGACGTCCCCGGCATCGAAGCGCTAACCGATATCTCCTATATCGCCAACGACCTTACACGGGACGCCCAGCTCCGCAGGCTCAATACGCTGGTGCACTTCGCCTTCTTCGGCGCAGGCCGGCGCGCGGGCTCGGTGGACTTCACCCACCCCATCCTTGCGGGCTACCTGGCCGCCCGCTACGCTCTCTTCCTGCTTCGGCGCGGCATGGCCGCTTTGCCGGAACGTACGGTGTTGCGCCCATCCGATTATGCCATACCCAGGGCAGCCGTCCAGCAAGCCATTGGCACGGCCACCCTGGACCCGGATTCCATTTTTCTCCAATATATCTTGCGGGAGATTGGCGAGGACCGCGAGCTTGCGGATTTCTTGAAAAGCATGGCGGGCCAGCCGTTCGAGCGCGAAAATGTCACGGCGTTCATGGCGGCGGTCCTGGCTGCACTTTAGACAGGAGCCCGTTGCCGCACTTCGCTTTGCTAGAAAGGAACAGTGGGGGAAGACCCACTCACTTTGTCTCTCTCCCAGCAAGCTGGCCTTGGCGAGCTTGCAACTCGGAGTGACCGCATCCGCAAGCGGATGCGGTTGGGAGGTAAGCGGTGCTCCGGCACCCTTGCTGGCTCCGCTTGACGTGGCTTACGCCGCAATTTTGATTTCGGGTGCGATGGCGGGCTTGGCGTAGGCCTGCGACCAGGGCAAGAGTTCGCCGATGCGCGCG
>JBKQOR010000141.1:0-10791 GCA_052145435.1 Rhodomicrobium sp. | reverse complement strand
CTCTCTGACTTCCTTTTGCTTCAGTTGCTCCTCATCGACGGGTCGCCAAATGGGCTCTATTCGATAGCCTTGATCTGAACGGGTTTCGCGGGACTCCTTCCAGATTTGGTTTGTGCCAGCCAAGTAGGTGTGCAGCGCTGCCGCGACTTGGGCGCCCTCGCCGACCGCGGCCGACGAGGATCCGTCCTCCGGGATCTCACGTCGCCGGAGTGTACCCGGTCACCACAGATGCTTTTTGGGCAGGGAGCGACCAGTTGGCTTGATGTAGACTGCGAATACTCAACCATAAACGCTTCCGGCTTTACGCAACGTAACGTTGCATCGCCGGCCCAATAGCACACAGGTTATGGCGCGGCGATACTGCACAATGCATCGATCGAGTATTTTCCCGCACTAGTAATGTACAACAGCAAAAAACCTCCCATAATGCTGAGATTTTTGTAAAAGCCATCCATGTTGGCGACTTAATCCGTACCCGTCATTGTCCAATAGCGATGCCCAATAAGCGCAGTTCCCAGCGTGTATAAAACCAAAAGTAAAGCCGAAGGACGCGCGAACGCGCCAACAGCGACCGCGAACGCAACTGGAAGCTCCATGAAGATCGCTACGGCAGCAGCCAGTACTGGCGTCGGAACACCAAGCTGCACCATTTGACTTACCGTGCCCGAATAGTCTCTCAGCTTTCTCCAGCCGAAAATCAGAAACAGTGTCGCGAGAAGAATACGGGCCGCAAGAATGAGCTCATCGTTGATGCCGTTTATCATAATGCTACCCTCGCTCCCTGTTTTCTTGCTGTTAAGACCGTGAACTAGCGCATGACTAAATATTCGCCGGGCGCGAGGGCAGCGCTCGATACGTTCCTCTAAAGGGCACAACACTCATCGTTAGCGCAGCGGTGCTTACAAGCTAAGGCGCTTCGGACCACTGACAAAGGGAGAACTGCGCTCATAGAAGCGTCGCAGCTGACCGCACTCCTGAGAAATTCCGATGCGGACGCTTTGGCCGATAGAACCTGTTGGGCGAATCGCCGTTCCAAGCCAGAGGGTTTGCGCTTGACACAGATCCTCACCATCGCAATCCATATCAACTGCCATCGCCTCGGTGAGACGTCCAGGCCCCCTCATGAGATCGACAACGGCTGTTGTTCGCCGGTTATGTTCCATCTGGGAGATTCCCTCGAGGGGCTCAAGCGCTCGAAGCAAAATCCCGGCGCCGATGCCTGGCTCCTCGCTGGTAACGTTCAGCAGATAGGACACTCCATAGTTGAGGTAGACATATGCGTATCCATGCCCCAGAAAGAGCGTGCGGTTTCTTGCAGCCGGCCCTCGATAGGCATGACCGCTGGCATCGCCTGGCGGATAAGCCTCCGTTTCAACAATCCGTCCGCTCAAACGGACATGCCTAAGATTGCGGATAAGCGTTTTTCCGATCAGAAATCTCGCGAGTTCGATGGTCCCGGTAGGCAGCTCTGTCCGGACCAGTCGGAGGGGAGATGTGCGTTCAATGCGATGATTATGGAAGCCAGTGTCTTGTCTCACGTGGCCAGCTCCATCGTGTTCAATCTGTGGCTAGAGGAATGCGTGCCTGTCCTCCCCCAATTATCAGGACCTCATACTTTTCGATGTTTACCATGCATGTTCCTCGCTTTGACGCCTTCTTGCATCGGCCAGGTGATTGGCACATGCAGCCTGATGCGCGCTCCGGTGAGCAGGTGTTTAAATAAAGACCCTTGCAGGAGTGTCGAGGGTGCATAATACGGTCGTGCTCGGCCGGTTCCCGAGTCGGAAGGCCTCCGGGAAAATCGCTTGGAGCTTGGGAACACCGGGCATGTAGAATGCCAATCATCGGCTCGCTCTCGGGAGCGCGATCGGGCCCGGGTTGGGGGCGCCGGCTTAGTTCCCCGATACCTCCGGGATCGTGGGTCGCGGCCAGTGAGCCATTTCAAGATACCAGGGTCCACTTGGCCAAAGAGCTTGCCCGGCCGAAAGTGCCGGGGGCGCGGGAGGAAGAGTGTGACGCCGTACGTGCTTTCGGTCAACTTTTACCTGCCGCGTGCCTTTGCTTGGCGAAGGAAGACCGTCCACACTGCCACTTGGAAAGTCCCAGCCCAAGTTTAGCCGTGGTACGGCGGCTTAACGGGATTGGAATGCTGCGCGCTACGCATGGGATCGGAACTAGTGGCAAACCGCAGACCGCCTGTTTAACCGGCGTCAGGATCGCAGTCACTGCAGCCCAGAAGATCTTGTAGCGGAGGTCTGCAGCAGAGAACGGCAGAGTGCGCCGGCAACGAAGCTAGGGGGCGTTGGATGTCTCCCGCACCAAAATAGAGTAAATCGAAGGAACGAAAATGTCGCGGAAGGATTCACCGTGGTGCTCACACTTGGGTTCGGCCGATGGGTCGAACTGGAGCTAGGCGATGAGGCGCCTTCGGACTGAGGGCTTGAAACTGCTAGCGGTTCCGCCGCATCTAGCTTCTCTTGCGGACCACGTGGCGGCGCTTAGAGCGGGTTGGCGGCCCAGGGGTGCTGGTATGCTTATGCAGGCGCGGTGATCGCGAGGACGCATAACAAGAAGAACAAGTCGCGCATCGGCTGCAGCGCCGCTGTGGCCTGAGATCGCAGCACCATAGTCCGCGGAGGATCAAGACAGTGCGGGACCGCTTGGCGAATATAACGGCAAATTCATTTGCAATCAGCTCGTGCAGCGCGGCGGTCATTCGCCACGCCTAATGGTCACCTGCGCGCCAACTACAGGAAATTCTTTTGTCCGCATCAGCGCTGGCAGTTCATGGGCCTTCGTCTTGAGAGGGATGCTTAGCAATGAGCCAGGCTTTTGAATTCGAGACCCCTCCTTGCTCAACTGGTACCGGTTTCCTAGAGGAAGTCCTGCACGGCTTATCGCTTCGGCAGAAAGCGCTGCCGAGCCGCTTCTTCTACGACGAGCCCGGCTCGGAGCTTTTCGAGCTGATCACGAAGCTGCCGGAATATTACCTCACGAGAACCGAGATTGCGTTGCTCAAATCCTGCGGCCCCGCAATCAGGGAGACAGTTCCGGCCGGCGCCGCTGTTGTAGAATTCGGCTCGGGCTCCAGCCGGAAAACCGAGCTTCTGCTCGAAACTCTCGATCGTCCCCTTGCCTACATACCGATCGAGATATCGGCTAGCGCGCTGTTTCCGGCAGCCCGCCGCATCAAGCAAAGATTCCCCCGCATTTTCGTGCATCCCCTTCTTGGCGGCTTTCACGATCTTGGCAGGATGAAGCTGCCGTTTGGCGGAGCGCCCTGCATTGGCTTGTTCCTGGGGTCCACAATTGGCAACCTTGCGCCCCCGGACGCTCTTTCTTTGCTGCGGTCCGCGAGGCGCTTCCTTGGCAGCAATGCTCTGTTCATCATAGGCGCCGACCTGCAAAAGCCGCTCGATATTCTTCTGCCTGCTTACGATGATGCAGAGGGCGTGACCGCCGCCTTCAACCGCAATATCCTCGCACACATCAACCGCGACCTGGGCGGCACATTCGACCTGGGTTCCTTCGAACACCTGGCTCTCTACAACGAGAGCGAAGGCCGTATCGAAATGCATTTGCGTACGGCGCGTCCTCAGCGGGTCTCCGTGGCCGGCCGCTCCTTCGAATTCCGGGCGGACGAGACGATCCACACCGAAAATTCGTACAAATACACTGTGGCGGGCTTTCATGCCTTTGCGAGGAGCGGCGGCTGGGAGCCCATTAGGACATGGACCGACAAGAACAATCTTTTCTCTGTGCATGTGCTCGCCTAAGCCTCTGGGCCTGCGGGCATCCGATGCAGAATGGAAGAAACGTGTCGCCGCCGCAGCGGGAGAAGGCGCTGCCGCCTGCTGGCTGCCTGATGCGGGGTAGCCGCGCTGTTAGGCCAAGCCTTGACCGGCATCGCATTTCCGCTTGCCTTAGGCCGGATTACGCCGTGACCGATGCCCGGAACTGGAGGAGATCGCAATGAGCAAAGCTTGTTCGCACACCGGCACCATTCAAACGGTAAAACCGAGTGCACGCGGTTGCGAAGAGTGCCTAAAAATCGGGAGTCCTTGGGTTCACTTGAGGATCTGCCGGACCTGTGGGCATGTCGGCTGTTGCGACTCCTCGCCGAATCGCCACGCGGCCAAGCATTTCCATAAGACCAGCCACCCCATAATCGAGGGATACGATCCCCCCGAGGGCTGGGGCTGGTGTTACCTCGATGAGGTCTTTCTCGATCTCGGAGACAATACAACGCCGCAAGACGGGCCTATCCCCCGCTATGTCTAGCGGTTCAACTGGCGGGGCGCCGCTCCTGCCGGAAGAGGTCGAATGGAAGCCATTCCCGGCGTCCCCGCCGCAAGCGCGGCTGGCGGTGCTTGTGGGAGAGCCCACCAAGCCGGGACCTTATGTCGTCAGAGTCAAGGTACCATCCGGGGTGAAGCTGATGCCGCACAAACACACAGAAGACCGGACCTACACCGTGATGTCGGGTGTATTCTACATTGGTCTCGGCGAAACGTTTGACGGCGATAAGGCGAAAGCCTATCCGCCTGGCAGCGTCATCGCTTTACCCGGCGATACACCGCACTTTCATTGGGCGAAGTCGGGCGAGTACGTCACTCAGGTAACGGCGATCGGGCAGCTCGGCCTGGAGTACATCAACGGGAAAGACGATCCGCGGCACATTGCTTAACAAAGCTACGCATTTCGAAAGGGCGTACCTGCTGAGAGGGTAACGTCGTTAAGTTTAAGGCATGATCGAGGCGGATGGGTGTTGCCGACGCAGCCTTGACGCAATCCAAGCAAGAATAGGAGCGAATCATGAAAGTCCTGATGGTTCTCACCTCGCACTGCCAACTCGGCGATACGGGACGCAAGACGGGCTTTTGGCTGGAGGAGCTGGCTGCCCCATATTACGTCTTCAAAGACGCAGGCGCTCAGATCACTCTCGCCTCGCCGAAGGGCGGTCGCCCGCCCCTCGACCCCAAGAGCAATGAGCCGGAATTCCAAACTGACATCACCCGGCGGTTCGAAAAGGACGACGCCGCAGAGGCCCAGCTAGGCAAGACGGTTCGCCTCGACAGCGTTAAACAAGAGGATTTCGACGCCGTATTCTATCCGGGCGGCCACGGCCCGATGTGGGATCTCGCCGAGGACGAGAATTCAATCAGGCTGATCGAGTCCTTCCTTGAAGCTGGCAAGCCGGCCGCCCTGGTTTGCCACGCCTCCGGCGCACTGCGGCACGTTAAGACACCGGGCGGCGGTGCATTGCGCCGCCGCTTGTCGAGGGCAAGAGCGTGACAGGCTTTACCGATGGTGAGGAGGAAGACGTGGGTTTGACGAAGGTTGTGCCGTTCCTAGTCGAGGACGAACTCATGAAGCTCGGTGCAACTTTTTCGAAGGTCAAAAACTGGGGCGTTCATACGGTCAGCGACGGCTTGCTGATCACCGGCCAAAACCCGGCGTCCTCCGGCCCGGCCGCACAGGTGTTGACCCAGAAGCACAACGACATGAATAGGTGAGAGGACGTGAGAGAGGGACCCCTGCCACGATAGGGCTCCTTCAGGCTGAGAATGAAGGCTTCGCGACTGTGAGAACGCTCAGATAAATGCAGCTGGGTTCGATGACACGCAGCGCGGCTTTTATCACCTGGGAGCCAAGATGATTGACGTGCTATTCGATGGAATCGGGTGGGCCAGCATCGCCCTGACTCTTAACCGCGTCGCGGCCGGGGCGTTTTTCCTTTTCTCTGGCTACCACAAGCTTTTCGACGCAGAGCGCCATCGCACGTTCGTCGACGAGCTAAAGGTGCTCCACGTACCTGCCCTCTGGTTTAATCAATGGTGGGTGCCAACGATCGAGTTCACCGCGGGCGGCGCCGTCTTCATCGGGCTCCTTGCCCCACTAGCGGCGCTTGGTCTTTTGGTGATCCTATTGGTTGCGCTCGCTACATCAGGCCGGCAACGCATCAGGTCCTACAAGGCAATTGATGAAGCGGACCGCATCGACGATTGGCTTTACCTGCCAGAGACGCCGTATGCGTTCATGCTGATCGTGATCATCTCCGCCGGCGCCGGGCCGTATAGCCTCGATGCCGTGGTCTGGGGCCTCATCGCAAAACCAATGGGTGCCCTAGCCGGTGAAATATCTTGGCCTTTAGGCAGCTTGCTTTATCTCTTCCCAATCGCTTGAAGTCCACCAGCCCGTGTTAACTGTCACGGTGCACTACTACAGCCGCGCAGCGGCGCTTTCGGCGAAGCGCTGGCGATCCTTAGTACGGCTTCACCTGTGCCCGTACTCCGTGAAGACGTAATCTCTTGTCTTCACGATCGTATGGCACGCAAATCCACACTGGGCGTCGTTCCCTTGCGGCGGGTAGGGATGGGCCAGTGTCCCACATATCTGAAATTTCACCGGGAGAGAGTGCGCACGCAGTGCAGCCATTCACACCTCATCGTCCATGCCGCTGCGGCTACTGTAAAAAATCGCCGCCATAAGGGCGACACCCAATCCGATAATGCCAACGATTGCAAGGATGGCCGCGATGCCCACGCCGCTGGTTTAGCTGATGTCTTCGAGGCCCAGGGCGCGGCGGAAGACGATGACAAAAACGGCGGGGATTAGAACGGAGGCGGTCACGTATATGACGATCCAGGACGGCTTGCCGTCCTTCACGGCCCATGGGGCTCGCCTCTTGATCAGCGCTAACAGTCGCGACATCTCAAAACCCCTTTCCGGATTGCTGGTCCAACAACGCCCGGCCGTCATTCCCCGCCAACGCGGGTGCCTTTCTCGGCTACCGACCGCTTCATCAGGAGAATGATTGGCACGAGCACAAGCATGATAACGGCGAACACCCAAAAGCAGTCAAAATAGGCGAGGGCGGATGCCTGCTGCTGGCGAAGATTTGCGAGTGTCTGCCGGGCCAACTCCTGTGACAAGGCTGGATCGCCCGTCTGCTGGAGGAACTGCGCCCGGGTCTGTTCGAGGAAGGAATGCACGGCCGGGTTGAAGGGGTCGAGATACTCCCCGAGCCGAAGGGTGTGGAATTGCTCGCGCCGCTCCTGCAGAGCCTGGCTGAGCGAGGTTCCCACGCTCCCGCCCTCGTTGCGCAACAAACTCAGAAGGCCAACGGCGGCTCCGCGCAATGCCACTGGAGTGTAGAGATAGGCGGCGACATTTGCGGGGGCAAAACATATGGACAATCCCACAATCAGCACGACCCTCGGCCAAACAACCTGCCCGGGGCTGATGTAGAGGTTAAGCTGTGACATCCAATAATTACCGGCCGCCATGGCCAACACACCCGCGAAGATGACCCAGCGCGCATCGGTCTGCCGGCCGATCAGAAAGCCCACGGCCGGCAGCGTCAACAGCGCAAAAAAGCCCGCCGGCGACATGACGAGCCCGGCTTGCAGCGCGTTGTAACCAAATAGGGATTGAAGCAGTCCGGGCAATGAGGTGCTCGCACCATAGAGCACCGCGTAAGCGGTAAATATAATGAGGCAGCAGGCGCTAAAATTGCGCTCCAGCAGCGGCCGGAAGTTAACCACCGGGTTGGGGTGGCGGATTTCCCAGAAGATCAGACCGGTGAGCGCAAGTACGAAAAGGATCACCATGGTCTGCACACGCCAGAATGGGTCGCCCAGCCAATCCCACTCCTGGCCCTTGCTGAGCATGATTTCCCAGCAAACGATGGTGACGACGAGTAAGGACAAACCGATCGTATCAAAGCGGGAGGGTCGCCTCCTTTGTTCCGCGCGCTCAGCGGCGAGATAACCGGGGTCGTGGACCACAGAATAGCAGGCAGCGAAGGCCAGGAGTCCGACGGGAACGTTGATGTAGAAAACCCACCGCCATGAATAATTGTCCGTAATCCAGCCGCCCAGGGTGGGACCGGCAACCGGCGCGATCAGGGCAGCCACGGCGAACAGCGTCATGGCGGTGCCTTGCTTTTCCGCTGGAAAGGCGTCGAGCAGCACTGCCTGGCTGCTTGGCTGCAGGCCACCGCCTGCCAAGCCTTGAATCGCGCGGAATAGGATCAGCTGAGAAAGACTCGTTGCCATCCCGCACAGTCCCGAGCCTATGGTAAAGATTAATATCGAGGCCAGGAAGTAATTGCGGCGCCCGAAGCGGGCGCTCAGCCATCCGGTCATCGGCAGGATAATTGCGTTGGCGGCCAGGTAACTCGTGATCACCCATTCGCCGTCGTTGACCGATGTCGATAATCCGCCTGCGATATAGCGCAACGCGACCACAGCAATGGTGGTGTCGAGCACCTCCATAAAGGTTGGCACCACAACAGCGGCGGCGACAATCCAAGGGTTTATAGCCACTTGCTGTTTGCGAACTGAAAGCGCCGCCTCGGTCATTTGTTGCGGGCCATTGGGGTCGCGGCCTCAATATCGGGAGGCGATCCCGGCAGGGACGCTTGCAGAACCTTCCCACCATCGGGCCCGCTTGCCGGCCTATTGATGTAGACATAGGGGACAACGGAAAGGCCGATGAACAGGGGGTCTTTATCCGGGTCGTAGTCTTGAAGCTCGATGCGGACAGGCAAGCGCTGCACCACTTTGACGAAGTTGCCCGTCGCGTTCTGAGGCGGAAGCAGAGCCAATGTCGACCCCGTCCCCATGGTAAAACCGGTGATCCGGCCACGGAATACGTGCCGGCTTCCATACATATCGGCATAAAGATCGGCCGCCTGGCCGATGCGCAAATCCCCAAGCTGCGTTTCCTTGAAATTGGCGTCGATCCAGATTTCCCTAAGCGAACGGATCGCCATCAGACCTTGCCCCGCCAGAACGTCATCGCCGGGATTGACATTACGGCGTGTGATAACGCCATCGATGTCAGCTACGATGCGGCAATAGCGAAGGTTTAATTCAGCCTGGTCGAGATCGCGCCGGGCGGATTCAAGTTTTGCCCCGGCCTGTCTGACTGCGGGGGAATCGGGGACGAGGCGGGAAAGGGTCGTGTCAACGTTGCCACCGCCACGTTTCTCGAATTCTTCGAGCATTTGTGTTGGAGTTTGATTGTACGATTCACTAACACCAAGCTCGGCGGCAGTCTGAATCAACTCTGCCTGCGCCGCGCGAACCGAGGAAAAAGTCTGATCCAGATGGGGCGGCACCAGCCCCAGGTCTCCGTCCCTCTCAGGCGTGGCGGGCAGCCCCAAAGAGACACGGATTTGGTGGATGTCAGCCAAGGCCTGGGTCACATCTGCCCGGGCGACCGATAACGCTGCTTCGCGTTGATCGAACTGCTCGTGGCTGGCCGCTAACCCGGTGGCAACCAGCTTGCTCGTTCTCTCGAATTCTACCTCCGCCAGTTTTAGTGAGGCCCTGCTTTTATCGAGGGCGGCGATTTTCGCCTGAAGCAGTTTGATCTGGTTGTCGACGTCCTCCATGGCGTGCTGGAGTTTCCAATGTTGACTTCTAGCCCTCGCTTCGACGCCACGCACCGATGCTTCAGCCGCCGTCAGGTCCGCCTTCGCGGTATCGACGGCCGCTTTCTTGGTCGCAACTATGACTTCATAGGGCTCCCTGTCGAGTTCGGCGAGGAGAGCGCCTTTGTGGACGCGGTTATTGTCATCCACGAGAACTCTCGATACTTGGCCGGGGACGCGGGCCGAAACGAACGTCACGTGACCGTTCACATAGGCATCATCGGTCGAGACGGTGTTGAGAGCTTGCTTGATCAACGGGATCCCGAAGACAAGGATTGCTGCCAGCAGCAAAGCTGCGACTCCCCCCAACAGCAAGTGCCGCCTTCGAAATGGCTTATGGCTGGTTGGAGCATTCGATCCGGATGGCGCTTCACTCTTCGAAGTGTCAGCCGCCGGTGAGCTGGTTCCGTCTTTCGAACTTGCAGCGATTGAACTTGTCGCGCCCCTATCCGCACTTTGACTTTTTTCAGTGAGCATTGTGCTGCTCCCTACGCCCAAGCGCTGCCTTCAGGCCCGCTCAAAACGGAAGATTAAGCAATGCGCGCCAGCGGTGTGTTTAGCAGCGGCGTACACTCTCACATCGTGAGAAGCCGCCGCAGGCCTCCACCTTAATCCGGACATGTCCAACATCCGGCTTGGCTATCTCCCGCTGGACTGGGTAGCTGCGTAGCTGTTGTCGCATCTCGTTCGCCATGGAACAAAAGACGGACATCTTGGTTCCCGAGCCGACTTTCGCGCTCGCCGATACACAATGGCGTCGCCCTGGGGAGTGGGGCCCTGTGGCTACGTCTGCGCGCCGTCGCTGTTACCGGCATGGGGCAAGCGGCTGCAACCAAAAAGTTCGTCAAGGAATATAAGCATGGCGCCCCCTGACACCCTTCGCTACAGGAGGATCCCCCTTGCCCACGGTTCTGGTGCGATGCCTGCCCTCGGGTTTGGCACGCTGATTCCCGATCCCCTCGCAACCACACAGGCAACCAAGACTGCATTGGAAGTGGGATTTCGCCACTTTGATTGCGCGGAACGCTACCGCAATGAACATGCGGTTGGTGAGGCTATCAAAGAGTCGTTTTGCGCTGGCAAAATCAATGCCTTCCAACCGGGCGATGAGCAGGATCCGCGGGACGGGCAGGGCCGGGTGATCTACGATCGGGGGGTGACGCTGATGGAGACCTGGCGCGCGTTGGAGCATCTGGTCGATGAGGGCCCTGCAAGTCGATCGGCTTATCGAATGTAAACTTGGAGAAAGTTCAAGAGATTTTTGAAGCCGCCCGGATCAAGCCAGCAGTCGTGCAGGTCGAATCCCATCCTTACCTGCCCCAGTGGGACCTCCTAGACCTTTGCCGGCA
>JBKQOR010000140.1:0-26347 GCA_052145435.1 Rhodomicrobium sp. | reverse complement strand
CGCGCCGCCCGTGAGGAGGGCGGCCGCCCTCCTCACGGGCTCACCTTCGCCGATTCGCTGGGCGGGAAAGTTAGCCGTCAGCAACATACAATCCGGGATCTTAAAAGACGCCGGCATTTGCAAAGATCCCATACGGAATCCGGTTGAATGGTTCACCTACCGGTGCCATCCCGGAAATGCCGGAGGCAAAACGAAAATTGCGCGATGCGACCGGTGCCCTGGCGATGCGCCTGTGCTCGCCGCCAATTCCAACAGCGGCAAAAGCCGCTTAGCAGCTTGACCGTCTCGCCTCACGCAGGCGAATCGCGCCATGCTCGCGCCCATGGACATTAAGTACCGGCAGGGTCATGTTAGCAAGGATGCAAGCGGCGCCGCTTTCCAACATCGCGGAATATACCGTGTCCGAGCTTTCGTCCGCTATCAAGCGGACGGTAGAGGATGCGTTCGGTCTCGTCCGGCTGCGCGGCGAAATCTCGGGATATCGCGGGCCGCATAGCTCGGGCCATGCTTATCTTTCGCTGAAGGACGAGCGCGCGCGCATCGATGCGGTGATTTGGCGCGGGACGCTCTCCGGCCTGAAGTTCAAGCCCGAGGAAGGGCTGGAGGTTATCGTCACTGGCCGGGTCACGACCTTTCCCGGTAAATCGAGCTATCAAATTGTCATCGAGCAGTTGGAGCCCGCAGGCGCCGGTGCGCTTATGGCGTTGCTTGAGGAGCGCAAGAAGCGATTCGCGGCCGAAGGGCTATTCGACGAGGCTCGGAAGCGGCCTCTGCCGTTTTGGCCGCAAGTGGTTGGAATCGTGACGTCGCCCACGGGAGCGGTGATACGCGACATGCTGCACGGCTTCACCGAGCGCTGCCCCACCCATGTCATCGTTTGGCCTGTCCGCGTGCAGGGAGAAACCTGTGGCGCCGAGGTCGCAGCTGCCATACGCGGCTTCAACGCGCTCGATGCGTCCGGCCCGCTGCCGAGGCCGGAATTGCTGATCGTCGCGCGTGGCGGCGGCAGCCTCGAAGACCTCTGGGGCTTCAACGAGGAAGCGGTTGTCCGCGCAGCCGCCGAAAGTGCGATCCCGCTGATCTCGGCTGTGGGGCACGAAACCGATTGGACGCTCATCGACCTTGCCGCCGATGCGCGCGCGCCCACGCCCACCAAAGCGGCGGAATGGGCGGTGCCGAAACATTCCGACCTTGTCCTGCGTCTCGCCGAATGCACTGGCCGGGCGAGGCATTGCGTGAGGCGCCAGCTGGAAAGGCTCCGGGCCGAGTTCCGCGGCGCGGAACGCGGATTACCGCGTCCTCAAACGCTTCTGGCCATTCCCCGGCAGCGTGTCGATACGGCGGCGGCGCGCCTCGGCCAGTCGCTTGCGCATTTCAGCGAGCGCTCGCGCGGGCGGTTCGAGCATTACGCTGTCCGGCTGAACCCGCGGCTTATTTCGGCGCCGCTCCTGCGTGCAGCCGAGAGGCTTGGGCGCGCGGGCGATGGGGCGGCGCGAGCGTTCCGCCTGAACGCGGCTCAGAAGCGCAACCGTCTTTCGGATCGCGCCGGCCGGCTCAATCCTGGCTTGCTTGCGGGCCCGGCCGCCCGTCAAAGCGAAAGGCTGCACTCGCTTTGGTCAAGGGCGGAGCAGGGGATCCGCAACAAATTGAAGCGCAAGGCGCTCGAGGCCAGTTCGGTCTCTCAGCTCCTGAGAACGCTTAGCCACAAAAGTGTGCTCGACAGGGGATTCGCACTCGTGCGGGGCGAGGACGGGCACGTCGTCCGCCGCGCCGCCGCGCTGAGCGGTCCCGTCCGGCTTGACATTGAGTTCGCGGATGGTCACGTTCCAGCACGAGTTTCCGGTGGAACTGCTGAGGACGGCCTGCGCGCATTCGAGCGTAAGAGCTTCGTCACTCACCGGCGGAGCGTCCCGCCAAACAAGGACGACGGAAGCCAAGGCAGTCTTCTTTGAGGCATGAAAGACAGTATGAATCGCATCGAGCGTTCCTTCGCATTCGGTCAAGAGGCGAAAATCCGTTATCTTGATGGGGAATTTCAGGTGCTGAAGAACGGCGCCTATGTGCGCTGCGCGGTGACGGGCGAGCCGATCCGGATCGAGAACTTGCGGTATTGGAGTGTGGCCCATCAAGAGCCGTATGCCAACGCGGAGGCCTCGCTGCGGCGGCACTTGGAGCGGTTACGCGGCACCGCAGGCTAGTCTCTATAAGTGCCGCGGCAAAGGCGGCGTCCTCCAATTCACCGCAAGGATAACGTCATGAGCGCACTGCCGCCCTGCCCCAAATGCAGCAGCACATTCACCTACGAGGATGGCAGTCTTTATATTTGCCCGGAATGCGCGCACGAGTGGAATGCGGCTGCGAGCACCGCCGCCCCCGCGGAGGGAGGCAGAATCTACCGCGACTCCGCCGGAACCATATTGCAGGACGGCGATACCGTCACGGTCATCAAGGACCTGAAATTGAAGGGCTCCTCGAAGTCCGTCAAAATCGGGACGAGGGTCAAAAACATTCGCCTCGTCGATAGCGATCACGATATTGATTGCAAAATCGAAGGTTTCGGGGCCATGAGCCTGAAATCGGAGTTCGTCAAGAAAGTTTTGATTTAGGGCGCCGGCTAACTCTTTCGACTGGCGCAGGCGCATGCGCGCTAACTAAGGCCTGCCCGCTACCGCATCCGGTAATGATCAAGCGCAATGCCCCTCATCCTGTCCTTCTCCCCATGGGAGAAGGGACGCTGTTGCAACTCTCGCAGCCCGCTCCCTCTCCCATGCGGAGAGGGTTGGGGTGAGGGGCATTGCGCTTGCTCATTACCGGGCAAGGGCGTTTCAGGGGATGAGAACGGCGGCACCGGTCAATTGCCCGCGCCGCAGCCGCGACAGCGCCTCGTTCGCTTCCGCCAGGCCGAAAACTTGTACCGTTGTCTTGACCGGCACCTTGGGTGCGAGTTCGAGAAATTCGATGGCGTCGCGCCGGGTGAGGTTTGCAACGGAGCGCACAACGCGCTCGCCCCACAGGATGCTATACGGGAAGCTTGGGATGTCCGACATATGGATGCCGCCGCAAACGGCGACGCCGCCCTTTTTCAAAGCTCGCAGCGCTGCCGGAACAAGGGCGCCGATGGGCGCAAAAATGATTGCCGCATCGAGCAAGGTGTCCGGTCTTTCATTGGAGCCGCCGGCCCAGCAGCATCCGAGCGAAAGCGCAAAGTCCTGCGCGGCCGTGTCTCCGGGACGCGTAAAGGCGTAAACGCCACGGCCCTCGTACACGGCAACTTGAGCGACGATATGCGCGGCCGCTCCGAAACCGTAAATGCCGAGTGCGCGGCCGGGGCCTGCCATTTTCAGCGAGCGGTATCCGATGAGGCCGGCACACAAAAGCGGAGCAGCCCCGGCGTCGCTATAGCCTTCGGGTATGGGGAAGCAGAAGCGGGCGTCCGCCGTCACATATTCCGCAAAGCCTCCGTCCAGCTGGCAGCCGGTGAACTTTGCGAAATCGCAGAGATTTTCCTCGCCGCGCCGGCAGAACTCGCACTCCCCGCAAGTAAATCCGAGCCAGCCAACGCCAATTCGCTGCCCCTCGGTGAAGCCGGTTACGCCCTCTCCCAGGCCAGCAACCTCGGCAACGATCTCGTGGCCCGGCACAATCTCCCCGCAGCAAGCCGGCAGTTCTCCATCTGCGACGTGAAGGTCCGTGCGGCACACCGCGCAGGCCTTGACCCGCAAGAGCAGCTGCCCAGGCAAGGGCTGCGGCCTCTCCCGGTTTTCCAGCACGAGAGGCTTGCCCGGCGCTTTCAAAACCATCGCTCTCATGGGGCGTTCCCTCCGTAAGGAGAAGTGATAGCAAATCCGGTTGAATAGCTCGCGGGCGTCACCCCGGAAAGCGCTGTCAGCGCTTATCCGGGGTCTTGCAACATTCGAAGCACCCGTAAGGATCCCGGATACGGCGCGAAGGGCGCCGTTCCGGGATGACAACAGAGCGCCGCGAAGCATTCAACCGGATGCGGTATGAGCCTTATCCTAGCACGCGGTGGGCTCGAAGTTTGAAAAAAACAGGTGTGGCCGCAAAGGCATAGATAGCTATGCCTTCCGTATTCAGACGGCAAATCGGGCTGCAACGGTTAATCCGTTAGCAAAATTTTTAGCTTGTTTGCGCATTTTTGTCTTAGGCAGCTGCCGCCACCCAGCGTGCCAAGTGTTTGCAACGCCGTGGCAATGAGTGATTGGAATGGGGAATAACAACAAGCGGCATGCGCTCAGCCTCCTCATCGCGGCCGGAGGGTGCGTAGCCGGTGCCTATAGTGCATATGCCGCGTTTTCAAATGGCAAATTGATAACCGATGGTGCTCCGGGGACGATGTTCGGCCTCGCCTTTGCCGCGGTTGTCATCATCAGCTGGATTATGCTGCCTTGGGCGGACAAGCGCGCCGAGGAGGGGTCCCATCGGGACGCCTGGCTGTGGCGGGCGAGTTGGTTCTTGGCGCTAGGCTTCGTTCTTGCCAACTCCATCTTGTACACCGTTCATTATCGCACCGAGATGACGGAGTCCAAAGGTCTGCGCATCGATGCGTATGAGCGCGCTCAACGCGTTGAAGCGCTCGCTACGAGCGAGCTTAACGAGCTGAGAACGAACTCGAGATGGGATATGACAAATGGCTGCTCCAACGTCACAGCCCCGAAGTCGAAGCAGTATTGCGAGCAGGTCCAAGAAGCGCAGGCACGCGTACAAAGCGCGGAGGCGATTCTCGGGCACGGCAGGCCAGCGGCAAAAGACGCAGGTGCCGACACCTTGGCTTGGGTGCTGAGCGCGGACGAGGCCAAAGTGCGCCGCAGCTTGCCCATATTCTGGGCGGTGATCCTCGAGTTGATCGCTTCGCTTTGCATGAGGGAAGCTTTCGCCACGCTGCGGACGCCGGAGCCGGCCCGCGCAAGCGCTCACGAGGACAGAACTGGCTGGGAGAAGACCGAAGCGTCTCCTAAATTCCACCAGGTGCCAGTCTCAGCGGAAGTCCCGGTTATGGGGATACTTGCGCCCTTTAGCTTCGAGAGAATCCAGATGCCCAGGGGGGCGATGAACGACAACATACCCCTGGCGGCCTATGCTTAAGAATTGGCCCGCCTACCGCGGGCCAATCTGCATTCCCTCTTTGGAAGGTTTCGCTTGCGTGCTTAGCGCTCGCGAAGGTCCTGTGCATCCAACGCGGCGTGGCTAGCTTCCGCCGCGGGCAATCCGATCGACTGTACGATCAGCGCCGCTGGCGCGGCGCCGGCGGTTCATCCTCAAGCGCGCGGTAAGCCGCACCTTCCAAATCCTCGTATTGGCCGGATTTGAGCGCCCAAAGAAATGCGGCGAGACCGATGGCGCCCAAGCCGAGCGCCGCCGGAATAAGCCAGGCAAGTGAGCTCATGCAGCTAACTCCAGCTTCGCCGTCCGTAAGCGAAGCGCGTTTACTGTGACGATAATGGACGAGGATGACATCGCGATGGCGGCGATAAGCGGCGTCACCAGCCCCGCTACGGCGAGGGGCACGAAAAGCATGTTATAGCCGATGGCGATTGCAAAGTTCTGGAACGCCATGCTGCGGGTCTTGCGCGCCGTCGCCAAAAGCTCGGCCACGGCCATGAGCTTCGAGCCTTGAAACACCGCGTCGGATGCGGTCTGGCTCACATCGGCTGCCGTCGAGGGCGATACCGAAGCGTCAGCCGCCGCCAAGGCCGGGGCATCGTTCAAACCGTCGCCAACCATGAGAACGCGGTGTCCCTGCGCCTTCAGCACCTCGATCCGCTCGATTTTCTCCTGCGGCTTCAGCGCAGCATGCCAATCGTCAATTCCAGCCGCTTCTGCCGCTGCCGCGACGGACTCGCTGCGGTCCCCCGAAAGCAAAAGGATGCGGTATTTAGCGCGGCGTAGAGCCGCGATGGCTTGCGCGGCGTCCTCGCGAAGCTTGTCTTCGAATTGAAAGGCGAGTGGCACCGAGCCCGGCCGCACATACCAAAGGGAAGCGGAATCCGCTTGCGCCCGCGGGACTCCGCACCAGGATGCAGAGCCGAGCCGCTCCTCGCCGGCGGGCGTAATGCGGCGTAAGCCGGCTCCTGAAGTTTCCTCAACGCCGGAAGCGGCTTGTATGCTTCCAAAACGCTGCTTGGCTGCCGCCACCACCGCTTGTGCATAAGGGTGGCGGCTCGATGATGCAAGCACTGCGGCCGCGTTCAAATCGGCGTCCCCGATTTCGGCGCCGTTCGCAAGCGAGGGAACCCCTGCCGTCAGAGTGCCCGTCTTGTCGAAAACGGCTGTGTCGGCTTCTGCAAGCCGTTCCAGTCCATCGGCTGCCTTCAAAAGAATGCCGTGATCGAAGAGGCGCGCGGAGGCCGCAACTTGCACAGCCGGCACCGCAAGCGCCAGAGCGCATGGGCAGGTGATAATGAGAACGGCGATGGCAATGGTCAGCGAATATTCCCAGCCCGCACCGGCGAACATCCAGCCCATGAACGCCAGCCCAGCAAGCGTATGAACCGCTGGGGCATAGAATTGCGCGGCGCGATCCGCAAGCCGGACATAGCGCCCGCGCGCCTGCTCGGCAGTTTCCATAAGCCGGGCGATTTGTGCAAGCAGCGTGTCCGCCTCGGCGGCTCGCGCCTCCATTTCGACTGCCGCACCGAGATTTACGGAGCCCGCGTACACCGTGGCGTTTACACCGGTTTGGCGGGGCATGGTTTCGCCGGTGATCAAGCTCTCGTCTATGGAAGTCGTGCCGTGCACGATGACGCCGTCGGCCGGAAA
This sequence comes from Rhodomicrobium sp., assembly GCA_052145435.1. Lineage (GTDB taxonomy): Bacteria > Pseudomonadota > Alphaproteobacteria > Rhizobiales > Rhodomicrobiaceae > Rhodomicrobium. The sequence continues at coordinate 19,570 of JBKQOR010000140.1, read as the reverse complement.
ACGCTCACCGGCGGCAACCGCAATGCGCATTCCCGGTTCCACCAGCCTCGAAGGCAGGCGTTCGACAGAGCCGTCGCTTGCAATGACATACGCCCACTGCGCTTTGAGACTGAGAATGTTCTCGGCGGCACCGCGCGCGCGCGTCCTGACGCGCTGATCGAGGTAACGGCCAATGAGCAGAAAGAACAAAAGCGTGACGCTTGCGTCGAAATAGACCTGGTCGCCGCCTCTCACCGTTTGGTACATACTCATCGATGCGGACAAAATGATCGCAAGTGAGATGGGCACGTCCATGTTGAGGCGCGCGCGCCGCAGCGCAGCCCACGCCGAGCTATAAAAAGGCTGGCCCGCGTACACCACGGCTGGCAGGGCGATAGCAGCCGAAAGCCAGTAAAATAGCCGGTGAGTGGGATCGCCGGGATCCGCTCCGGCCCAGACCGAAACGGAGAACAGCATGATATTCATGGCGGCGAATCCGGCGACCGCAAGCCGGCTCAAAAAGCCGCGGCTGTCGTCGCGGCTGGATTCGATCGCTTCTGGCGTAAGCTCGGCAGCCCGGAACCCAACGGCCCCGAGCGTGTCGACGAGCCCGGAGGCCGCGGCTTCTTGCCGGTCTTGGAATACGACGGTGACGCGCTTGGCGGATAGATTTGCCCGTGCCGAGGCGACGCCCGGCGCGGCGAGAAGCGCTTGCTCGACTTTCCGCATGCAGCCGCCGCAAACCATGTTTTCCACGGCGAGGGTTACGGTTTGCGAAGCAGGGGGAATAGAAGCGGCTTTTGCCGCGCCTCCCAAAGCCGGGGAAGTTGCGGCAGCGCGCATTGTGCAGCAAGCGCTGCTGCCGGCTAAGGCCGCATTACCGGCAGCGTAGGTTGGGGACGCCGTTTCAGATCCGCTTAATGCGCCGGGCCGATCCATAGCCGCTCCTTGACACGGTAGATAGCAGGTTCGCTTCCGGGGCGAGGTTTCTGTGCCGTGAACGCCAAAACCCAGGCGCCTGCGTCCGCGTCTCCGGCGGTAGCTTCGTAGCGGCCGGTATCGACCTCTTTGAAGGTCAGTTTGCGATTGGCACTGTTAGACGCGGGCCGCTCCAGCCAGCCTTCCATTGCAAGGCCCGCGACAGGCGAGCCGTCCGCATCCGCGACGGTCACGGTTAGCGGCGAACCGGCCGAAATCCGCGACTTATGCGACCAGCGGAGCGCCTCCTGCGAGCGCTCCCCGGCAAGCGTGGTGTTATAATGCAGGCCCGCCTCGTACGTAGCTCCACGTTCCTCCCCGGGAAGAGTGCTGAGAGCGGAATAGACGAAAACGCCGTTCACCGCGAAAACGATGCCGAAAAAGCCCAGCAAGATAAATAGGACGTGCTTCCCCCTCAGGCGGGTCTCCATGGTAAGTACGCTCACTGTCCTGGTCCTCTGAAATTTGTATTGCGCTTTGTTTCGGTTCCGTCAACGGTGTCGCGAACGATAAAGCCGATATCGGCCGATGCGGGCAATTTCGCGGCTTCCTCGCCAGGGATCGTCACGTAGACCTTCACCGAGCGGACGTCGTCTGGCTTCACCTCGATAAGCGGACGCGCCCCTTCGATGCCGATATAGGAGAGGGTCGCATCCGGCAGGCCGGAAACCGTTATCGCGAATTTGCGCGCATCGTGCAGCTTGTTGAGAATCCGTACCGTATAGCCGTTCCGGATGCCGCCGCCGGGGATTTGAACGAAAAGCGGGTTACGGTCGGCCACCACGTTTACGTCGAGCACCGTCTTTCGCGTAAGCCCGAATAGCATGACTAAGCAAACGAGAACAAACGCGCTGGTGTAAAGCATCGTTCTTGCCCGGATCGGGCGGAAGGGAGCGAGGTCGCCATGCGCCTCGGCTTGCAGGTTGCGGTAGGTGTCGTAAGCGATCAGCTTCCGCGGCCGGCCGACCTTGTCCATGATCTCGTCGCAGGCGTCGATGCAGAGCGCGCACTGAATGCATTCTAGCTGCGGGCCGTGGCGGATGTCGATACCGGTGGGGCATACGGCTACGCACTGCGCGCAATCGATGCAATCGCCGCGGCCTTCCCAGCTCTGGCCCTTCTTGTGGGGCCCGCGCGGTTCGCCTCGGAAGCCGCGATAGGTGATGAGGAAGGAGTCGGCGTCGAACATCGCGCCCTGAATGCGCGGCCAGGGGCACATATAGGTGCAGACCTGCTCGCGGGCCAAGCCGCCAAGCAGATAGGTCGAGGCGGTGAAAATTCCGATGAAGATGTAAGCAAGGGAAGGCGCATCGAAATTGGCAAGCTCACTTGCCAGGGTAGGGGCATCGCGAAAATAAAAGATGGAGGCGCCACCCGTCAAAAGGCCGATCAGAAGCCAGCTCAGATGAGTTCCCGCAATCCGCAACGCCTTGTTAAGGGACCAGGGCGACTTGGCAAGCTTCATGCGCGCATTGCGATCGCCCTGCCAAAGACGCTCGACCAAGATCATAAGATCGGTCCACACAGTCTGGGGGCAAGCATAGCCGCACCACACGCGGCCGGCCAATGCGGTGACAAGGAAAAGTGCAAGCGCGGATAATACGAGAATACCGGTGACGTAATAGAATTCCTGCGCCCAGATTTCGAGCCAAAAGAAGTAAAGCCGCTGATGGGCGAAATCGAGCAGAAATGCCTGATCCGGAAGACCGGGCCCGCGATCCAGCCGCAGCCAGGGCAACACATAGTAGATGCCGAGCGTCACGATCATGACCGCCCACTTGATGTTGCGGAACTTGCCGCGAACCAGCTTTGGGTAAACAGGCTCCCGCGCCTTATAGAGCGAGCGGTACTCTTTTGAGTTTACCGCTTTCGCATCGATTCTGGAAATGCCGGGTGCGGCTTCCTGGGCGAGCGGGGTGACGGCCGGCAATTCGGTCATTGTATGCTCCAAGGCCTAAGCTGCGGGACTAGCGCATCGCAGCTACATATGCGTTAAGCCTTATGTATCCTAGTCTTTGCTAGCCGCAAGATGCGCCGGTGTCGCTGGCCGGCGCATATTGCGGGTGCCATGGCCGGGATCGCCCGGCCATCGTGAAGAGTTTATTGCCCGCCACCGAGCGAATGCACGTACTCGGCGAGTTCCTTGATCGTCGCGGGTTCGAGCTTGCCTCCCCAAGCGGGCATGACGCCCGTACGGCCATTGGCGATCGTCTTCACGAGGTCGGCTTTCGTGCCGCCCCATAGGAAGATTCCCGAGGTCAGGTTCGCCGAGCCAAGGTCCTTATTGCCCTTGCCATCGTCGCCGTGACAGCCGTTGCAAGCGCCATCGCCGCTGAATACGGCCTTACCGCGCTCCGCAGCCGCCGCATCGTGGGGGCGGTTAGAGAGTTCGAGGACATAATCCGCAACGTCGCTGATCTGTTGCGGGTTCAGAAGGCTTGCGCGCTCCGGCATGCCCTGGCTTCCGGCCCCGCGGGCGTCCGCGTCCGTCCCGTTGCGGACGCCGTGAGTGATCGTCGTGCCGATATCGTCGAGGGTGCCGCCCCAGCGCCAGTTACCGGCGTTCAAATTCGGAAAGCCGGGGCCGCCTTGAGCGCCGCTGCCATGGCAGCCGGCACAATTGTTTACGAAGGCCGCGCGGCCTGCTGTCATGGAAAACTTCAACAGCTCGGGGTTCGCATTGATCTCCGCGAGGCTCTCCTTGGCGATCAAATCCGTATATTGGCTTTGCGCGGCCTTGTCCGCGGCGACGGCCGCATTCACAGCCGCACGCTCGCTATAGCCGAGCATGCCTTTGGTGTAGTCCGTCAGCATCGGCCAGGATGGCAAAGCCACCCAATAACCAATCGCCCAGACGATCGTGGCGTAGAACACTAAGACCCACCAGCGCGGCAGCGGGTTATTCAACTCTTTGATACCGTCCCATTCGTGGCCGGTCGTTTCGACGCCGCTGTGGTGGTCGATATCACGATTATCGGCCATTGCTGCCTCCAAGTTTCAAATCGTCTTTTTCCAGTGGGATGCGGCTGGCCTCATCGAAGCTCTTCCGGTTGCCGGGCCATATAACGAAGGCCACAACAACAGCAAAGAGCGTCAAGAAGAGTATGAGGCCTGCCATTCCGAAGATGGACTGCGCTGATTCATAAGTCATGATCGTTCCTCAGCGCAGGTTGGGGCCGGATTCGTCGTACTTCGCGAAGTCGACAAGCGTGCCGAGCATCTGAAGATAGGCGATCAGCGCGTCAGCTTCGGTCACTTGACCGGGCTGCTTGCCGTCAAATGTACGAATCACAGCCTTGGGGTAGCGCGTGGCCACGGCAGCCGCGCCAGGGCCGTCCGGATCGGTCTGCGCAACCAAGTCCGCTTTCGCGTTCGCGATCTGCTCATCGGTGTAGGGCACTCCGACGATACGTAGCGTTTTCATCTTCTGGGCGATGTCGTCATAGTCGAGGGTGCGCGCGACGATATGCGGATAGCCGGGCATGATGCTTTCCGGAACGACCGAGCGCGGGTTCGCCATGTGAGCGACGTGCCAGGCATCGGAGTACCTGCCGCCGACGCGGGCGAGGTCGGGACCTGTCCGCTTCGATCCCCATTGGAAGGGGTGGTCGTACATGCTTTCGGCAGCGAGGCTGTAATGGCCGTAGCGCTCCACCTCGTCCTTGAGGCTGCGGATCATCTGGCTATGGCAGAGATAGCAGCCCTCCCGGATATAGATGTCCCGCCCCTCCAATTCGAGAGGCGAATAGGGACGCATCCCCTCCACCTTCTCGATCGTGGACTTGAGATAAAACAGCGGGACGATCTCGACGAGGCCTCCAATGGAGATCATGACGAGAATTCCGACCAGCAGGAGCAGTGAGTGTTTCTCGAATGGTTCGTGCAATTTCATAGTCGCCTCCTACTCGGCCGGAAGGACTTGCGCTCCGCGCAGCTCGGGCGCGGCGGCAATCCTGGGTTGGTCGGCCACATCCACCGGCTCATCGCCACGGATGGTCCGGATGATGTTATAGGCCATGATCAAGCTGCCGAGGACGAAGAGCGCGCCGCCGGTAGCACGGATGATGTAGTAGGGGTGCATCGCATCGACGCTCTCCACAAAGGAGTATTGGAGGATGCCGAGGCTATCGGTTGCACGCCACATCAGGCCCTGCATGATGCCGGATACCCACATCGCGGTGATGTAAAGCAGGATGCCAAGCGTAGAGATCCAGAAGTGCCACTCGACCAGCCGCTGGGAATAAAGCCCCTGACGCTTCCACAGCCACGGAACGAGGCAGTAGACGGCGCCCATGGAAACCATGCCAACCCACCCAAGCGCACCGGAATGCACATGGCCGATTGTCCAGTCGGTGTAATGGGAGAGCGAGTTCACTGCGCGCACGCTCATCAGCGGCCCTTCGAAGGTCGACATGCCGTAGAAGGCAACGGAGACCACGAGGAAGCGGATGACAGGATCGGTGCGGAGTTTGTCCCACGCGCCCGACAGCGTCATAAGGCCGTTGATCATACCGCCCCAGGAAGGCATCCACAGGATGACGGAAAAAGTCATGCCAAGCGTCTGCGCCCAATCCGGCAGAGCCGTATAGTGGAGATGGTGCGGACCCGCCCAGATATAGGTGAAGACCAGCGCCCAGAAGTGAACGATGGAGAGCCTGTAGGAATAAACCGGCCGTTCCGCGCGTTTCGGCACGAAGTAGTACATGATGCCGAGGAAGCCGGCCGTCAGGAAGAAGCCCACAGCATTGTGGCCGTACCACCATTGCGTCATTGCATCCTGGACACCGGAGTACACGATGTAGCTCTTCGTTCCGAGGAAGGAGACCGGCACGGCGGGGTTATTGCCGAGGTGCAGTACCGCAATCGTGAGGATCATGGCGAGGAAGAACCAGTTCGCGACGTAGATATGGGACTCCCTGCGGGTCATAATCGTGCCGAGGAACACGAGGAGGTAGGCGACCCATACGACCGTTATCCAAATGTCGACATACCATTCCGGCTCGGCATATTCTTTAGACTGCGTAACGCCGAGGATGTAGCCCGAAGCGGCCATGACGAGCATGAGCTGCCAGCCCCAGAACACGAACCAGGGCAGCCAGCGGCCCCATAGCCGGGCGCGCGACGTGCGTTGCACGATGTAGAAGGACGTCGCCAGCAGCGCATTACCGCCGAAAGCGAAGACCACACCGGACGTGTGAAGCACACGAAGCCGTCCGAAAGTCGTCCACGGGAGATCGAGGTTCAACGCAGGGAAGGCGAGCTGCCATGCGATGATATCCCCAACGAGAAACCCAACCACGCCCCAGAACACGACAGCAATCGTCGCTGCTCTCACGACGTTGTCGTGGTACCCGCTCGTGTCAACGGTTTCAGTGCTGCTGAACGCCTTGCGGGCCATGAAAGCGGCACCCAGCAAAGCAAAAACGGCAAAGACAATGGCATGGAACTGCATCACAGGATCATGCGATCGTTCCGCAATAAAAATTCCGAGGGCCAAGCCCCCGAGGGTGGCTATGAACGCCACCCAATCGAGGAGAGCAGCGCCCCCCCCTTTTCTGCTTGCGACTTCCATTGATATTTCTCCCGTTATCAAGCCCGGTAGACAAAGGCATGCGCTATCTATTAGCCGGGACTGCATTCACCCCGGCCGGATCGTTTTGACTGAATGCGGCTCCTTCTCGCTCTAACGAATAGCGGCTAATACGATTACGCAGAAGAGGCCGCTTTGTCGCACAAGCGCTTCCCGCCACAGATAAATTGCCGCGTGCCATTGATCTCGATCAAGGCGTAGGGCCGGCGCCGGCGCATGCTCAGCTTAGAGAAAATCCGAAAGAAAATTGGTGGACGGGAAGGCTGAACAGTATAGGGAGCGGCGGAGCGGAAGGCTGCAGCCGTTGGGGGAGGCGTTCCTAGCGGTGCTTGAGCGCGACCAGCGGCGCCTCCTTCGGCTATGCGCTGCGCTGGAAAAAGTGGCCGACGGCCTTCCGGAAAGCCGCCAAAGCAGGAGAACCGTGCGGTTGCTAGCCTTTTTGGAGAAGTCTTTCAAAAGGCACATTTTTCTGCATGAGAAATGCCTATTTCCATTGATCAGAAGCCTTGGCGGGACAAAGGCATCCGTGGAGGCTGTCTTGTTTCAGCTTGAGTTCGAGCATGCCTCGGACCACGGCCTTGTGCTTGAAATCACGTCGGCGTTCCTGAACGGTTGCAGCGCTAAACCGGGAACCGACGTGCACGTTCTAGGCTTTTTGCTCCGCTCCTTCTTCGAGAATTACCGCCGGCACCATAACTGGGAGCAGAATATTCTCTATCCGATCGTCCGGCAGCAGCTGATGGGAGAAACCATAGCAGCTCAGCACGACGCCCTGCTTCGTGTGTCTATAGGGCTTGGCAACTGAGCGGGCGATTAGGGGCCGCGCTGTGTCTAAGAAGAAGCCTCATATGCCGCGGCCCGAAGAGCCCGCACGCAAGGGATCACGATTTCACGGTAGTTGACGAGCTCGATAACGCCTTTTGTCTTCAAACGGGTCATCTGCCTGCTCACCGTCTCGATCGTAAGCCCGAGACAATCGGAGATCTCGGCGCGGGATAACGGCAATTGAAAGCGGATCTCCTCGCTATTGCCCGAATGGCCGCAGCCGACGCTCGGCACGCGCTTTGCGATCATGAGCAGAAAGCTTGCGACGCGTTCCTCGGCCTTTTTGCGCGCGAGCAGCAGCATCCATTCCTGACAGGCATCGAGCTCAGACAGCGTGTATTGAAAAAGCCGGTGCTCAAGCTCTGGATGCTCGATGAGTAGCTTCTCGAACCCAGCTGCCGGAAAAACGCAGAGCTCGACTTCCGTAGCGGCTTCGGCAAAGTACGGGTTATCCTTGCGGAAGGCTCTGCCTAGAAAATCCGAGGCAAAAAGCAGTCCGATGATATGCTGCCGGCCGTCTTCGAGCGTTTTGGTAAGTTTCACCACGCCCGAGACAATGTTTGCAAACATCGTATGAGCCTCGCCTTCGCCTAAAATCATTTGCCCAGGCGGAACGACGCGCCGTCTTGAAATCCGGTTCAGGGCCTGGATTTCGTCCGGGAGGAGGGCGTCGCAAACCGCCCTTTGCCGGACTGCGCACGCACCGCAGCGGGTTGAATTTTCAACGTAGGACAAAAACTTCACCCTTGCCCATGAACAACCTCATCGAGCCAGCCGAGGTGGATGGCATATGTTAACAACAGATCATGCGAATTGAGAAGCGTCGCGGACAAAGTTTGATCTGTGTCAATGGAGGTATCAAAGCGCGTTGGTAAACTTTATGCAAGGGGTTCTGTGCGGAACGCGCCCTCAGCGCTCGCCGGTGCCACAAATTGGCCGCCTGCGATGCCTCCCCGGAATATGTGCGGCAGAGGGCGCAAATCCCTCAGAGCCCCTCGAATAGCGACGTCGACAGATAGCGCTCTGCAAAGGAGGGCACGATAATCACGACGTTCTTCCCTTCGTTTTCCGGGCGCGAGCCTACTTCCACTCCTGCCGCAATGGCTGCACCCGAGGAAATACCAATTGGAATTCCTTCCAGGCGCGCAACTTGACGGGCCATTTCGATGGCGGTCTGACTGTGCACGGCGACAACCCCATCGATCATCCGGCGGTCTAGCACCTTCGGAATGAATCCGGTGCCTATGCCCTGTATTTTGTGAGGACCCGGCCTGCCGCCGGACAAGACCGGTGACTCCGCGGGTTCGACTGCAATCATTTGCAGGCTGGGCTTGCGCGGCTTCAACGCCCAGCCGATGCCGGTGAGCGTGCCGCCCGTCCCCACGCCGGAAACGACTATGTCGACGGTGCCTCCGGTGTCGTTCCAGATTTCCTCCGCGGTCGTGCGGCGATGGGCCTCTGGATTGGCGAAATTCTCGAATTGCTGGGGCATGACCGCGTAGGGTATGCTCGCGAGAAGCTCCTGCGCCTTTGAGATAGTGCCCGCCATACCGAGAGCAGCCGGCGTCAAAACAATCTTGGCGCCGAGCAGCGAGAGCATTTTCCGGCGCTCAATCGACATCGATTCGGGCATAACGAGGATCAGCCGGTAGCCGCGCGCGGCTGCTACAAAGGCGAGCGCGATGCCCGTATTGCCGGAAGTGGGCTCGATAAGAACGCTTTTGCCCGGCTGGATTTTTCCCGACCGCTCCATCTCTTCGATCATGCAGACGCCGATGCGGTCTTTGACGCTCCCAATCGGGTTAAAAAATTCAAGCTTTGCAAGTAAGTTCGCCCCTACCCGGTATACCCGCGCGAGCTTTTCAAGCTGCACGATAGGCGTATCTCCTATCGTCTCGGCGATGGAAGAGTAAATGCGGCCCCGCCCCGGGGGGCGATTGCTCCCCGCATTCTGAGCATCATCGTCCACGGTACCCTCCCAGTTTTCGTTAATCTATTATTAGGATCTTAACCAAGAGTACTAGAGCATATTGCGAAGAGCAAATTGAAACAACGCAAGGTTCGCCAGTGGAAGAAGAAGAGTTTCTATCTCACAGCCCTTCGAACAGCGCTGTCGACAAATAACGCTCCGCGAAGGACGGCACGATAATTACGATGTTCTTGCCTTGGGATTCGGGGCGCGAGCCAACCGATATTGCTGCGGCGATTGCGGCGCCGGACGAGATGCCTACCGCTATGCCCTCCAGCCGGGCAGTCTGCCGCGCTACATCGATCGCTTTCTGACTATTGACCGTGACGACCTCGTCGATCACACCCCGATCGAGCACTCCAGGAACGAAGCCTGCCCCGATGCCTTGAATTTTGTGCGGTCCCGGCTGACCGCCCGACAACACCGCGGATTCTTCCGGCTCCACGGCAATCATTTTCAAGCTGGGTTTCCGCGGCTTCAAGACTTGCCCCACGCCAGTAAGCGTTCCCCCCGTACCGATCCCTGAGACTACGATGTCGACGCTGCCTTTCGTGTCGTTCCAGATTTCCTCGGCCGTTGTCTTGCGATGGATCTCGGGATTGGCCGGGTTTTCGAACTGCTGCGGCATTACGGCGAATGGCATCGTGGCGATAAGTTCCTCTGCCTTGGCTATGGCCCCTTTCATGCCAAGCGCGGCCGGTGTGAGAACCAGCTCGGCACCGAATAACAGAAGCATTTTCCGCCGTTCGAGCGACATCGATTCTGGCATGACGAGGATCAGGCGATAGCCGTGCGCGGCGGCCACGAATGCAAGCGCAATGCCGGTATTGCCGGAAGTGGGCTCCACAAGAACGCTCTTTCCCGGCTCGATCTTTCCCGCATGCTCCAACGCCTCGATCATTGAAACTCCGATACGGTCCTTCACACTCGAAACCGGGTTGAAAAATTCTAGTTTCGCAAGCAAGTTTGCTCCAACGCTATTCACCCGGGCGAGCTTTTCGAGGCGCACAATGGGCGTATCTCCAATCGTTTCGGCGATGCTGTCGTAAACCCGCCCCCGGCCGGGGGCGTGGCGGTTCTGTTCACTTGGGGCGTTGACGGCCATTGCGTCCTCCAGTTTTTTCGATGCCAGTATACGGAACTCGAACGGCGCACGGTAGGGGATACGGCTTCGAGCAGAGTTCAGCAGAGCGGGGCTTCTCCCGCGAAGCGGAAGGGCCGCTCCGTTATAGCCCTTCGAACAGCGGCGTCGACAGATAGCGCTCGGCGAAAGACGGCAAGATGATCACGATGTTCTTGCCATCGTTCTCTGGGCGGGAGCCCACCCAGACTGCCGCTGCTACAGCGGCTCCCGACGAGATGCCCCCCGGAACGCCTTCCATGAACGCGATCCGGCGGGCCATGTCGATGGCGGTTTGGCTGTTGACCGCGACAACCTCGTCGACCACCTTGGTGTCGAGCACCTTGGGGACGAAGCCCACGCCGATGCCCTGAATTCTATGCGGCCCCGGCCGGCCCCCCGACAAAACCGGCGACTCTGCGGGTTCCACCGCGATTATTTTTACGTCCGGGTTCCGCGCCTTCAGCCCTAAGCCTATGCCCGTGATCGTGCCGCCTGTGCCCACGCCGCAAACGACCATATCGACTGTGCCGCCCGTGTCGTTCCAGATTTCCTCCGCCGTCGTGAGGCGGTGAATCTCCGGATTGGCCGGGTTGTCGAATTGCTGGGGCATAACCGCATTGGGTACGGTCGTGAGAAGCTCCTCTGCTTTGGCGATGCTTCCCTTCATCCCGAGCTCGGCAGGCGTCAGCACCAGCTTCGCCCCGAAAAGCGCAAGCATTTTCCGGCGCTCCACCGACATCGATTCCGGCATAACGAGGATCAGGCGATAGTCGTATGCTGCCGCCACAAAGGCAAGCGCAATGCCGGTGTTGCCCGAGGTCGGCTCAATCAAAACGCTTTTTCCGGGCTGGATCAATCCCGCTTGCTCCATCGCCTCGATCATGAAGATGCCGATACGGTCTTTCACGCTTCCAATCGGGTTGAAGAATTCAAGCTTTGCGAGCAAATTAGCCCCGACCCGATGTATGCGCGCAAGCTTGTCAAGGCGTACAATAGGCGTGTCTCCGGTCGTTTCGGCTATGGAAGCATAGATGCGGCCCCTTCCGGGCAAACGGTTTTTTTCTTGATTTCGGGAGTTAATGACCATAATGGCCTCCGGCTTTTCGCTGCTATCGATGAAGGACGCCTGCTGAGCAGATGACATAGAGCAAACTGAAAGAAAATAAAAAAGGAAGAACTTTATGGACAAAGAAGCTTTGAGGGCCCTGCAGACGCCGATCAAAGAAAAGTATCGCGAGGAGCCCGGCGCCGCAACTGTCACGCTCAAGGCGCAAGGGGCAATCGACGAGCTGGCCATCGCCTGCAAGGTCGAAACGGGGCGCGGCTTATCGGTTGCGGGGCTTCACCCGGCAACCGGTGGCAGCGGCCTTGAGCTATGCTCCGGCGATATGCTGCTCGAGGCGCTTGCCGCTTGCGCCGGCGTGACGCTAAAGGCGGTTGCAACCGCACTCGGGGTTCCGCTTAAGAAGGGTATCGTGCGGGCGGAGGGCGATCTCGATTTCCGCGGAACGCTGGCCGTCGATAAGGAGGCCCCGGTTGGCTTCAAGTCGATCCGCCTTTCCTTCGATATCGAGACCGATGCGCCGGACGATTCGATCGCCCAGCTTCTAAAGCTGACCGAGCGCTATTGTGTGGTGTATCAGACGCTGAACAGACGCCCCGATTTGCAAGTGAACGTCAACAGGCTTGGATAATCTAATCGGCCGCCGCGGCTTTACGGAGAGTCCCGGCACAGTCTGCACCGCAGTCCTTCCACACGCCCGGAGACAGCTCGACCTGCCAGAAGACGCTTTTACCTATCTGGATTTGCCGCGTTGCAGCCGTAACGCGGTGTGAATTCCCATCTGTGTATGCGGCGTGCCCTTGTGCCAAGATATTCGGCTGATAAAGCCCGGCTTCGTAAAATTCATAGGCAGCGGCGCCAATCGCGGCCAAGGCCAACCCGGCGATTGCTGTTTCCCGGAGCGAGCCGAATCGGGGAGGCGGGATCTGGCCGGAGGGCGGTGAGGCAGACATGTTAAACCCTTGCAGAGAAATCCGGGGTGGCCCGGCCTATATCCAGCCAGGCTAAGCTGCTCATCAGTCTCCGCAAAGGACCAACGCCGCCTTTTCAGCTGCCGGGTAGCCCCTCACGCTGGACGCCGTAGAGCCAATCGTTCCATTTTAGCAGATTCGATCCGGATGAAACGCGGATGGCGAGATCGCGGACGATGTCGAAGGGCTGCGGGCATTGGTAAATCCGCCCCATTTGCGCGGAGGCGCGCGCGACCTGCCAAACGCGCCGCCCGCGGTTTTCCCGGAAGAGCTTCAGGCCTTCGGCGATGCCGCCTTGCGCGGCGCTCAAACTCGCAGCGAGCGCGGCGCCGTCCTCGATGGCCATGACAGCGCCCGAGCCGAGGTGCGGCTGCATTGCATGCCAGGCATCGCCGATAGACTGGATGCGGCCGTCTCCGCCGGACCATTTTTCGATGCCGAACATCCGCCAGTGCAGCCAGGCCTCCGTCGAGGCGATAGCCGAGCGGGGCAGCGCGGCCCAGCCATCCAGCCGGCCGAGAAGATAAGGCAGCACTCTGCCCGAAGGATCGGCGCCATCGCCTTGGAAGATATCGGAGATTACGAGCACCGCGTTCACGCTCGCGCCGCCGTCAACCGGATAGTGTACAAGGTGCGCCCCCGGCGCCATCCAAACGGCTATCACGCTTCTCAGCGGCGCCGGGATCGCAGCGAGCGGAAGCATGGCGCGCCAAGCCACCGATTGCGCCGAATAGCGGCGCGGATTAAAGCCGGCGAGCTCGCGCACCGGCGACTTGACCCCGTCCGCGCCGATGAGTGCTGCGGCCGCGCCGGATGTGCCGCCCGCTTCGAAGGCGACTTGCTCGCCGGCATCGTGGACCCGCGAGACCGGCGCACCGAAACGGATCGGGATTTCAAGCTCCTGGGCGCGGGTGAACAAGGCCTTCTGAAGATCCGCGCGCATCAGCGTGACGTAAGGGGCGCCATAGCGCACGCGCGCGGCTCGCCTGAGCGGGATCGTGTTGAGGAGCGAGCCCGACACGGCATTTCTGAGCTCGATGGATTCGGGCTCCACCGAGCCTCCGAGAAGGTCGAGGTTCCATCCCTCCAAGATGCGGGTCGCATTGGGACCCACCTGGAGGCCCGCGCCCACCTCACCCAGCACCTCCTCGCGCTCGAAGACCGCGGCCGGGAAGCCTTGAAGCTTGAGCGCGATGGCAGCGCTCAGCCCCGCGATGCCGGCACCGGCTATCGCGATCGCTTCGCTGGCTTGCCCGCCGGCTGTCATCGCACGTCGGCACCGCTCGATTCGTAAACGCAATAAGGCGGATCGGACTGATCGGGGCGCAGATTGCTGTCATGGATATAGAGCGTCGAGCAATAAGGGCACACGATCTGATCGTCGGCGCCCATATCGAGATAGATGTGGGGGTGGTCCATGGGCGGCCGCGCGCCCATGCATTGAAATTCCTTCACGCCGATGTGAATCTTCTCGACGCCGATGTCGTTGTGAAAATGGGGCACGCCGATTTTTGCCATGGGATCTCGCCTCGTTTGCGCAGGCGAACGTTACCCGATTGCGCGGCCGGCGCAAGCCCCGTCTTAACCGCGCCAGCGGTTGGGGCCGTGCGCTATCCCTCTTGTCATCCCGGACGCTGTGCAGCGTGAAACGGTGCACCGCAGAACCGGGATCTTTACAGGCGCCGGCATCTCTTAAGATCCCGGATAAACGCTAAAGCGTTTTCCGGGATGACGAAGAGCCAATGACAGGCAAGCCCCGCGCTGCTACGCTTCGCCTCAGGGATATTATCTGCAATGGGTTTGGGGCGGGCGATGGCGGTTCTTTTCATCAGCCATTCGAGTAAAGACGACACGAAAGCAAACGCGCTCGAAGCGTGGCTCAAAGCCAACGGCTTCACCGATCTTTTTATCGATCACGAGGCCATCGCGGGCGGCGACAAATGGCGAGAGGCGCTGCGCGCGTCCGCAAGCGCGTGCCGCGTGGTCGTATGCCTGGTCACGGAAAATTGGCTGGCTTCCAACGAATGCTTCAGCGAATTCGGCGCGGCCTGGTATATGGGCAAGCGCCTCGTGCCGCTATACTTGCTGCCGCCGAAAGAGGGCCTCGGCGAGGAGGCCAAGACCCGGCTCGCGAAAGTGCGGGCCGAGGATCAAGGCCTGGACTTGACCCCCTGTGTCGATGCGAGCGGATACTTCAGCATCGACGCCGATCGAGGCATCGCGGACCGGCTTAAGGCCGGCTTGCGTGCGGCGGGCGCGCTGAGCCGCGTGGGACTCGACCCGGAGGCGTTTGCCATCGATGAAAAGCTCCGGCCTACGCCGTTTCCGGGCCTCGCCTCGTTCGGTGACGACGATGCCGACGCCGCGCTCTTCTACGGCCGCAGCCGCGAAATCGCGCAAACGCTTGAGGAGCTGCGCAAGGTGCGCGCCGAACGCGACATGCGCCCCTTCGTGATCCTCGGCGCGTCGGGCGCCGGCAAATCCTCGCTGCTGAAAGCCGCCATCATCCCGCGATTGCGCCGCGAAGCGCCGGCCTGGCTGCCGTTGCGCGCCTTCCGCCCTGGCGCCGACCCGCTCCTCAATTTCGCCGAAGCGATTGCAAAGACGCTCGCCGATTTTGGCACCCGCGAGGCCTATGGCCCGATCCGCGACCGCCTGTTCGACGTTTGGGAGACGTCCGGCTGCAACGACAAGGGCACGCTCACCGAAGCCGGCTTCGCCGCGCTGGAGGCGGCGCTTGAGACGGAAGGCGCCAAGCTCAGAAAGGCCGCGGACCGGGCCGGGGCCACCATCCTCATCGGCGTGGACCAAGCCGAAGAAATGGCGCGCGGGGAGAGCGAAAGCGCGGAAGCCCTGGCCGATTATCTGCGCGTGGCGCTGGCGTCGGCTAAAAGCCCCTGGCAGCTCGCCTTCACCATCCGCACCGATAGCTTCCCCGAGCTGCAAAGCCATCGCCGCTTTCAGGATTTGGAGGCGCGCGGCTACGATTTGCGGGCTATTCCGGTGTTCCGCTTCGACAGCGTGGTGGAGGAGCCCGCGAAACGCTACGGCGTGCTCGTCGACAACGCCCTGGTCGACGCCCTGATGGAGGACGCTCCAAAGGAAGATGCGCTGCCGCTGCTCGCCTTCGCGCTGCAGCGGCTCTGGCAGCGTTATGCCGCGTCGGGATCGCTCACGAAGGCCCATTACGACAAGGTCGGCGGCCTGCGAGGCCTGATCGAGGATGCCGCCGAGCGTGCCATGCGCGGCTTTGAGCCTGAGCAGGACTTGCCCTTGCCGTCCACGCCCCCGCCGCCACGGCAGACAGAGCTTGCCGCACGGACCTTTGTGCCGGCCTTGGTGGAAATCAACGATCAAGGCGCCACCATCCGCCATATCGCGGAGTGGTCGCATTTCAGCGAGGAGCAGCAAGACCTGCTGAAGCGCTTCGACCGCTGGCGCCTGGTGGTGCGCAAGGGCGAGGCGGAGGGCGGCACGGTCGAGGTGGCGCACGAGGCCCTGTTCCGCACCTGGAAGCGGCTCGAAAGCTGGCTGGAGCCGGAACGGGTGCGGCTCGAAGCCTCACGCGCGCTGCAGATCGATGCCGGCAATTGGGAGCGCAATGGCAAGAACGAGGGCTTCCTCAATCACCGGAACGCCAGGCTCGCGGAAGCCCGCGCGCTGAGCGCAGACCCGCGCTACGCTGCGCGGCTGAGCCAGAAGGATTTCGATTACCTCAAGGCATGCGCGGGCGCTGAGCGGGCGGCACGGGCGCGCGCCCGGCGCGGCAAAGCGTTCGCCGGAACCTTGGTCCTCCTTCTGATCGCGGCGGGCGTGGGCTGGTGGCAGCAAGCCTGGCTTCTGGAGCAGTATCAATGGCGCATGGTGATGGGTCCATCGGTGCTCACGGCTGGGCAGGAGATGGAAAAGGCGGCTCATCCCGGTCAGACCTTCAAGGAATGCGCAAAGGGCTGCCCGGAGATGGTGGTGATCCCGGCCGGTGAATTTCTGATGGGCT
The DNA here is from genome assembly GCA_052145435.1 of Rhodomicrobium sp. Classification (GTDB taxonomy): domain Bacteria; phylum Pseudomonadota; class Alphaproteobacteria; order Rhizobiales; family Rhodomicrobiaceae; genus Rhodomicrobium. The sequence goes on along the minus strand of JBKQOR010000140.1, from coordinate 3,075 downwards.
CGCCGGAAACCGAAAAGGATCGGCACTTCCGCGAGACCCAGCACAAAGTTACAATTGCCAAGCCCTTTGCAGTGGGCAAATTCGTGGTGACGTTCGCAGAGTGGGATGTGTGCACCGCTGCGGGCGCGTGCCCGAGAGCCTCGGACAGCAGTTGGGGCCGCGATAACCGGCCTGTGATCAACGTCAGTTGGGACGAAGCCCAGGTCTATGCGGCCTGGTTGAAGCGGGTCAGCGGAAAGGATTACCGTCTGCTAACTGAGGCCGAGTGGGAATATGCGGCGCGTGCGGGCTCAACCACGGCCTATTTCTGGGGCGACGAGATCGGCGAAGGCAACGCGAATTGCGGTAGCTGCGGCAGCCAGTGGGGTAATAAACAAACCGCACCTGTTGGCTCGTTCAAGCCGAACGCTTTTGGCCTTTACGACATGCACGGCAACGTCTGGCAGTGGCTAAAGGACTGCTATCACGACAGCTATGACGGAGCCCCAGGCGACGGCAAGGCGTGGACAACCGGAGATTGTGGTCGCCGTGTTGATCGCGGCGGCTCCTGGAACAGCGTTTGGTGGCCCCTCCGCTCGGCCAGCCGCGCCAAGGACCGCACCGACTTCCGGGATAGGGGCCTCGGTTTCCGTGTCGGCAGGACGCTTAAGCCATAAATCTTTACCTCTTTACCTCCTTTCTTCCCCCCAGGGTTGCCAGAACCTTAAATCCTCAAATGACTACTCTTCCAAACGCCGATATCGCCTATGCCGATCCGCGCAAGATCGTGGAATACCTCCTCAATCTACGGCATCCCGACGGCGCTTCGAAAGCAGCGTTCTTCCAGAGCTTCGGTTTTCATCCCGATGACCCGGAGGCCATGATCGGCGCGCTCTTGCTTCATGCCCGTTCAAATTGCGTCACCCGCTTGCAAAAATCGGAATTCGGTACAAGCTACGTTATTGAGGGGCCGCTTGAGACGCCCTGGGGCAGAACCCCGAATGTGCGCACGGTTTGGATTATCGAGAACGGGGAAAGCGCGCCGCGACTTGTGACCGCGATACCTATGAGAGGCAGCCGATCATGATCGAGGAATTGGACCGGGTGGTGCTGACCCACGATTTACCCGGCAAGAAACTAACGACGGGCGACGTTGGCACTGTCGTGACGGTTTACAAGGGCGGGGAAGCGTTCGAGGTGGAGTTCATGACCCTCGAAGGAGACACCTTCGCGCTCGAAACGCTGCGGAAGGACGACGTCCGCCCTGTTCGCAGCCAAGAGATCGCGCAAGCGCGCGAGGTCGCCGCCGAGTAGGTGAAACCTTGGCTATCGATCTTGCATCCCTCGCAGAACAGGCGGAGCAGCTGCCCGCTGCGGATCGCATCCACCTCGTTGAGCATTTGCTGGCCAGCCTCGATAAGCCCGAGCCGGACGCCGATGCCGCGTGGGCCAACGAAAGCGAGCGCCGTCTCGATGCGTATTTGGCAGGCGAAACCGGCGCGCGCGATGCGAGCGAGGTGCTCGCCAAGCATCTAAAATTTTGACGCCGCCATCGTCGTCCCCGAAGCCGCTTGCGGCTATTGGGGATACTCAAGGACATAAACCATGGAATTTGTAGCGATCCCGGGATGACGCCTGCGGTGTTTCCGGGATGACAAGCTTGGCACTGCCCTCTGCGTCGTCATCCCGGAAAGGCGCTTGCGCCTTATCCACGGTCTTTACCGGCGCTTCGGATGCTGCAAGACCCCGGATAAGCGCTGACAGCACTTTCCGGGGTGGCGCCTGCGAACTATTCAACCGGATGCGGTATTAGATAAAAAATGCCCCGCGCGCGGGTGGCCGTGCGCAAACCGGCGGCCGATGCCCTCCCGGATAGGTTTGCCTGAGTAGCCAGTTACATTTTATTAACTCGATCGAATCTAAACTGCCTTTGGGGATGCAAAGGGTAATGAAGCCGAAAATCGGGACCGGGGCGTTTATAGAAACAGTGAACAGGTCTCGATATGCGAAAAACCCACATAGCTATTTGCGCAACGGCCGCGCTCGGCCTTTGCCTGATGAGCCCGATAAGCGCTTCCGCGTTCCCAGCGGCAGACAGCGCCGGTAAAGCCTACACACCTACGGTCACGGGTAACGCTCCTCTCGTTCAGGTTAGGGGCTGGGGTGGCCACGGCGGATGGGGCCGTGGCGGCTGGGGCCGGGCCGGCTTTCGAGGCGGCTGGGGTCGCGCCGGATGGGGCTGGCGCGGAGCCGGCTGGCGCGGACGCCGGGGCTATTACGGTGGCGGCTATTGGGGCGGCGGCTACCCCTATTCTGGCTATGGCTACGGCTGGCCGTATCTTGGCTACGGCGTTGCGGGCTGGGGATACGACTATCCTAGCTATTACGGCGGCGCCGGCTGCTACTATTGAAATCGAAACACCTCTGTCCGCCCAGGTACTTGGCGGACAGAAACCCCGCTATTTGGAGCCCGCCCGCCGAGGCAGGTGCCCGGCGCGGCCGGGCCCCGCAACATAGTGGGCTCCAGCATTAACTATCGGGCGGCGTAACGGAATTAGCCCCGGCGGCACCGCGGACCGGCTGCAAAAGCTCCGCCCTTCCTGGCCGCTAATTTCCGGCCCAGAATTCACAATGTTTGTAGACGCCCACAAGCGGATCGCCGAACACCGAGTTGTCGCAGAGGATGCCTCCTCCTCTGCTATGGACGCGGGCATAGACACCGTGGGCGCCGTAGCGCACCATCGTGGGATAGGGCGTGGCGCAGTAACCGTGTTCCTCGGCGCAGCGCACCCATTCGGCATTCGCTGCAGAAGCGCAGCCTAACCAGACGAAGCTCAAAGCGGCTAGAGCAGCTATCGTTCTCTTTACCGGGCAAATATTCATTGAAACCTCCCTAATTCGATCGGTACAAGAATAATAAATCCCGCGATAGATTGGAGCAACTCACTATCCCGCGAAGGAGGCCGTCATGCTCGCGCGCCCCTCCCGGCGTCGCGCCCACGACATCCCTCCATGACCGAGCGCGCCGCCCCTCACCCTGTCCCTCTCCCCATGGGAGAGGGGACGGTGTTGCGAGCGCTGCGCCTTGTTCAGGCG
>JBKQOR010000139.1:0-5263 GCA_052145435.1 Rhodomicrobium sp. | reverse complement strand
TATAATCCTTCACGGCTCGTCCCCCTTGCGTTGAGGATAGGCCCGGACCATCCGGGCAACCCTCGATCGCTTTCGCATCGGGGATGAGTCGCCTCAACGCTCAGCCATGAACATACGGTCTTCGCTACGCTCGCAATGACGTAATTCGGATTTTGCGTGAGAAACGGTGGCGGGACGCGCCTCAGTGCCGCTCAGCCAGTGCTCCAAGCGCGCGGCTGGCGCATGCCGGCAATCCGGCAGGCCTGCCCCACATAGCCATAGGGAAATAGCTCAAAAAACAGTTCGCGGCCCGATTTCGTGCCCGCGCCGGCGTGGCTGTCAAGGAAGCGGAAAACGTAGCGCGCGTCCGCCGCAACGCCATTTTCCGCGAGAAAAGCTCGCATAAAATGCAGGACGTCCCAATGCAGAGGGGTCAGCGTGATTCCAGCCCTTCGCGCCAGCTCCCCGGCGGCGGCTTCATCCCAGTCCTCAGGATCGAAGAGGAAACCCTGCTCGTCGACGGCAACCCTGCGGCCGCCCGCGCTCATCTCCGAAATCGCATCGGCGCGTGTTCTCATGCTTTGCCTATCCAGAAAAAAGTTGAGTCCGGGACTCAATTATAGGCAGGCCAAGTCAGTCCGTGTCAATCCCGGCCTTTAGTGCGGGCCTCAGACATCCCTGCGGACGGAGTAATACGAAATCCGGTTGATTGCTTCCGCAGGGGTCTTCCCGGCGATTCCGATAGACCAGGATAGACGTTAAGATGGTGCGGGGAGGCCCCCGGATCGCTCCATGGGCACCTCACCGCTCCCGGGTCCGCCAGCGGGGCGGCCTATATCAGGGGAAGATGGCAAGGCCGGGGTGTGGGGCGCCAGCCTTGCCGGCCGCCGCTAACCGGCGGAAACCGGAACTGCGACATAGACCTCGTTATTTTCGTGTTTCACCAGGATCAGGGCGTAGCTCCGTCCGGAGGCTTTTGCCGCGTGAAGCGCCTCCTTCAGCTCCGAGGGAGTCGAGAGGCTCTTCCCCCCGGCTTTGAGAATGACGTCGCCTTCGGCCAGGCCTAGACTAGCCGCCTCGCCGCCGGGCTCTACGGCAACGATCGCCAAACCTTTGCTGCCCTCGCCTTCCACTTCGTTTGCCGGTGCAAGCTGCAGACCGAGCTTCTCCACCTGCTCGCGATCGTTTTGCCCGGCGGATGCGTGTTTAACGTTTTGCTCCTTCATCTGACCGATTTTGAGCGTCAGGGTCTCAGGTTTGCCATCGCGGACGATCCCAAGCGCCACTTTCGAGCCCGGCTCGATCCTGGCGACTTTCCGCGCCAGGTCCCGCGCGTCCTTCACGCTGGCATTATCGAGCGAGGTGACGACGTCGCCCGATTTCAGCCCGGCTTCGGCCGCGGGGCTGTCCGGCTGCGGTTCCGAAATTAGAGCGCCCTTTGCCTCCTTAATACCGAGGCTATCCGCGATCGCCTTGGTCACCGGCTGGATCTGCACGCCGAGCCAGCCGCGCCGCACATATCCGGCCTTCTGCAATTGCGGGATCACGCTCTCAACCGTCGAGGCCGGTATGTCGAAGGCGATACCGATGGAACCTCCCGACGGCGAGTAGATGGCGGTATTCACTCCGATCACCTCGCCCTTCATGTTGAAGGTCGGGCCGCCCGAGTTACCGCGATTGATGGGCGCGTCGATTTGCAGGAAATCGTCGTAGGGGCCTTCGCCGATGTCCCGGCCTTTGGCAGAGATAATGCCCGCGGTTACGGTCCCGCCGAGGCCGTATGGATTACCCATGGCGACAACCCATTGCCCGATTTCCGGCTTCTCCTTCGAAAGCGTAACGAACGGAAACTTCTGATCCGAGTCGACCTTGATCAGCGCGAGGTCGGTCTTCTGATCCTTTCCAACCACCTTCGCCTTTAGGGTTTGTCCATCGTTGGTAACCACCTCAACTTCGGACGCATCGTCCACAACATGGTTGTTGGTCACGATATAGCCGTCGGCCGATATGAAGAAGCCCGAGCCCTGGGCCTCCATTGGCATAGGCTTGATCTGCTTCCAACGGCCGCCATTTTCCCTCTGAAACTCCCGGAAGAACTGCTCGAACGGCGTACCTTTGAGCGGGTTGTCGCCGTTATTCGACATAAGCTCCGGCGAAGGCGTTTCCTTCACGCGCACGGAAACCACGGCGGGCCTGACGCGCTTGACGAGCTGCGTGAAATCGGGAAGCCCTACTGCGTTCTGGCTTAGCGTTAATGTACCAGGCGCTTCATTTTTCTGAAGCACGGGCGTGCCGGCGCTCGCGTTGTAAACCGCGGGCACAGCTGCGATCAGCGCGGCCGCCGCTACGCCGCACAGCAAATATTGACGAAGCAGCCGGCTCCTCTTGCTATATCCGCTGGCGGTGTCTTTCTCCTTTTGCTCGAACATCGTAGTTCCTTCCTCAAGAGCAGGTGACAGCTCCAGGGTAAACACCGGCGCAGCCGGGTGAGCTTCAAGGGATCGTACGAGGTTACCAATTCTTAATCCGCGCTAGAGTGCTTCCGGAAAAGTGTGCAGCGGTTTTCCGGAAAGAAGCACGGAAAGACAAAAACCTAGAGCCTATCCGCTTTTGATTCCATCAAAAGCGGATAGGCTCTAGGCGCCCGGGCATTCGCGCCCGTTCGTCTTTGGTGGCAAGCCTGCCGATGAGGTAACCGGCCTCGGCGCGGGGCTGCGTTTTCGGCCTTATCGTTTCTTCTACGGCCCCGTGCCGCCGTCAATATAGAGCCACCGGCCATTTTCACGCACGAACCGGCTCGTCTCGCGCAGCTCGCGCACCAGGCCACCCGCTTTGTAACGGGCGATGAAATCGACGGTTGCGGTGTCAGCCGTCAGAAGCTCATGCCGGAGAACCTTGAGGCCCAGCCAGCGGCGCGGCGATGCGGCAAGCTCAAGCTCTGGCGGCCGCGTCCGGGGATGCCAAGTGTTAAGCAAGTAGTCCTCGAGCTTCAGCACATAGGCTGTGTAGCGCGAACGCATCAGCGCTTCGGCGTCCGGGGGGAGCTCTCCATCGTGCCAGCGCTGACAGCAGCGCTCGTAGGATTGCCGGCTGCCGCAAGGACAGCGACCACGGTATATCTTTCCGTCCATGCGCGGCGCTTCGCTCCGCAGCCTCAACGATAGCGTCTGTGCCGGCGCAGCGGCGTCCCGCAGCCGCAACATCCATACGGGTACAACGTCCCATGGCTGGCCAAGCAGTTCGGGGAATAGCTGAAACTGTACCATTTCCCATTGGAGGCCCAGCGGTAATGGCTCGGTGTGCGGCTGTGCTCCCACCCCCACGCCCACTCGTCGTTGATCTCGATTGGTCTGGCGATCCCGGTGTCTTTGAGAAGCCCGGCGCCGGACACCGGTTCGGAATGGCATGGCGCAGAACTGCATAGGCAGAGCGCGGCAAGAAGCACTGCGGACTTTTTCATGAAACGGTCCCTCGCGAATAGGTGACGGCTGCCTGCAACGCTTAACATACACATCCGGCCCGGTTAATGCCGTCTTGCCGGCCCGTTCGGATCGCGAGCATTGTTCCTTTTTCTTTATCGCACGGCTGGGAAATTTTAGTTATGATGAAACAAAGCCCCTTGTCCACCGCTTGACACGATTCATTGCGCATGGACAAATTTTTCGCGCGCTCTTCCGTATAAGAACGAAGAGGCCGCGTCATCCTGAGCAGGCAGCTCCATGGGCATGGCCAAGATCTATCTTCGCGCGCTTGGCATACTGGCCTCCGAACGCTGGCTAGCGCTTGCGCTTGTGCTGGCGGGTATCGCCATCGCTGCTGTCCAGCTTGCCGAGCCCGTGCTGTTCGGCCGGGTGGTCGACGCGCTGTCGAAGGGCGGTGAGGCTTTCCCGATCATCGGGCTCTGGGCGGTGCTCGGGTTGATCAACATCATAGCCAGCGCCGCGCTCGCGGTCATGGCCGATAGGCTTGCCCACCGCCAGCGCCTGGCCGCGATGGGCCAGGCCTTCGAACGCGCGATCACGCTTCCGGTCAGCTATCACGCCGAGCAAGGCTCGGGCCGCGTCGTGCGCGTCATGCTCGCGGGCACGGACCAGCTTTTCGCGCTTTGGCTGTCGTTTTTGCGCGAGCATCTGACCGCGCTGGCGGGCGTCATCCTGCTCATACCGGCTGCGCTGTCCATCGACACGCGGCTCGCCGCGCTTCTGGCGGGGCTCGCCGTGCTCTATTTCCTCGCCAATTACATCGTCATCCGCCGCACGCATGGCGGACAAGCCAACGTCGAGCAATATCATCAAAACGTGTTCGGCCGGGTGGGCGACGTCATCGGCAATGTGACCGTGGTTCAGAGCTATACGCGGCTCATGGACGAGACGAGCGCGCTTCGTAGCGTCATGGCCGACCTGCTCAGGGCCCAATATCCGGTGCTGACGTGGTGGGGAATGCTGACGGTTTTGACGCGCACGTCGGCCACAGTCGCGATGGTCGCGGTGTTTGCGATGGGCGCGGTTCTGGCCGGACGCGGCGAGGTCACCGTCGGCCAGATCGTCGCCTTCGTCGGATTTGCCAATCTGCTCATCGGCAAGCTCGATCAGCTTTCGAGCTTCGTTGCGCGCGTTTTCCTGCAGGCACCCTCGCTTGCGAGCTTCTTCGAGCTTCTCGACACGCCGGGAGGCACCATCGAAAAGCCCGGCGCCCGGCCACTCGAAAACGTGCAGGGGCATGTCCAGTTCGACAATGTGAGCTACCGCTTTCCCCGCAGCGAGCAAGGCGTCTTCAACTTAAGCTTCGAAGCGGCGCCGGGCGAGACCGTCGCCCTGGTAGGCCCGACGGGATCGGGCAAAACCACGACGCTGGCGCTCCTCCAGCGGCTGCGCGATCCGCAAGAAGGGCGCGTGTCGATCGACGGCGCCGATATCCGCGACGTGACGCTCAACTCGCTCCGGCAGGCCGTGGCCGTGGTGTTCCAGGATGCGGGCCTGTTCAACCGGTCCATCGCGGAGAATATCCGCGTGGGCCGCCCCTCCGCGACCGATGACGAGGTCGAGGCGGCCGCGCGCCTCGCCGAAGCCCACGGCTTCATTTGCGCCAAGCCCGGCGGCTATCGCTTCGTGATCGGCGAACGCGGCACAGCACTTTCCGGCGGCGAGCGCCAGCGCATCGCCATCGCCCGCGCCATCCTCAAAAACGCGCCCATCCTCATTCTCGACGAGGCCACGAGCGCGCTCGACAACGAAACCGAGGCCAAGATCAAGCGCGCGCTCGAAGCCGTCCGGCGCGGGCGCAC
>JBKQOR010000138.1:0-3090 GCA_052145435.1 Rhodomicrobium sp. | reverse complement strand
TGCCCGAACAGCATGCTTGGCGATTTTTGCCGCGCATCCGCAGGGTGAGCCATTCCGCAGCGTCATTCCCGCGAAGGCGGGAATCCATTTCTGGCGTTGGAACAAGCTCTTATATGGGCTCCCGCCTACGAGCGTGTGAAAAAATCGAGAGTTCGCGGTGAACCCCGGTGTCATGGCCGCACTTGATGCGGCCATCCAGAAAAAAATCGAGACATTTCAATGATAGTCTGGATGGCCGGGTCAAGCCCGGCCATGACAGTGGGGGCCTAAATCGATTTTTTCACACGCTCCTGCGCGGGAGCGACGCCGCGGCTGGCGCCAACTGCCGGATTTAGGTTCAGGGGCCACTATGACATTCGCCGAGGACATGGCCATCGCAGTTCTTCAGGGCGTTACCGGGCTTTTCCCGATCTCCAGCCTCGGACACGCAGTCGTCGTCCCCGCTCTCATTGCGCCAGGCATCAATCTGCGCTCGGCTGAATTTTTGCCCTTCCTGGCGGTCCTTCATTTGCGAACCGCTACTGTGCTGCTTCTCTATTTCTGGCGCGATTGGTGGGAGCTTTTTCGCGGCATTTTTCAGGGCGGCGAGGACGCGCAAGGAGAAAACCGGCGCCGGCTTCTTGTGTCGATTGCCGCCGCGACCATCCCGGCCGGGGGCGCGCCGTCAGCCGTTATAGGTCACGTTCCACAACGAGAACGATATGCCGGGTCCCTGCCGGCAGGCGCCACCTCAACTCAACCAGCCCAAGTAAACGCCGCTGACGAGAAGCAAGCCCATGAGCGCGCGGTAAACCACGAACGGCCACGCCGAAAAGCGTTCCAGAATCCGCAAGAGGCTCCATATTGCCGCAAAGGCTGAAATGCTGGCGACAACGAGGCCGACAGCGAGCACGCTCCAGCCATGCGCATCGAGACCGGCGTGGCGCAATTTGAAAAGCTCCACCAGTCCCGCGCCGGTGATAGCAGGCAGGCCGAGCAGGAACGAAAAGCGTGCCGCTTCGGCGCGCTTGAAATCGAGGAACAGAGCCGCCGTCAGCGTAGAGCCGGAGCGCGAAACGCCGGGGATGAGCGCGCCCGCCTGACAGACGCCGGCAATGATCGCGTCGTACAAGTCCCAGTTTTCCATCTTGCGCCGGTGACGGGCAGTCAACTCCGCCGCGGCCAGCAGGAGCGACATGACGAGACTGGCCCAGCCGATCACCTGGATGCTGCGGAGCGGCGAGTTGCAGGCATTGAGGACCGGTTCCAGCAGCTTTCCGAAGACAACGATAGGGATGGTCCCCAGCATGATAGCCAGCGCGAACTGAAAATTCCGGTCGCGCCAGTCGCGCCGGACGGTGGCCGACAGCGATCCGGCTATCAGGCCGCGGACATCGCACCAGAAATAGCTGACCACGGCGGCAAGTGCCGCGAGTTGCATGGCCGCCGAAAATGCCGAGCCAGGATCGCGCCAGCCCAGCGCCCAGGGCACGAGGCGCATATGCGCGGTCGACGAAATCGGCATCAGCTCGGTAATGCCCTGCACCACGCCCAAAACCGCAACCTTCGCATAGCCAAGGCTTACGAAGCCCGTATCGAAGCCATTCAAGCACTCGGCGGCCATTGTCCCTCGCTCCAGCAACGCTGACGGCGGCACCTAAGTAGAAATTCGTGCCCGGGCCAACGCCCTGCCCGCCCGCCGAAAATCCCGCGAAAGCGGGAATCCAAATCATTGCAAGTGCTTATGGCCCTTGCGTTTATTTGACGCCCGCTTTCACGTGCATTTCGAAGCACGCGTTGGTTTCCCCGAAGGGGTTTTGCTTAGCAGCCTCGAGGCGCTCCGGCAAGCCCGCGGCGCTTCTAAATTTATTCCTGACACGATTTCGCGGCCCTCATTGCATTCGCCATCTGCGGCATCCTGTTTGGAGCGGTATCGCTCGCACTCCTATAGCGCGTATGCACCTGCCGCGCCGGTGCGAGGCGTGCATTATACCAGCGGACATTGATGGCGACCGGTGCATTGTCATTCGCGCGCAGGAGCGTGTGAAGAAATCGAGTCAGAGCCCCACTGTCATGGCCGGGCTTGACCCGGCCATCCAGCAACATACTGAGTGCATTGGATTTTTCATGGATGGCCCGGTCAAGCCGGGCCATGACAACTGAGTATGCTGCGAACGCACCGATTTTTTCACACGCTCGAAGGCGTGGTATTATATCCCGTCAGGCAATAGTGCGTTGACCAATTGTATAAATACGGCTATTCACCGTGCGTTCTCAGCCCGGCGGGTATTTTGCATTGTCTCTCAAATTACAAGATCGTCCGGCTTCGAGCGCATGCGAGTCCTGCCCTTCCGGGCCGGACACCACGTCTGAGGCCATCGGCCCGCCTTCTCTCCTACACGCCGTTCTCGATCTCAGGCCATTTCCCGTCTTCCTGTTGCGGCCAGACCTGACTATCGGCGTCATGAACCTCGCCGCCAGCCGGTCGCTTCGCCAGAACGGCATGGCCATCTCGCCGCAAGGCATGCTGCGCCTCGCCGGCACCGGCGCGGACGAGCGGCTCGGAAAAATGTTAAGGACTTTCGCCAGCGAACGCAGCAAGGGCGGACCTCAACTTCTACCGTTCGAGCTCCCAGACGGAGCACTGGGAATTCTCAAGGTTGAAGCACTCGCCGTGCCGCCATTCGCTGAAGCCGGAGCCCAAGCTCATGGCATTTGGTTCGAATTGTCCCTGCGCACCAGCCGATGCTGCCTCAAAATTCCAGCCGGATGCCTGGCGGCTGTTTTCCAATTAACCTCTGCGGAGGCGCACCTCGCTTCCGCCCTGGCCGAGGGTCTTTCTCTTCGCGATTACGCGGCGCGGGAAGGGCTCAAGATCACAACGGTCCGCTGGCATTTGCAGAACATCTTCGCCCGTACCGGAGCCCGCAGCCAGTCCGGTCTTGTGAGGACGATCGTTTCGCTCTTTGCCTAATCCGTGCTCAAGGGCCGCACGGCGCATCGCCTCCCGTTGGGAACAGTTTCTCCCGCCACCTCTTCTTAAGCCACTAGAAGAGCCATTCCAACGGGTGACCCATGAGTATAAAATCGTCCGCGAAATATCCGCCGAAG
>JBKQOR010000137.1:0-18064 GCA_052145435.1 Rhodomicrobium sp. | reverse complement strand
TAGAACGGGTCGGCGTCGCCCTGGCGGTTCTCGCCGGTGCCCTGGCTGTAGAACGACCAGACGAACACGCGCTGCGCGCCGCGCCAGCCGCCTTCCTCCAGCATTTGGATGAAGTGGCGGACGAGCGCCGTCTTGCCGGTGCCGCCGATGGCGTCAAGGGCCACGATGTGGGTGCGGCCGCTGTCCCAGGAATTGTAGAGCTGCGCCATCTCGGCGTCGCGGCCGAACAGCTCGGGCGAGAAGGTTGTGGGCAGGCGCGAAGTGTCGATGTCCTCCGGCGCGATGCTGTGAATGTGGTAGGTGCCGTCGCGTTGCTTTTCGCCATTCAGCGCGCGCAAAAGGATGTCCGGCTCGGTCTTGACGATGCTCAGCGGCAGCCGGTGCTCGATGTTGAACGGAACTTTCGGCTCGCAGGGCTCGATATCGACGGGGAGGAGCTTCTTTTTGCCGCGCGCATATTCCGCCTCGGCCGCCACATAATCCGATGCAATCGAGTTGCGCGACCAGAGCACGACCACGCGCTTGGCCTGCTCGATGCCGTCATGGATCGAGAAGACGTAGTTATCGCCGGCGGCGAGCCGCTTCTTGTCGCGCCAAACGCTCAAGCCCGCCTTTTCGAACAGGGCCTCAAGCGCCTCGGCGTGCGCCACATCCTTGCTGGAATAAGAGATAAAAACATCCACCCCGGCCATTCGCCCGCTCCCACTGCTTCGTCATTCAAATGCCGGACCATCTAAGCAGAAAAGCGTGAGCCGGGCCATAGCGATCTGCTGGCGATGATAGGAACTGTCATGCCGGAAGACCGCAGGCCTATCCGGCATCTTTGCAGTTCGGGGCAAGATCGCGGATAAGCGCGATGCGCTTTCCGCGATGACACCGTGGGAGCTGAACCGCTTTGCGCGACGACATAAGCTGTATTGTCATGCCGGAAAAGCCGAAGGCTTTATCCGGCATCTTGCCAGTTGAGAAAAGATCGCGGATAGCCGCGAGCGGCTTCCGCGATGACGCTGGGGCCGCAGAATCGCTTTTCGCGATGACAACGCGGACGCTTAGGCCTATTTCCCCGCTGCCAGGAGCGGCAAAATTCCCCACGCGGTTGCTTCCAGGCAGCCGAAAGCACCCTTGACAGGGCGCTGCGAAACGTGTCTCTGGCGCCACGGGGCCGTGCGCGGCAAAGCTGCCGCCACGCCAAAAACAAGACGCGAGTTTGAACGCGAGCCGCATGACGTTTGCATTCACATTTCCAGGGCAGGGCAGCCAAGCGGTGGGCATGGGGCAGGCGCTCGCGCGGAGCTTTCCAGCCGCGCAAGCCGTGTTCGATGCCGTCGACGACGCGCTCGGCGAGAGGCTGTCGGCCGTCATCTGGGAAGGCCCGGAAGCCGAGCTGACGCTGACGCAAAACGCGCAGCCCGCTCTGATGGCCGTGTCGCTGGCCGCGCTCGCCGTGCTACGCGAGGAATACGGCGCGGACGCCATTCAACCGAAATTTGTCGCGGGCCATTCGCTTGGCGAATATTCCGCGCTTGCCGCCGCGGGCGTGTTCACCGTGGCGGACGCCGCGAAGCTCCTGCGCTTGCGGGGGCTCGCCATGCAGGAAGCCGTGCCGCAAGGGCAGGGGGCCATGCTTGCGCTTCTGGGTGCCGATCTGGAGCCGGCTGAAAAGCTTGCCGCCGCAGCGGCGGATAACGATGTCTGCCAGGTGGCGAACGACAATGCCCCCGGACAGGTGGTTATCAGCGGCTCCAAGGCGGCCATAGACCGCGCGGTGAAACTCGCCGCTGGTTTCGGCATCCGCCGGACCGTGCCGCTCACGGTCAGCGCCCCCTTCCATTGCGCGCTCATGCAGCCGGCTGCGGACAGGATGGCGAAAGCGCTGGAGAAGGTAAAGCTCTCCGCGCCGCACGTTCCGCTCATCAGCAACGTCACTGCGGCACCGGTGCTTGACACCCATGAGATTAAAAGCTTGTTGGTAGCCCAAGTTACCAGAGTTGTGCGCTGGCGCGAATCCGTGGCCTACATGGTTGACCACGGCATCGATACGCTGTTCGAGATCGGGGCAGGGCGCGTGCTGACCGGGCTTGCAAAACGCATCCGCAGCCAGGCAGACGCCCGCGCTGCCGGCACGCCGGAGGACATTGTCTCATTCGGCGAGTGGCTGAAAGCGCGCATGGAGGCCTGAGGGCAGCATAGGATTACACTTATGTTCGATTTGACCGGAAAATGCGCGCTCGTGACCGGCGCGTCTGGAGGCATCGGCGAGGCCATCGCCGTGGCGCTGCACGCCCAGGGCGCAACCGTTTCGCTGTCCGGCACGCGGCGCGAGAAGCTCGACGAGGTCGCGGCCAAGATCGGCAGCCGCGTGCATGTGCTGCCGTGCGACTTGCACGACCGCGCGCAAGTGGCGGGTCTCGTGGCTCAGGCCGAGGCCGCCATGAGCCAGCTCGACATCCTCGTCAATAATGCCGGCATCACGAAAGACAACCTGTTCATGCGCATGAAGGACGAGGAATGGGACGAGGTGATCGCTATCAACCTCACCTCGGTCTTCATTCTATGCCGGGCAGCGCTTCGCAACATGATGCGGCGGCGTACCGGACGGATCGTCAACATCTCATCGGTCAGCGGCACTTTCGGCAATCCTGGGCAAGGCAATTATGCCGCCTCGAAGGCAGGGCTCACCGGCATGACCAAATCGCTGGCCCGCGAGGTCGCATCGCGCGGCATCACAGCCAATTGCATCGCGCCGGGGTTTATCGAAACGCCGATGACGCGTGGACTGAGCGAAAAACAGACCGAGGCCATCGCGAGCGCCATCCCGGCCGGAGTATTCGGTAAGCCGGGAGACATTGCCGCTGCCGCGGTGTTTCTCGCAAGTGACGAGGCGCGGTACATAACTGGAGAAACGCTCCACATCAATGGTGGTATGGTCATGGTCTAGACGCGGCGCGCGCGAGCTTAGCGCGCGAGCGGGAGGGAATACGGGGTTTGCCGGCCTTGAAGCGTGAAAGAATGTTGGGGGCAGCCAAAAAAAAGCTTCCGCCTATCAGCCTTCAATGCTACCAGCCACGTCGCGCCCGGTGCAATTCCATGTCCGATGTGTTGCGGCGTTGTAATATGCTGTGCTTGTCGAGTTTAAGTTAGGCGCAAGGATCACTTGGGGAAACCGTGAGGAAAACATGAGCGATATATCGGACCGCGTGAAAAAAATCGTCGTTGAGCACCTTGGCGTCGAGGCCGAGAAGGTGACGGATAACGCCAGCTTTATCGACGATCTGGGCGCGGACAGCTTAGACACGGTCGAGCTCGTCATGGCTTTCGAGGAAGAGTTTGGGGTCGAAATCCCGGACGATGCCGCTGAGACGATCCAGACCGTGGGCGATGCCATCCGCTTTCTTGAAGCCCACTCAAACAAGGCGTAATGGCGTCAAACTATCTAAGCGCGCCATCCTCCCGAACTTCGTGTGGGGGGCGCGGGCGATCGAGTGCCGGCGCACGTTGCGAGCCAGCCTTTGTTTCGCTGACTTTGCGTTAGATGGCCGGAGGAGAGGATGCGGCGCGTTGTCATAACCGGCATAGGTTTGGTCACCCCGCTTGGGTGTGGCGCCGATCATGTTTGGTCCAATCTGCTCGCTGGCAAGAGCGGTGCGCGGCGCGTTGCAGAGTTCGACGTGTCCGACATCGCTTGCCAGATCGGCTTTTTCATTCCGCGAGGCTCTGGGCCTGGCGAGTTCAATCCCGACATCGCGATGGAGCCAAAAGAGCAGCGCAAGGTCGACGATTTCATCGTTTACGCGATCGCTGCTGCCGGCCAAGCTTTAGCGGATGCCGGCTGGCGCCCTCAAACCGAGGATGAGCATGCCCGGTCAGGGGTTTTGATCGGCTCCGGCATCGGCGGCCTTCAGGGCATTGAACGCGCCTCCATGACCCTTCACGAGAAGGGCCCCCGCCGCCTCAGTCCCTTCTTCATTCCCGGCCGGCTCATCAACCTGGCCTCGGGCTATGTCTCGATCAAGTATGGCCTGAAGGGCCCGAACCACTCGGTTGTCACGGCCTGCTCGACCGGCGCACATGCCATCGGCGATGCGGCTCGCTTGATCGCGCTTGAAGATGCCGATGTGATGCTGGCAGGCGGCACGGAAAGTCCGCTTTGCCGGCTCGGCATGGCGGGGTTCGCCTCGTGCCGCGCGCTCTCGACCCATTTCAATGACGAGCCGCAACGCGCTTCGCGGCCTTACGACCGCGACCGCGACGGTTTTGTCATGGGCGAGGGAGCGGGCATCGTGGTACTTGAGAGCTACGAGCACGCCAAAACCCGCGGCGCCCATATGTACGCGGAGGTCATCGGCTACGGGTTGTCGGGGGACGCCTACCATATCACAGCTCCCGCCGAAGATGGCGATGGCGCGTACCGTTGCATGAAGGCAGCCATGAAGCGGGCGAATGTTGGCCCCTCCGATATCGACTACGTCAATGCCCACGGCACTTCGACGCCAATGGGCGACGAGATCGAGCTGAGCGCCGTCGAGCGTCTGTTCGGCAATGCCTCTGGACGCTTGACGATGTCGTCGACAAAATCGGCAACAGGTCATTTGCTCGGAGCAGCGGGCGCCGTCGAAGCGATTTTTTCGGCCCTTGCTATTAAGAGCAACGCGGTACCGCCCACGCTCAACCTCGACAATCCATCCGTCGATACTGCAATCGATCTCGTTCCACATAAGTTTAAGACTAAGCAGGTCGATACGGTATTGAGCAACTCTTTCGGATTTGGCGGAACTAACGCAAGCTTGATCCTGAGACGGGTCGATTAGCCGCCCAAGCCTCGCTTGATTGGCCACCGGCGGGGCCGTAGAATTGTTTGTGCACAAAAGTTATACACTTTTTTGCCACAATACATTGGTGAATGGCGGAGTCCAGGGCGAGAGTAAGCTGATCACATGCCGAGAGACGTCTACAACTCGAAAGGTGACAGCCGCTATTCGAAGCAAGGTACCGCTTATCGCGGCCAGCGCGACTATTCGATTTTGCCTCGCAGCCCCTCCGAGGCCCTTGAGCCTGAGCGGGCACCCGAGCCTCCCCGCGGCAGCCGGCAGCGTCCTCAGCATCCGCTGATCGTATTCTTCAACCGGCTTATGACCTTCCTCCTGATCGTCATGATTTGCGTGGCAGGGCTATTCTATCTCATTCGCCGCCAGTTCGATCTGCCAGGGCCGCTCGCTTATCCAACGGTGTTCGTGGTTCCTCGCGGGGAGGGCGTAAGCGCCATCGCACGCCGCCTTGAGCAGGATGGAATCATCAACGACAGGTGGACATTCTTCATCGCGTCGCGCTACTTCAAAGTTTACGACAAAATCAAAGCGGGCGAATACAATATCAAGGTAAACGCAAGCCTCCGCGACGTGCTCGACACGCTCGTCGAGGGAAAGTCCATCCTCTATAGTGTTGCGATACCTGAAGGTATGACAAGCTATCAAATTGTTGAACGCCTGAAGGCGCATCCCGACCTTGTGGGCGACATAGTAGAGATTCCTGCCGAAGGCAGCCTTTTACCGGATACTTACCGGTTTGCAAGAGGAACGTCGCGCGAGGAACTGGTCCGGCGCATGCAAGGCGAACAGAAGAAGTTTCTCGAGGGGTTGTGGCCGGCCCGCTCGCGCGAGCTTCAAGCGGCTAAACCGGAGGATGTCATCAATATCGCGGCGATCGTCGAGAAGGAGGCGAGCCGCGCGGACGAAAGGCCCCGCGTGGCCGCGGTTTATTGGAACCGGCTGAAAAAAGGGATGCCTCTCCAGGCCGACCCAACCATTATCTACGGTGCAAGCAACGGAAAAGGAACGCTTGGGCGCCCGATCCTAAGAAGCGAGCTCGACGACGACGATAATCCCTACAACACATACAAGAACAAGGGACTTCCTCCAACACCGATCGCGAATCCAGGCCGCGCGGCCTTAGAGGCGGCGCTAAATCCTGCCAAGACGTCGGAGCTGTATTTCGTGGCCGACGGTACGGGCGGCCACGCCTTCGCAGAGAGTTACGCGGATCATCAGCGCAACGTAGCCAAATGGCGCCACATTGAAAAGGAGCGCGAAGATGAGGCACCCCCAATCGCTAACGGGGGCTGGGGCGGTACAACGCTCGACAAGCTTCAAACGGTGGACATGCCGCTTCCGCAGCGCAATCCTCATCGGTGACGGGTTCGCATCCATCGGGCGGGCCAGCTTCTGATAAAAAGGGGTGGACCAAGCCCCGGAACGCTGAAAAAAGAAAGCTCGCGTGGCTGCCATCTCCCTCAGAGAGCGCCGGACGTGATGCAAATCGCTTCTTTTGAAAGACTAGCATGAGCGACGCCAATTTTTTGCCCGCGAGGCGGGGAGTTTGCTTGGTTCTGTCCTCCCCCTCGGGCGGCGGCAAGACGACGCTTGCGCGTTTGCTGCTCAAGGCCGAACCTTTCCTGGCCCATTCGGTCTCCGCAACAACGCGCCCGCCGCGCCAACAGGAAGCCGATGGCGTAGATTATTTCTTCGTCTCCAGGGACAGGTTCGAGACAATGCGCGGCGCCGGAGAGCTTCTCGAATCCGCAGAGGTGTTCGGCAATCTTTACGGCACTCCAGCGCAACCCGTTAGGCTGGCACTTGCAGAAGGCAAGGATATCCTCTTCGACATCGATTGGCAGGGAGCGGCGGCGATAGCGTCTCTTCTGCCGGACGATACGGTGCGGGTCTTCATTCTGCCGCCGTCCGTAGAAGAGCTTTCGAGGCGAATTCATGGGCGCGGAACAGATGACAAACACGTGATCGAGGGCAGGCTCAAGGCTGCTGCGAACGAAATCTCGCATTGGGCCGAATACGATTACGTGGTCGTGAACCGCGATATCGAGGAAAGTCTCAACGCCCTTCAGTCGATCCTCGCGGCGGAGCGCCACAAGCGCCACCGCCAGCACGGACTCGTCGAATTAGTTTCGAAATTCAGGGCTGGCAAATCTTGAGCCGATGCCCCAGCTGCGTCCGAAGACACTGTGCGAGTGTGACGAAGTCTGCGACGGAAAGCCGCTCCGCGCGGTGAGCCGGATCGATGCCGGCATCCCGTAGAAGCGCCGCCGTATCTACGCCGAGGGAAGCGAGGCTGGACCTCAACATTTTGCGCCGCTGACCGAACGCGGCTGCGGTGACCTTTTCGAGGAACCGCACCGGCACGGAGCCAAGAGGCCGGGGTACTAACTCGACCAGCGCGGAAGCCACCTTGGGCGGCGGCACAAACACGCTTGGCGGAAGAGTGAATAAAATGCGGGGCTGCGCGCGATATTGGGCAAGCACTGCCAGCCTGCCAAACTCGACGCTACCAGGCCCGGCAACGAGACGCTCGGCAACCTCGCGCTGGACCATGAGCGTAAGTTTGTCGTACCACGGCGGCCAGCGCTCATCTGTGAGCCAGCCTACAATGAGCGGGGTTGCGATGTTGTAGGGGAGATTTGCGGCCGCGCGGCTGACCCCAGTCCCGGCGGCCAGCGCATTATAGTCGGCCTCGAGTGCGTCGAGGAAAAGCGCGGAAAATCTCCCTTGGCTCCGCCGCTCGATCTCCGCGAGGATTGGCCGGAAGCGTTCGTCCCGCTCGATTGCGACCACTTTGGCTGCACCTTCGAGCAACAACGCTCGAGTTAGCCCGCCTGGTCCTGGTCCAATTTCCAAAATTGCAACGCTTTCGAGAGGGCCCGCTGCCCGAGCTATGCGCCGGGTCACATTAAGGTCGAGAATGAAATTCTGACCGAGCGACTTTTTCGCGGACAGCCCGGCCTCCTTGATCGCTTCGCGCAGCGGCGGAAGGGACGCGATTGGGTCCGGCTCTATCATGGCCGCGGGGAATTGAACGCGGGCGAAGCGGCTTTATGCATGCGCTCCGCGAGGCGAAGGGCCTCGATGAAGCTCGATGGATCGGCTCTGCCGGTGCCTGCCAGGGGAAAGGCTGTGCCATGATCGGGCGAGGTGCGGATGAATGGAAGTCCCAGGGTGACGTTCACCCCATCCTCGAAGGATAGAGCCTTGAACGGGATCAACGCCTGGTCATGGTACATTGCGAGCACGGCATCGTAGGTTTTGCGCGCGGCCTCATGAAAAAGCGTGTCCGCGGGCAACGGGCCGAAAGCGTCGATGCCGCGGGAGCGCAACGCGTCAATGGCAGGAGCGATGATTTCGATCTCCTCCCGGCCGAGTTCTCCCCGCTCGCCCGCATGCGGATTTAGGCCGCAAATCGCTAGGCGCGGCCTTTCCATCGAAAAGTAGCGTTTAAGTCCTGCGCTGGCGATCTCTGCGGTTCCGATGAGCCGGTCCTTCGATAGTGCAGCGGGAACGTCCTTGAGCGCAATGTGCACGGTCACGGGAACGGCCATAAGCCGCGGGGACGCCATGAGCATGACCGGAAACGTGCCCGGAAAGCCGTGGCGCCCGGCGAGCTCGGCAAGGAACTCTGTATGGCCCGCGTACGAGAACCCCTGCTGTAGCAGCACATGTTTCGCGATAGGGGCGGTTATGACCGCACAAGCTCGCCCCGCAATAGTCATCGCGACTGCATCTTCTATGGATGAGACAATAGCGGATGCATGTGCGGCATCGGGTTTGCCGGGGACGGCAGGGCCAAGGGTGCTTTGCAGGGCAAGAACGGGTAGAGCGGTTGCGAAAGCCGTGCGCGCTTCTTCGGGCTGAGCGATCGCCGCGAGTTTGAATTCACTGCTGGCCGGCAGGATAGCTGCTCTGCTCTCTAAAAGGCCTATGTCGCCAACCACAAAGAAAGCGGGACAGCCGCTCTTCTCACGGGATAGCCAGCTCGCCAGCGCAATGTCTGGGCCTATTCCGGCGGGGTCGCCCATAGTAACGGCGAGCGGCGCATCGGCCGCAGTTCGCTGCAAAGCCTCGATGCCCGCAGTTTGCATCCTTTTCAGGTTACGATCCCCGGTAATCGATAGACGCCTTCTGCTTCAACTCTTGCAGATAGCCGCGAGAAAACCGTTCATATTCTAGCATACGCGGATCCGCCTTCTGCTCAGCCTGAGCATTGGGCTTCCCAATAGCCGCCCTCCGGCATACAGCATACGACTCCACCGCGTTGCCGATCAGGACTGGAGGCGTCATCTGGCCCTCTTCGACCTTAGAGATAAGGGGCTGAATGTCCTTTGGAAAGGACGAAAGCTTGGCCTTGTCGATCGATTTTACAGTGGCACCGGTTACTAGCTTCGCCTCTTTGGGCAGGTCGGTGCAAGTCTTAAAACTGCTTTTCAGATTTTCCGCCTCAATCATGCGCTCGCCAATGGCTCTCTGGTCGGACGGATTTTTGACCTCCAGCCTAAGAATTCTTACGTCGTATTGCATATCCTTTTCAGCTGTCTTCGCGCTGTCATCGGGGATAGCCGCCGCCATTGAAGCTATTCTCTGCCCGAACTTCTTACGGATCACGTCGCGCCAAGCAAGTTGCGCCCGGAAAATCTCCTGTATTGTCTTGCGGCTCACGCCATCTTTTTCGAACTGCTGGTAAAATTCTTCGAGCTTCGCCTTCTTTGTTTCGCCTTCCCCGCCCGCCCGCTGCGCAAGGTTTTCCTCGACTTCCTTGTCGCTAATTTTGATCTCTAACTTTTTGGCGGCCTGCAGTTTTATTTTTTCCTCGACCAAGACGTCGATGACTGCTTTGCGGGTGGCACCTCCGCCTTCGGCGAGCACGCGGCGTTTGGCGTCCTCGATAAGCTCCCTTTTGATGCGTTCGGCTGCCTGCTGGGCCTCGGCCTGAGAGTGCGGCTGGGCGGCCATCATCATTTGCCGGAACCGCTGATTAACGGCGTCGCCGGTAAGGTACGCTTTCATGCGTTCGCCGAAGCCGCTTGTGCGGGCCATCCAGCGCATTCGCTGTGCGACGTCGAAAGACGTTATCGGCTCGTCGTTTACGAGCACGACAATTGTTTGAGCATGGGTCGCGCGCGGTGTCAGGATCAGAGTAGCGAGCGCTATACCAATTATGTGGTTAATCGAAGCGATTCTCATCGATACAAGTTGGCTTGGGTTTGCGGCAACAGTTTGCCATACGCCTTATTTATCCGTTTGGAATCCGATTTGTCATCGGCCGGGCGCGATGTCCACAGAGTGCACAGCCGGGAACGTTAGCGGAATGCCGCAGCTTCAGGCGAAATATCGTAGATCGAACTCGGCGCCGATTGCTGACCGAAGCCCTTGATGCCGATGCGGAGCACGACCGAAGTGTCAGGTACGATGTCCTGGATCTGAACGTAGGTCTGCTGATAGGTAAGGGAGTAAATAACACATTCGTCGGTGTATTGTATGCCTGCGCTATTGCGTATCCATTGCCCGAGCGCAAGGTCATACCGCATATCGCCGAATATGGACCATTCGTCGGTTATCTTGAGGGCACCGAAACCGGATACCTCTTGCCGGGCTTGCGGGAAGCCTAGGGCGGGCTCGGCAGCAACCGACTCGTAGCTTACGCCAGTTTGGAGGAAGCCAAGCTTGGTCTGAATGGTATAAGCCTGATCGTCGAGGCTGAGGTCCGCTTCGTTGAAACGAAACTTCGCAGAGACACGGAACAGGTTCTTGTAATCGGCATAAGTACCCAAGACGTAATCGGAGCGCGCCGTCTCAAGACCGGAACCGTAATACATTTCATACGGGTTCTGACCCGCAAGCTGAATGCTTTCGCCGCCGACGGCGCGGATGCTTAAGCCGTTGTTCGCCTGCATCGTGTACTGAACGCCGAAATTCGTCCTTGTGCCCGTCTCGATCTGATCGTAGCCGGAGAACTTATTAATATCGAACAGCAGCGTGTCGTCGAAGACAAGGCTTTGCGCATCCGTGTTGGGCACCATGCCGTTGTTTGCTTGACCGCCACGCGCGATGATTTGGCCGACGGGCTCGATCACCTGAGTGATGCCGCCCGAACTGGCGGTGAACGGGTAGCGGTAATCGAGGCCCACTCCGATCATCTGCCGCGTGAACGTTTCGGCCTGGCCGCTGCTGCCGTTTATATCTTGGAAGCTAGAGACGTTATAGACATCCGCGCGGCCGAACACGAAGGGCGTATAAACCTGCCCCAAATCGTCTTTAAGGGTCCGGCGCCACTGGAAGTCGGTAGCGAAGTGGTCCGTCGTCCCCTGAGTGACGTTGGGCAAGTTGGGAATCTTGATCTGGTTGGCCGGATCGTTGATCGAGAGCGCCAGCGCGTTCACGTCGAAACTGAATTCCCCGCCAAATACCGGCTTGTTATGAATATAATTATAATCGACACTGGGATAGGAGGTGGCAGTTACCCCCTTCACATACGTATTGGTCGAGACGTCATAGGTATTGCCCAACAAATTTCCATACTGGTTGACTGATATATTGAAGTAATTCCGGTCCATCATGCCGGTGAGGTAAATCGTGGAGACGCGTTCTGTGGCATAGATGCTATCGAGATCGTAGAACCGGCGGAACGTATCGTCGCTCTCGACAATGGCATTCCAGCCGAAATGCCAATATTTATTGATCTCGAAGTCGCCCTTCGTTTCGACGCTGCCGCGCCAATTCCTGTCGCCCCAGAAGTCATCCGAGTTTTGGTTGTAGGCGCCGGCGAGCTTTACTTCGTAGGCACCGTTCCAAAGCCTTTGACGCCAATCCGCCTGCATAAGATAGCCGGCCTTAGTGGTGAATTCCGGCGTCAGCGTCAGGTCGTAGTTGGGCGATATCGCGTAGTAATACGGAATAGCGACCGCATATCCTAAGGTCGACGAATTGTAAGAATATGTGGGTGTCAGGAACCCCGAACGCTGCTTCACTGTGTTATCGGGGGTATAGAAATAAGGAACCCACGCTATCGGAATCCCGTAAAATTCAAACTGAGCGTTCTCGTAATAGAAATTATGGTCGTCCTTATCTTGGATTATGCGGGTCGCCTTGACGCGCCAGATCGGCGGCTGCTCCGGATGCTCCTCGCACGGCTTGCAGGACGTGATTACGCCCTTCTCGTAGATCGTCTGATTATCTTTTTTGTAGGCATTAGCAGCTGCGACGCGCGTGTCGTCTTGCGTTAATGCGCGCAGGGACCGCACGAACCCGTCCCGGAAATTGCTCTTCAAGGTCAGCCGCTCCGCGTTGACAACCGAGCCGTCCGACTCCTTAAGGCGGACATTGCCGATCGCGGTTAGCGCGTTCGCCGCTTTATCGTAAATGACTTCGTCGGCGAGAAGAACGTTATCGTCCTGATAAATTTCGACATTGCCGCGGGCAATGACCCGGTTGTTCCGGTTGTCGTAGATCAGGTCGTCCGCCTGCAGCAGGAGAGGCGCGGCCTTGCTCGGCGAAACCTGCTTAGCGACGGTCGTCTCGCCAGGCGACTGCTGGGGGCTCGCCTGCTGCTGTGCAGCAGCCGGCCCGGCCAGGCACGCCAGCCCCGCCAGAATCGCTATGAGAACCCTGCTAAGCATGCGCTCTCGTATCCATACAGCCGCCCGCCACTCTCAAAGCCCGTTGGCATCTCATTCCCGGGCCTCTAGCCATCCTCTTGGTGAAGAAGAACGCTGGCCGATATGAGGAAGGCAATGAGCGGCGGCCCCCACGCCGCGACAGCCACAGGCACCAAACCCGAGGCACCGACCTTCCGCGAGAATTCCGAAAAGATGAAAAAGCCAAACCCCCCGCTTAACCCCGTCAGAACCATAGTTTGAATTTTGCCAAAACGGAAGGCTTTCAGTGAGCTGGTTGCAGCGATAAGCACCATCGCGGCCATTAAGATTGGGCGCACAATAAACAGCTGGTATTGCAGTTCGTAACGGCCGGCCGGAATACCGGCCTTTTTGGCGAAGTCAATAAAACCAGGAAGCTGCCAAAACGATAGTGTTTCTATGGACCCTAAACTATCCATAATCTGTGCAGGACTTAGATACGTGCTGATATAATACTCATCGAAGCGTTGGGGTGCCTTTCCAGAACTCTGGACCACCGCGTTTTCAAGCCGCCAATACCCTTGCCGCAGTTCTGCCTTGTTAGCTAGCACCTCCTCATAAAATCTATTGTTGAGGTCAAATTGCAACAGGGTCACTCCGCCGAGCGTAAGCCCCCTGTTTGCAGAGGTTTTTGCGTGCAGGATTGTCGGGCCGTCCTGCCCTTCCTGCTTGAGCCAAGAGCCCGTCCCGGAACCGGTTCCGAAGGTCTTTTGGGTGTTGAATAGCTCCGTCTGCATCCGCTCCGATTGCGCCTTCATAGCCGATGCCAGCGGATTGTAGACGGTGACAGCCAAAATCCCCAATATGAGCGCAACGGCAAGGGCCGGCTGCAGAAACTGCCACACTGAAAGCCCCGCGGCCCGGACGATGGTCAGCTCGGAACTGCGGCTCAAGCTTAGAAATCCGCCAATGGTTCCTATGAGCACCGCGAAGGGAAGGGCAAGTTCGGCAAAAATCGGGACGCGCAAAAAGGCGATCAACGCGAGCAACCCTGCTGTCGCGTTTTCGCGGTTTGCGCCGGTCCGCAAGACCTCAACAAAGTCTATGAAGAAGATCAAAAGCAGCATCAATAAGAACACGCTTAGTATTGTCGTAAGAAAACGGGTCGCCATATAGCGGCCGAGAGTCGAGAAGGTGGTCATGCGGCGCCTCCAGCCGGACGTCCGGCGCGGGCCAGCCGCAGCGCTAACGGAATACGCAAACTGGGAGCAGCGAACGCCGGCGCTTGGATATTGAAGCGCAGCATTAGGATGCTCAGCAAAATTACCGCGCCGGGCGCTCCGTAAATGAGCGAAAGCGCCCATAGCTTTTTGCCGACGATATTGACGCCTGCGATCCCCAGTGCCAGGAGCACGGCTCCGATGATGAAGGCTGTGAACAGGATGGTCGCGCGGCCTTCGCGCGTCGTACGCGGGCGGCCGAGATAGAGCACAGCAAGAAAGGCGTAAACGAATGAATAGACCGGTGTCGAAAGCCGCTGATGGATTTCGGACCTGATGGCAGCCGCGTTCGCCTTATAAAATGCGCTCTCCTTGTCCGGCTGGAGAAGCTCACTGAGATCCCGCTCTTGCACTTTGCGTTCCCGCGTCCCGCTTTTGGCGGAAAAATCCCCCATATCGAAGGAGTAGGTTTTGAAGTTGATAAATTGCACGGTTGTCTTGTCTTCCTGCTGCCTGAGTATCTGGCCGTCGTAAAGGTCCATCTGCGCGCGGCTGCCCTCGGTCAAAACCTCACCTCGCTCTGCGATGATCGTGTTGATGGCCTTTTTGTCGCGGCCGTCGTGAACGACCACGCCGAGGAGGCTGCCATCTTCGGCTTTGTCGCGCATGTGGATCGTAAGCCCCGGTTCAAGATCGGAAAATTCGCCTGGTTGAAGGACTTGGGAAAGGAAATCCGCCCGCACTTGCGAAACATAGTCCTGCAGCTGCCGTGCCGCGCGCGGCAATATGTAAATGTTGGCGCCGAGCACTGCCACGGATACGATCGTTGCGAGGGTTAAATAGGGAACGAGAAGCCGCCACGGGGAGGAACCCGACGCCGATAGCACGATCAGCTCGCTATCACCGTTTAAGCGATTCAAGGTGTGCAGGCTGGCGATCAAAAACGCAATGGGGGCCACCATGACGATAAGATTCGGAATGGTCAGCGCCGTGATCTTGAGAAAAAGAATAAAAGTCTGACCTTCCGACGTTAAGAGCCCGATTTGCCGCAGCACCGAGGTAAGCCAGACGATAAGCGTCAGCGAGACCAGGATCATAATTAGCGCGGACGCTGTTTGACGGAAAATGTAGCGCGCGATCAGCATGCCGTTGCACTCCATCCGGACCGCGCGTCCGCGCGGCTCCGGCACTGCTTGCAGCTTTCATGCATTCATGGCGAATTTCCGCCATTTTCCCCGAGAGGCCAGCCTTTGCAGCCGCGGGGCTTTCCTGTAGGCTGCCCGTTCCCATATCAATCACGCCACCGCCACGTATGGCTGCACTCAAATCGCGATGACACAGCTTCCCAGCATCTCCTTCACCTCTCTGTCCGCCGAGCCGCGGGCCGGAACCGCAGTTTACTTCGCAGGCGAAGGCGAGGGCGTTCCAGCTCACCTTCAAAAGCTCGATGCGGCGTCCGGTGGCACGATAACAAAGGCGGTCCAAGTTAGCGCCTTCAAGGGTAAGAGAAAAAGCGTCATCGAGATCTTGGCGCCGTACGGTCTTTCCGCTGGACGGCTACTGATTGTTGGAGCGGGTGACCTCAAGTCCCTGAATGCGCGCGAATGGATGGACATTGGCGGCACTGTTCGCGGCAAGATGCCGGCAAAGACGGGCCAAGCCGATATATTCTTTTCCGGCCTCGAAACGCTTACCGGGGAGGCGGCTCTTGCCTTTGCGTTCGGGTATGGGTTGAGAAGCTACGCCTTCAAAAAATACAAATCCAAAGCCCAGGCGGGTGCCGAGGGCGAGCCCGGCGCTCAAGAAAACGGGGGCACGACCCCGGGTTTGACTATATTTTCTGAGTGGGGCGAGGGGCTCGCGCAGGCTTTTGAAAAATATACCGCTGTTTCAGAGGGACTTTACCTGGCGCGTGACCTCGTCAACGAACCGGCCAATGTGCTCACGCCGCCCGAATTTACCGGCCGCCTGCGCGCGCTGGAAGCGGAAGGGCTGAAGGTGGAGGTGCTCGACGAGCGCGCGCTTAAATCCCTCGGAATGAATGCGCTCTTGGCGGTCGGGCAGGGCAGCGCGCAGCCTTCCTCCGCAGTCATCCTGCGTTGGGACGGCACGGCACGTACAAGCCCCGGCCAGCGCAGCCTCGTATTTATAGGCAAAGGTGTCTGCTTCGACACCGGCGGAATTTCCATCAAGCCTGCCCAAGGCATGGAGGACATGAAGGGCGACATGGCTGGAGCGGCGGCCGTGGCTGGTGCGATGCTCGCTCTCGCGCGCAGAAAAGCGCCTGTCCGCGTCACCGGGCTTGTCGGCCTCGTTGAAAACATGCCAAGCGGGACTGCAATCCGGCCTGGTGACATTGTCACCTCAGCTTCGGGGCAAACCATTGAAATCCTTAACACAGACGCGGAGGGGCGGCTGGTGCTCGCCGATCTGCTTTGGTATGCACAGACCCATCTCGAGCCGAAGCTGGCCGTCACGCTGGCAACGCTGACCGGCGCGATTTTGGTCGCGCTTGGCAAGGAAAACGCCGGCCTATTTTCGAATGACGACGCGCTCGCATCGCAGATTACGGAGGCCGGTCTCGAAACCGGAGAAACAGCCTGGCGCCTGCCGCTTTCCAAGAAATACAACAAGGCGATCGATTCTAAGCTTGCCGATGTGAAGAATATCGGCGGCCGGGATGCGGGTTCTATTACAGCTGCCCAGTTCTTACAGCGTTTCGTTAACTCCGGCACGATCTGGGCGCATTTAGACATTGCGGGCACCGCGATGGCGTCACCGGCGACGGATATCAACCACAGCTGGGGGTCCGGATACGGTGTGCGCTTGCTCGACCGCTTTTGCGAGAAATTCCACGAGTCTTGATCCGCGCTCCCGGATGCAGAGTTTCCATAATGCATCTTATGCGAATCGCGATCCTGCGAGCGGATACGGCTAGCATGCGGTTCAAAATGCATTTTTCAGGATAGCTGGCGGGGTTTGAACCGAAATAACTGGCGGGCTGGCCGATAAACATCGCGGTTGGTGCACCGGACGCAGGATTTGGGGGCTGGCGAAAAAGTTGAGCGTTGCCAGTTGCTTAGGAGTGAGCTGGCGCTCCCTTACCAGTCGCCTCGGCCGGTTTAGCGCACTCAATCTCCATCACACCGCTCTACGCCCTTCCGGGCGCCGGTGCATACGCGCAGCCGACCACACGCCCGCTTTATCGAGCGAAAACCGGCTCCAAATTTTGCCGTTTGCTGGATGAACAGGCGACTACGCCCATTTTTCATCCGGAAGGCCGCGAACCTGGAATCAGAATGCCTGCACGAGACTGATTCCCCAGACGCGGACGGGAACCGTGGCCGGTGCTAAACCCGGCGTCCGGTCGCATGGCGGAAAGCTGTGGAACGAGCCGTTGTTGCGCGGCCGCCACTTCTTTCCTCTAGGGAGCTTCGTCAAGGCGGACCTTGGGCGTGGGGTCTCAGGCTGTAGCGCGGGAAAGAAGTTGAAGCCTGGTGCTGCGCACTGGGCAGCGCGGCCCCTGGGCATTCGTTAAATGCAAGGCCACTTGTGGCTCGGTGTGGGCTGCGACGCGGAGGATCGCGCTGAAGTTCGGGGCGCGCACGAAAAGGAAGCGCTCCTGAGGCTTTAAGCGCCGCGAAAAACAGGGCGCAAATATAGAATAAAAGGCGCATCGCCCGAACCTTGGGGGCACCGCGCCCCGGAACTGGAAAGGCTAAGGTGATTTGCGGAGATCGGTCAAGGGTGCGTTCTATAGATCTGCCAAAATACTATCGGCATGAAATTTTACGGGTCCAAGTGCCTTGCGGATGCAGCCACCGAGGGCAGATCAGGGAATACAACGAAAGACCGTTCGGCTAGCATCTGTACGCCCCGGCCTGGGACGCCGCGATTAGATTCACCACTTTTCGCCGGAGTGAACCGGCAAATTACCGGAACCGCGTTTCGTTATGGGCAAGTGGCTTTGCGGCACAAGAAGCTTTTTAGCTAAGGCCCCGCCAGCAAGGCTTAGTGCAAGCGGAGCCTTCCTTTTAGTGCGGTTTAATCCTTGAGCGAAACTTCGCCACTCAATGGGATTGTAACGCGGAGGCGTCCGCTTTGGATGTCGCCAGTGCCATTTTGCAGTGAAATTTCGTATTCGCCGGTGAGTTTAATATCGTCGTACACATAGCCGCCGACGCCGGCCTTAAAGAACGCGCCGCGAGCGTCCAAATTCTCGTCGATATTAACGGCATGGGCTGTGTTGAATGCAAGCTGAGCCAGGTAGCTGTCGCTCGTAGCGAATAGCCCTTCATAACCGGCCTCGCCATAGACGACTGCCGTTGGTATGCCGAACAGGCTCGACGAGGCGCGCAACCTGGCTGTCCAGAAGCCGGTCGTGACATCCTGGTTGCTATATTGCAGCGCGAGGATTGGGGCAGATTCGGTAAAG
>JBKQOR010000136.1:0-23650 GCA_052145435.1 Rhodomicrobium sp. | reverse complement strand
ATCCGGGATCTTTACGGACGCGGTGCATATTGCAATCCCGGATACCGCCTGCGGCGGTTCCGGGATGACAGCCGCGAGCTATAGCCGCAAAACCGGGGTGCACTTTTGCGGCCGGCCGGCCCATCCGGGGTCTGTACAATCCGCGGCGCAGCATGCTAGTTCTTGGGTCAGCAAACCGTGAGCGAGGGGAAAACGATGCGCACACTTGCTTTACTCGGCGCCGCCGCAATTGCCGCGTCCATGGCGGCCTCCAATGCAGCTTTTGCCTGGTCCACCGAAGCGCCCGCCGGGCAGGGCACCGCCGCGCCGCTGGACCTTTCGGATCCGGACAATTTCAAAGCGATGCAAGATAAAGTGAATGGCAAAACGGACTCTAGCGACGGCTTCCACTTTTACGGCAGCGTGAATTCCGGCGCCGAAGAGGGATTCTCCTCAGGCAACCCCTATGGTATGCGTCCCCTCATGGGCAACAATTCGGGTTTCAACTATTCACCAAATCCAGGCTTCCGCGGGCTGCCGCAGTAGCCGGTTGCGTTGCATCCTTGGCACCGCGGGCGTCCAGTGTCACGGTGCACAGCACTTCGTTGCCGCAACCGATATACTCGACCGACGTGAAGGACATCAGCTTCGACGTGGCGATGCCACGCCCGTGAGGGTGCGTCGCGCGTTCGGGGCTGATTTCAAGATAGGGACGCCAGTCGAAGCCTTTGCCCTGGTCCTTGATTCGCACGCGAAGTTCGTTGCCGCAGGCTTCGAAGGAGAGATAGGCCCATTTTTTCTGGTTCTCGGGCAGAGCTAATCTGCGGTCGATTTCGTCGAAGAGGCGCCCGTCGAGAACAAGCTGCGTTTTTTCCCCGTAGGTGATGCCAAGATTGCCGTGCTCGACCGCATTGATGAGCAGCTCGTTCAGCCCATACACGGCGCCTTCCGGTTCCGGAAAGCAATTGGCGAGGTGAAAGGCAAGATTTCTGGCTTCATCGAGTGTGCGGAACTTGAAGCGCGACTGCTCCATGAGACCGAGCACACGCTTTTGCTGGTTGACCTCCTCCCGAAGCCTCTTCTTGCCCGCGGCATCGCTCAGCGCGGCTCCGACGATAGCCAAAAGCATCTGGTCTTCGTAAGGCTTGGTCAGATAATAATAAACGCCCGCCTTGATGCCTTGCAAAATTTGCTCGCGCGCACTTGCCGCGGACTGCATGATGACCGGGATATCCCTGAGGCGCGGGTCGGCCTTGACCGCTCTTAGGACCTCCATGCCGTTGAGCCGGGGCATCATGCGATCGAGCACGATGGCGTCTATGCCCTCCGTTTCGCGGAGAACCTCGAGCGCCGAATCGCCGTCGTCGGCCTCTATGACTTCGTAGCCTCCGTCGGTCAGATATTCGCGGAGAATGTCCCGGTTGAGGGCATCGTCATCGACGGATAGGATTCTCTTCCGCATTCGCTTTGCTCCAGCGCTCTTCGGTATTCCCAGCAAACAGGTCTCGCCCGCAATGTGAATGAATGATGGGATCGTGCTTTTCTATATAGGACGGCAGTGTAAATTTAAGCAAGGCGCCGTTTGGGTCGCGATTTTCAGCCCAAATGCGCCCGCCGTGCGCTGCAATGATCTCACGGCAGATCGAAAGGCCAAGACCGGTGCTGGCCTGGTCCGGTTTCGTCTTGCTGCTTTGCACGAATTTATCGAAAATAACCGCAAGTTCTTGTTCTGGAACCCCAGGTCCGCGATCCGCTATGCAGCAGAGGAGCGCCGGGGCTCCAGATTCCAGCAAGGCGTTTGAAATGCTGACGGTAATCGTGCTATCGGCCGGCGAAAATTTGATGGCGTTCGAGAGGAGGTTGACGGCCACTTGGATCATGCTCCGCCTATCGAATGTGGCGAGGCAATCGCAACCGGCAGTAGCGAGCTCCACTTTTAAGTTTTTCATGTTGAGGAGCGGTGCCAGCTCGGATTGCGCGATCTCCGCAACCTCGGAAAGCGGCGATCGCAGGAAGTCGTAACGGGTCTTGCCAGCCTCCAGCTTATCGAGATCGAGAAGGTCGTTGAGCAGAGAAAGCAGGCGTTTACCGGAACCGATGATATCGGCGAGGTGCTTTTCCGAGTCCTGCTTCAGCCCCCTCGAGATTTTGGCCCTCCCGATATTGGCTAAATTGATTATCGAGTGCATCGGCACGCGGAGTTCGTGTGCGATATTCGAAAGAAACGCAGATTTTGCGTGGTTCGCCGCGTCCGCCGCGCGACGGGCCAGGCGGAGCTTGATGGAGCGCCGGACGAGCCGCCTCTTCAGCGCGCGCTTCTCGGCTTCACTTACGACGATATCTCCAAGGCAGCGGAGAATCATCGATTCGGCATCTGAAAAATTCCGCGGCGTTGTGTCAGCGACGCCAATGGTTCCTATATTGTGGCCGTTTCTCGCTCTGAGTGGCGACGCTGCGTAGAACCTGATCTTGGGTGAGGCGGTCACGAGTGGATTATGCGCAAAAAGCGGGCATCTCGCGGCATCCTGAACAATATAGATGCCTTCGCTCTGGATCGCGTGATGGCAGAAAGAAAAAGCTCGCGGCGCTTCCGTGTGCTGAAGGCCGGTCTGACTCTTGAGCCACTGCCTGTCCTTGTCCATCAAGGAGATAAACGCTATCGGGGTTTTAAAGATGTGCCTTGCCAGCTCCGCGGCCCGGTCGAACGCAGGTTCCGGACGCGTGTCTAGCAGCTCGAACTCATAAAGAGTTCTGAGCCTATCCTCCTCGAAGGCCAAGCTATGGGCCAGGTTCTCTGCGGCGCGTGTCAATGCAATTCCCCGGTCATGTTGCTGCAACTGTAGCTAGACCGTAGAAAAATATTGCAAACTTAATTCAGCGAATTTGGTGAAATACCGAGCGGCCTGGCAGCTTCGGCACGATGGGAGAGCGGTGTGCCGGCGTTGTGCGTGGCGAGGTCCTTTGGCAGCACGACGTGGAAGACCGCGCCTCCGGACCCGGCATTGGTGGCCCATATCCTTCCGTGATGGAGGTGTACGATTTCTCGGCATATCGCAAGCCCAAGCCCTGAGCCGCCCGCGCCGTTGTCTGTCTTGGTGCTTTGTGTGAATTTGTCGAAAATCGCCTCCAGCTCCGCCTCGGGAACGCCGGGTCCTTCATCGGCAACCGAGCAATGAAGCGCGGGCTGCGAGCCGGCGAGTGCGGCGCTTTCGATAGTTACAGTGATGAGACCCTTAGGCGGCGAGAATTTTATGGCGTTCGAAAACAGGTTTATAAAAACCTGCATCATTTGGTGCTTATCGAATACCGCGGCGGTATCGCTGGCCGGGTCCTGAAAGTCCAAACGAATCTGTTTTGCTTCAAAAAGCGAATCGATCTCGGCTTGAGACTGATGAACGATTTGCTTCAAGTCGCCGCGCGAGAGGCGGAGATCGAATTTTCCAGATTCCAGCTTGGCCAAATCGAGAAGCGCGTTCAGCATTCCAAGAAGCCTTATTCCAGAAGTCTGAATGTTGCCAAGGTACTTCTTAAGCCTCTCGGCATCGTTGCTGCTCAGCTTCTTTAAGCCCATGCTTGCGTAATTCAGTATGGCATGCATGGGGGTTCTGAATTCGTGGCTCATATTCATGAGCAGAGAGGTTTTGGCTTGATTGGCCTGCTCTGCAAGTTCCTTCGCTCTGCCAAGCTCGCTATTGATGATTTGCAAGCGAGCGCGTTCAGCCGAAAGCGCCGCGCTCGCTTTCAAGAGCTGGCGATGCCGACGTTGAAGATCGCCGTTGGCATGTACGACTTTGCAGCTTTCATCGAACAGCGCGATCTCTCTTTGCACCCTTCGGGTTATTTCGCGGTGCAAGATGAGCGTCATGCTGAGCGTGAGAGCAAGAATAGCGGCGCCTAAGACGGCGAGCATTGCCGCGCTCCGGTTCGCAACGGCAAGGACTTCTGCTCTGTCCAAGCCGACAATGACGATCAAAGGATAGCCTGCAACTCTACGCCAATGGAAGAAAGCCGGCTCGCCGTTAAGAGGGTTGTTTTCCTCGTAGGCGCCCGAGTTATCGGATAAGGCCGCCGTCAGTGCCCTCGCTCTCAATAAGGATTTGCCGATAAATTCGCCGTCGGATTTCTGAAAGCCAGCGAAGGACGCGCGGATTACGGCGTCCGTTCCCGCTAGAATCATCGATCCGGTCTTGCCGAGCTGCACGCTTCGATGCAGCGTCGTCAGAAATTCGGGCGAGAGCGAAAAGACAAGCACACCTGCCAACCTGCCATCGGCGCTTTCGACCCTATCGCTAATCTGGATGGTGGTCTGTCCAGAGATGCGCCCGGTGACGGGCTTGCCGATGAAGAGCCCCGCGGCACCGTTAAGGTGTACACGGACATGCTCCCGGTCGGAAAGGTCCACGGGTTTTGGCTTGCGCTCAAGCGAAGTGCTGACAAGCTTGCCATCGGGGCCTACAAACGCAACCTGCACGGTTGTCGCGGCGAATTCCGGGGCGTGGGCAATCCAATCCACGAGATCGAAGGCGGACCCCTCGGCGGCGAGCCTTGTCTT
This sequence comes from Rhodomicrobium sp., assembly GCA_052145435.1. Classification (GTDB taxonomy): domain Bacteria; phylum Pseudomonadota; class Alphaproteobacteria; order Rhizobiales; family Rhodomicrobiaceae; genus Rhodomicrobium. The sequence goes on along the minus strand of JBKQOR010000136.1, from coordinate 19,119 downwards.
GAGGAGCGACATGGAGCCGCGAATGCTATCGATCACCCGGCGGACCTGCTCTTCGAAAGCGCCGGACAAGTTGAAGGTATCGTTCCAGGCCCGCTCCTCGGCCGACTCTCTTTGCTCGATAACGACCGACGTAAGGAGAAGCAAGGTTCCAAGAGCGATAATGGAGCAAAACGCCACAATCGCCTGCTTCAGATTGCGGCTGGAGCTGCGTATTTTACTCCGGTTGGCCGGCTGCAGCGCGCGGTGCGCCGCATATCGTTTGGAATTTTTCAAGCGTTAGCTCCGCTGCAAGCCGAAGGGGAGCCATGCCCCACGCACATCTACAGCGAACCCCGTTTCGAATGTGTAAATGCCACAGCTTTGGCACAAAGCCCTGTGTATACGGACGGGGTTGCGACGTTGGTTGATCTTCCGCCTTGAGCAGCACCGCGCTATTTCGTAACACTAAGTGATCGAATGCGCCGATACAAAAAAAGACAAGTTAACCTCTATATATGCTTCTGAGCAGATAGAGGGGACCAAGCCGAGCGGGTCATGAACGCTAAAGTTGCAAATAATTACTTAGCGGCGGCGGCCGCATATGCAGTGGGCTGGGCTCTTTTCGCTCTGCCGTGGCTCTCTGGAGAGGTCACCGTTCCTTACGACGCGAAGGCGCACTTCCAGGCGCAGCTTCAGTTTTTGGCGAATGCGCTGCACACGGGGCAATCGCCATTCTGGACGCACAACGTATTCGGCGGATCGCCGCAAATTGCCGATCCGCAGTCGCTGATCTTTTCTCCGGCTATTTTGCTCGCGTACCTGGAACCCTTTCCAAGCTTCCGTCAGCTCGATCTTTATTGCTTTGGCCTTTTGGCGCTGGCAGGCGTTTCCGTGCTCATGTTCTTCAAGGACCGGGGATGGCACCCGGCGGCGGCGGCCGTGGCGGCACTTGCAACTTCGTTCGGCGGGTCGTCCATCTGGCGCATCCAGCACATCAAGCAGATCGAATCCTTTGCCTTTTTCATGCTGACGCTGTGGCTCCTCGAAAGAGCGCTCGATCGCAAGTCGATTTTGTACGGTGTGCTCGCGGGCCTAGCCGCCTGCTCGATGATCATCGAGCCGGGGCAGGTTTCCATGCTTGGTTGCTATGTGCTTGCCGGATACACGCTTAATCACTGGCTTAGCCAGCCGCGTTTCTGGACATCGGTCCGCCAGACGCTTCCCAGCCTGTTGTGCGGCGGAATCGTCGCGACGCTCCTAGCTGTGGGGCCAGTCCTTTTCAGCTTCCTGTTCGTGATGGACTCGAACCGGCCGGAAATTCCGTTCAAGGAGGCCGTCCGGGGATCTTTGCATCCCGCATCGCTTCTGACCGCGATCGTTCCGGACCTCTATTCGGTCCGGGGAGATTTGCCTTATTGGGGGCCGGGCAGCTTGGACTGGAACGCGAGCTGGCTCTCGATGAGCGAGAATATGGGGGAAGTTTACATCGGGGCTCTGCCGGTTCTGCTTATTCTGGCGCTGGGCTTCATGAGGGGCCGCATATTCTCCCGCGAGATTCGCTTTTTCTCGCTGGCGGTTGCTGCGCTGTTGATCTACGCGCTAGGGCGTTACACGCAGTTCTTCGCGCCGCTTTACAAGTATTTGCCGGGCGTGGACCTCTTCCGGAGGCCCGCGGACGCGACCTATGCGCTGGGCGCCATGACCTCCATGGCAGCGGGGTATTTTCTACATCTGCTTATAAGCGGTAAGGAGACGCTTGCGGGGCGCAGAAACTATATCGTCTTCGCCATTGTTGCGGGCCTTATCGCCACAAGCCTTGGCGTGGCTGCCGCGCATGACCGCCTGTCTTCTGCGATGCAGCCGGTGCTGCTCTCGGCCGGTATCTTCATGGCGGGATGGATGGTGCTACTTTTTGCCCGCCGTTATGGCGAAAGTTACGGTTTTGCTACGATTGCGCTGCTTACAGGGTTTATGACGCTGGACCTTTCCCTTGGCAACGGGGCTAACCGTTCGACAGGCCAGCCCCCGGCGAAATACGAGGAGCTTCGCGCGGAGACGAAAAACGATACCGTCGCCTTCCTCAAAGCGCATCTTAATCAGCCGCCGAATCCGGCGCGCCGCGATCGCGTCGAGATGATCGGGCTCGGCTTCGAATGGCCGAACCTCGGCATGATCCACGATTTCGATCACGTCATGGGTTACAACCCCGTCCGGCTCGGCACGGTGACCGACGGCATTGGCGCCTCGGAGACTGTCGCGGAAACCTGGGAGCGGAGGTTCACGCCGCTTTACCCCTCCTACCGGTCCGTGATGGCGGATTTGCTCGGCCTGCGCTACATCGCCGTGAAGAAACCGGTCGAGACGATCGATAAGAAGCTGAAGCCAGGGGATCTTATCCTCGTGGCACGGTCTCAAGACGGTTATATTTACGAGAACCCGAGAGCGCTTCCCCGCACAATCTTCGCTTTCGATTGGATGCCCGCGAATTTCGATAAAATGGTCAAGGACGGCGCCTGGCCGGGCTTCGATCCAATGCGCACCGTTTTGTTGAACGGCAAGCCGCCGCAAGCGGTTCCGTTTTCGGCGGTCCCTATCGCTTTGTCGAAAGCCGCCGTCGTGCTGCGAAGCTATAAGAATACCGAGGTTGTGATCGAAGCCGACAGCCAGAGAGCGGGGTTCGTGGTGCTGAACGACGTTTGGCACCCATGGTGGTTCGGAACGGTGGACGGCAAGCCCGCGGAAATCCTCCGCGCGAATGTCTTGTTCCGTGCCATCCAGGTGCCCGCCGGAAAGCATATCGTGCGCTTTGAATTCAAGCCTGTGCAAGGCGCGTTCAAGGAAATGGAGTCACGACTCAGCGGCAATCCTCCACTCCAGAGGCAGCCGGAGCCCGGGGACCACCGCATCAGGCCTGAGGCCAACGCACGGCAGCTATGGCAAACCGCTGCCGCAGCGACAAAAACTCTTCGCTAGCGAGCCATTCGAGTTCCCTCCACCGGGCCTGCCGGATGGGATCGCCTGAGCCGAAGTCTGCGGACCTTACTGCGACGTGACACATGATGAGAGGAAAGGGTCCACGCAAGCTGCCTGCCCAGGCCCGCCAATGCGCTGGCAGATCGGCATCGGCGGCGAAATTGTAGACGCCTGCGAAATCCGAATTTAGGGGATGGCCGCGGCTCGCCGCCATGCTTGAAAGGCGATTGGCTCCAGTTCGCCCAATAATCGCAGCCTTGACGCCTCGCCAGCGCCTCGATGCGCAAATCCGAAGGCCGATGCGCTCCTTCGCTCGCCCATATCGATCTTCCAACGCCTCCAGCAAAACCTCGCGGACGGCTGGTAGCTGATGAACATGCTGATGACCGTCCACGAAATCTGGCGGGGCTCCTCTGCCGGCTTCGAATAACGACAACTGCCGGTTGGCCTCACGCCGCAATCGCTCCCGGTCAAGAAGGCCGGCTTGGGCGCGTGCCATCAACGCAGACAGCTTTTGCCCGGCAAAATCGCCCTCCACAAAGGGACTGGTGAGATCGAAATGAAGGCCCCAGGACAAGGGGGGCGCGTCGCGTGAGACGCGCGCGGCCTCTGGCCAGCGCGCCGGCAGCACCATGGCGCTGGCCGCCGAGATCACGCCTATGCTCGCGAGATGCAGAATCCCGGCGTCGACGCCAGCATCCATCGCGTAGTCGTCGGCATTGATAATCACGCTCTGCATCGGCGGCTGCCTTTCCCTATCCTTGCGGCTGGGCGAAGGCCCAAAGCTTGGACAAAAGGAAGGTTGAAACGGCGACGCCGAGAATTACGGCGACGAGGGCAGGGAGATAATATTCCCGGCCAAACAGATGCAAAGCTTCTGCGTAGGCCGTCTGGTTCAGAGCGAAGCTTGTGAGCGCCACAAGAAAAAACCGGTTCCGGGCTGCAGCATAGCGCTCCGGGGAAAGAGGAAACGTCCAGCGGGCGTGACCCTGGAAGCTGACGAGAAACGCGATGCCGAAGCCTATGACGTTGGCTGTAAGCGGCGGCAGGCCGAAAAGCTCGACGGCTGCTATGGCCACGCCGAGATGGGTGCAAGCCGCGACGGTCCCGACGGTGATGAATATTGCAATTTGCCGCATTAGGGGACCGCTTGGGTATCGGAGAGGTGCCCGTCAGCTATGCGATGAGACCCGCTCTGAACGGTGGCTGCGCCTGAAACGCCCGGGCGCGCGCGCGTGTCCTCCGCCACGATATAGACCGGGCGCTGCTTTGCTTCCTCGAAGGTCCGGCCAAGATACTCCCCTATGACGCCCAGAGCCAGAAGCTGCACGCCGGAAAGAAACATCATGCCGACGGACAAGGTCGCCCAGCCTGGCAGGTGATCGCCCTCCACAAAATGCTCGAACAAGAGATAGAACCCGTAGAGTATGGATGTAACGGAGATCGCCACGCCCGCTATCGAAACGAGGCGGAGCGGAACGACGGTGAAGGATGTCAGTCCCGTAAAAGCCAGCCTGAAAAGCTGCCCCCAGGTGAACTTTGTGTGTCCCGCAACGCGTGCCTCGGCTTGAAACGGTACGTAATCGGTCCGGAAGCCTACCCAGGCGTAGAGCCCCTTCATGAGCCGGTTTCGCTCCGGAAGCGCGTTGATCGCATCGACCGCCTTGCGGTCGATGAGGCGGAAATCGCCGGCGTCCGGCGGAATGACGATGTGGCTTCCGGCCTCCATCAGATGATAATAGGCGCGTTTGAACAGACGCTTAGGCCAAGACTCCGCGCGGGACTCCTGAACCGCCGCGACGACTTCAAAGCCTTGCTGCCATTTTTCCAGGAGGACTGGAATGAGCGAGGCCGGATGCTGCCCGTCCGCGTCCATCAGGATAACGGCGTGGCCTTCCGCTGCTTTCAATCCGGCGGACAGCGCCGCCTCTTTCCCGAAATTGCGCGACAGCCGGATATAGCGCAGGTTCGGGTGACGCTGGCACAAGTCCAGCATCACGGTCCGGGTTCCATCGGCGCTTCCGTCGTCGACCACGATGATCTCATGGGCGAAGCCCGTCCCGGCGAGCACCTGAAGGACGGACGAGATGACGATCGGAAGGCCTTCGCTCTCGTCGTAGGAGGGCAAAACTGCGGAGATTAGCGTTGAGCGGCGTGTTTCCATGAAGGCCCTTAATATCGCATTAGAACGGTATGCGCAAAATCGGAATCGCGTCATTTGCGAATGCAGCGAAGCAACCAGCGGCGAATGTCATCCCCTCGCCCCAACGGGGAGAGGGACAGGGTGAGGGTCTTGAGTCAGCGTCAACAAAGGTTGGTATCACGAATGCTTCTCTGGATGGCCGCGGCGGACAAGGCACGGCGCTGCGCGATGGGGCCGCCTCGCGATGACGCCCGCGTCCGATTGATCGCAGGATGCATTAGTTGTTCAGGCGTACAGCGGTGAGATTGATCGTAAGCTTGACGTCTTTATCGACTGGAAGGCCCGCGACCGATTCCGGACCGACGCCAAAATCGAGACGGTTGATTTTCATTTCGGCATTCACGGTCGCCGTTCCGGACTCGATATCGATGGAAACGGGCAGGGCGAGCGGCTTCGTTACGCCTTTGAGCGTCAGCCGCCCGTTAAACACATACTTGCCCGCGCCTGCCGGTTGGGCGCCTCTCGCGACGAATTGCGCCGTGGGAAACTGTCCCGGATTGAAAAACTCCGCCGATTTTAGCGTCTGATCGGTCTCGGTTTCCCCTGTCGCGGCGCTGTTCATATCCAGGAGCACCCTGACAGATGCCTGGCCTGGCTCATCGGGGTCGAACTCGATTTCCGCCTTGTAGCGGCCGAAAGCGCCTTGGGTTGCATAGCCGCTGCCGGTGGCCTCGAAGCCGATCCGGCTTTGCTCCGGCTTGACGCTCCATTCGCTCGCGCGGGCCTGTCCTACGCTGCCGAAACCAAGCGCGGCCGAAGCGAGGAGGAAAATGGCTATGGGCATCGCCTGTGAGCGCTGGCCGAAGCGGGGCGTCATAGTCGAGACGATCCCATCCTTAAGCATGGCATGGCGAAGAGCACCCGCCAGATGGAGGGCAATCAGCACCAAGAGGGTATAGCCCAGAATGGTGTGCGCACTCTCGAAAATATCCTTGTAAGCCTTCTTGCCGGCCGCGGGCAGATCGCTGAGCCAGGGCAACAAAGGAAAGGGGGTAAGCTGGAAAAGCACGGATGGCTTGTTCGAGACCGAGATCGCAGCCCAGCCCATCATGGCGATCAGGAAAATGCTCAAATAGAACGCGGCGTGGACTATAAGAGCCGCCATGCGCTGACGCTCCGGGATGGAAGGGGGCAGCGCAGGCACCGGATTGAAAAGGCGCCAAATAAGCCGCAGAGCCGTGAGCGCCAACACAGTTAGCCCAAGCGATTTGTGGAGATTGAAGGCCTGGAACTTCTGCACTCCTGTAAAATCATTCATGACCCAAGCCAGCGGGAACTGGACGAAAATCAGAAGGGCGATGAGCCAGTGCAGCAGCTTTGCGGCGGCCGTGTAATCGTTTTCCCTCACAGAATACTCCTCACCACTTGCCGGTGTTGGGCATCGATATCCAGGGCTCCGCGGGTGCCAGCGCAGGTCCCTTTTGAAGAAGCTCGAACGAGATATTGTCCGGCGAGCGGACAAAAGCCATCCGGCCGTCGCGGGGCGGCCGGTTGATCGTCACGCCAGCATCCATCAGGCGCCGGCAGATTTCGTATATATTGTCCACCTCATACGCGATGTGCCCAAAGTTGCGTCCCTCGCCGTAGCTTTCCGGGTCCCAATTATAAGTGAGCTCGATCTGAGCGCTCGCGTCGCCCGGGGCTGCGAGGAACACGAGCGTGTAGCGGCCCTCGCGCTTATCGGTGCGGCGAATCTCCTCAAGCCCAAGCTTTTTTACGTAGAATGCAAGAGACTGCTCAAGATTGGTCACGCGGACCATGGTATGAAGGTACTTCATGGGATGATGCTTCCAAAGTTTTGGCGACATTAGCCACGGATGGGAAAATCGCGCAACTGGCAGCGGGGCCCCCTGTTCGATACCGCCATTGCCACATAGCGACCGGGCTGTATCAACAAGTGTGGAAAGCCCATGCCGGGATCGTCACTGATTCGCGCCGTGGCCGGAAAATGGCATTGATTCGCGCCGGAAATCGCTAACCTCGACGCCGAACTCCCGTGGCGGGCCGCCTGTTCAAAACAGGACGCGGAGCGTTGCCTTGGGTGGCACACGAACAGTTAACGTCACATTTTGGTCAAAGTTAACGGCGGAATATCAATCACTTGCAGAGTTCCAGCGGCGGTGGCGGCTGAGGTTGGGACGAAAACTGCGAAAGCGGCCGTGCTACGGTCGCGTTGCGGTCGCGCTGGGGAAAAGTTAATTTTTACTGGCCTCGGCAACAAGTAATGTTATGGTTTGGAAGTGAGTTGGTGTGCGTTAAGAGCCTTGGGCGGGGTTCTGACGTATGCCACGCATTCAGTGAAGCGGGGGACTAAAAAATGGGGGACAAATTACCTCCCACTATATCGACGTTTAACGACATCGCAGAGCAACCTGGAATCGACGTCTTCGTTATCGCGGGTCACATCAAGTGGTTCGATGTTTCCAAAGGCTTTGGCTTCATCGTTCCAGATGGCGGCCTTCCGGACATTCTGATCCATGTAACAGTCCTGCGGCGGGACGGTTATCAAACGGCCTATGAAGGCGCGCGCATCGTTTGCGAGGTGCTCCGGCGCGACCGGGGATTGCAGGCGTTCCGTGTCGTCGAGATGGATGAAAGCACAGCGATTCATCCTTCGCAACTGCCGCAACGCACCCACGTCCATGTCATGCCCGAAAGCGATTGGCAGCGGGCGATGGTGAAGTGGTTCAACCGGCTCAAAGGCTTTGGCTTTCTGACCCGGGGCGCAGGTACGGAAGACATTTTTGTCCACATGGAGACCCTACGGCGTTTCGGCTTCGCTGAACTTCGCCCTGGACAAATCGTCCAAGTACGCTATGGCAAAGGCGATAAAGGCCTAATGGCAGCGGAGCTGCGCCCGGACGGAGCATCGGGCTATCCCGCCAGCCACTGAGAGGGTTAGGCGGATGCGCCAATACCGTTCGAGAAGAAACAGGGCCGCACTCGCGGCCCTTGTTATTTCTGGGTTCGCCGCCGGGGCGCCAGCTCTTGGCGACGGAATTTTCAAGCACGCCAACTTGAAGATCGAAACGCAAGGCGGCCCTGTCCTTTTGGACGTCGAGGTTGCCGGCAACGAGACGCAACGGCAGCACGGTCTTATGTTCCGGCGTCATCTTCCCGAAAATCAGGGCATGATCTTTCTTTTCGACAATGCGCGGGAAATCACAATGTGGATGAAGAATACTTACATCCCGTTAGACATGGTGTTCATCGGAGACGATTGGCGTGTGGTCCACATCGCACGGGATGCGGAGCCATTGTCGACCGACATTATTTCTTCGGTTCACCCCGTCTCGCGCGTTTTGGAGATCGCAGGGGGTCAAGCGGGCAAGCTCGGGATTAAAAACGGCGACGCGGTTTCGCTTGAGCGATAGGCAGCACCCCAGCCGGTCCGCGCTTCCATAGTCTACAGTGAGCGCGGACTGGGCTTGGATTAGGGGGCTGCTGGACGTGCTCCTGCCAGCTCCACACCATGGCGTGCCGGTTCTATCGCGGCGCTGGAACAACGCAGGCGCCACGGCTCCCTTTTCCCAAGGGGAGAGAGTACGATGCCGCGGCGCTCGCGGACTCCCTCTCCCCGCCGCACCCGCTTGCGGGTGCGGCGGCAAAAGTAGCAAGCTCGCCAAGGCGAGGCCGGCCGGTTGACTTAGATCAAGACGATGAAACGCCAAGCATTTAGTCTTGCGCGGAAGCTCCGCAGCCCTTAGGCATTGGAAGTGCAGGCTGCGCATTGTGATCGTTGCGCGAGGCTGCCCAGCGCAGCGGGTTCCGCGTGCCCGAAGGGGAAGGTTCGATGCACACCGCGATTGCCAAATATTTCTCGGCGCGAGTGCCGCGCTATACGAGCTATCCGACCGCGCCGCACTTTTCGGCGGAGGCTGGCGCTGGGCTGTATAAATCCTGGCTCGAGCGGCTCGATCCGGAAGCGGAGCTTTCCCTCTACCTGCATATCCCGTTCTGCCGCCGCATGTGCTGGTATTGCGGCTGCAACATGCGCGTGGTCGCCCGTTACGATCCCATCGCCACCTACACGCAAACGCTCATCAGGGAAATCGAGCTGACCGCCAGCGTTCTACCCCAGCGCATGCGCGTGCGGCACATCCATTGGGGCGGAGGCACCCCGACGGCGCTTTCGCCCGATGACATGGTCCGCGTGGATGAAACCGTGCGCCAGCTTTTCGATATCGTGGACGGCGCCGGGATTGCTGTCGAACTCGATCCGCGGACCTTCACGCGCCGTTCCGCGGCTGGGCTTAAGCAAATAGGCTGCACGCGGGCGAGCCTCGGCGTCCAAGAGCTCGACGAGAAGGTTCAGGCCGCGATCAACCGCGTTCAGCCGTTGACCATGATCGAGGAGTCCGCCGCTCTTTTGCGGGAGAATGGCGTCACAGCTCTGAATTTCGATTTGATGTACGGCCTGCCATATCAGACGGCGGCTGCGCTCAGAAAAACCGTCGAGCAATCGGTGAAGCTCGAACCTGACCGCATCGCGCTGTTCGGCTATGCCCATGTCCCGTGGATGGCGAAGAACCAGCGGATGATCCCAGAGGAGGCGCTGCCCACCCCGCTCATGCGCTACGAGCAATCGAAAGTGGCGGGCGATGCGCTCGCGGAGCAAGGCTACGAGCGTATCGGGCTCGATCATTTCGCCAAGCCTGGCGATAGCCTTGCCGCCGCCATGCGGGAGGGCCGGCTGCGGCGCAATTTCCAGGGCTACACCGACGACGACGCCTCGACCCTCATCGCGTTCGGGGCAAGCTCCATCTCGGCCACGCCCCTGGGCTATATGCAGAACATCGTGGAGACCGGGGCTTATAGCCGCGCCGTTTTGGCCGGCTCGCTGCCCGTCGCCAAGGGCATCGCGTTCAGCGGGCAGGACAAGCTGCGCGCCGCCATCATCGAGCGCTTGATGTGCGACATGGCGGTGGACCTCGATGCGGTCGCAGCGCGTTTTGCGCCGCCTGAGCCCGATTTCTCGGAGGAGCTGGCAGCGCTTCGAACCTTCGAGGAAGAAGGCCTCATCGAAGTTAAGGGCAGCCGCATCCGCGTGAAGGAAGCGGCGCGGCCTGCGCTGCGTATCGTTTGCGCCGTGTTCGACACCTATCTGGCGGAGAGTGCCGTGCCTCGGCATGCCGCCGCGGTTTGAGTAGAGCGGGGCGCCGGCCTTCGCAAAAACCCGCAGGCGCCAGCGCAATCCGTTGCGCGGCTTCGCCAAAGTTTGCTCGCGGACGCGGCGGGCGATGAACCGCAAAACACTGCGGTAAAGGCGCCACATAATCCTGTAAAAATGCGCCGCCGGCCATTTTACCTTTCGAAACGCCGATACACGCTCAAACGCCCTGAAGTAGCATTGACCGATCTTTCCGGCGTGGCGGAAGGAACGGGGGTCAATTGTAATGCGTGGGACTATGGTCCGCTGGCGGCGCGCACTAAGAGCGGGCTGCATATCTTGCGTCGGGGCACTGTTTTCATTTCTCGTCTTCGGATGTCTTCGCGCCAATGCAGAATGCGTCGATCCGGCGTCGTATGTGCATTCGGCCGCGAGTATTACAAGACACTTCAGCGATGAGGAGAAGAAGACCGACGCCAGCCTGCTCGGCGCGCGCGGCACAGCTTGGTTTCTTTCCGCCGAATTTCTCGTAACAGCCGCCCATGTCGCCGAAGCCATGCATCTCTCGCAGGAAACTTCGAAACAGATCGAGATCGCGCAAGCAGAGCGTGCGCAATCCATCGGCGTCCGCGTCCAACGGCTGGCCGGTTCCGGCACAGAAAAGATCGCCGTACTTGAATTGCGAACCGGCTTTCCTGGCGCGCAGCCTCTTCAACTCCGGACAATCCCTCTCGCCGCCGGGGAACGGGTTGTCAGTCTTGCTTATCCCTCCAGCGTCCTGCGTTTCGCAGAGGGCAGATTTATCCGGTATGGGGATGAGGGCAAAGTCTTAGGCGCGGCGCTGCTTGAGATGTACGACGGAAACGACCGCCTCGTACTCGATCATGGCGCGTCGGGAGCGCCCGTACTCGATTGCGACGGCCGGGTGGTAGCCGTTGTGAGCAACATCTTCGCAAAGACTATGCCGTTCATGTCCCAAGCGATCCGGGTCTCGACAGCCTGGGGAAACCCCAATATCGCGTCCGTGCCCATCTCACAGCTGTCGCCGTCACCAAAAGCAGAATAGGCCCGCCGTCACTCCCGGACAATTGCTGAAAGCAACGCCAGCAGCCCAAGGATGGCCATTAATGCCGCAAGCTGCGCCGCGCGCGAACGCGGAATCTCCGGATAGCCCTCCGTCACCGGGTATTGCGCCTTCAGCCCCTTAATCGCCGCCCGATGCTCCAGCGCCGCCAAATGCAGCGCCAGCAATCTGGCGACGATCATGATCGCTCCGAACTTGTCCGGCCCGAGAACGCCTTTGCTTTCCGGACTCCAGCTCTCGCGATCCGGAAGAACTGTTGGACACCGAAGCCGAACGTGATCGGCGAAATCGCCGTCCTCACCCAGGACAGCATGGTGCGGTCGTAGGATAGGCGCGTTCGGTGGAGTGCGAGCTTGCTTGCGGCGTCTGCGTTCATGGTGCTTTTTTGCGGTAGTCCGGCGCACTCCAAAAGCGAAGTTCTTCGCCTCTGTGTAGGAGGCGCCGGACGATCGGGTTAATCGCTTGGATGCCCGCCGCCGCCGGGGGCCGTCGAGCCGCTGCTGCGCACTTGTTCCATCACCTGTTCGAGGTTGTAGCTCTCGGGCGATTGCAGGGGCGGGAACTGCTTGAAGCTTTCAAGTTCCTGGAGCCACAATTGCTGGCCGATGGGCAGCATGTTCCAATCGTAGAGATAGGCTGTGCTTGGGGCACCAAGCGCGCCGCCGAGCCCCATCGCGGTCTTCGCATCGGGGCCGACCGCCTGCTCGAACGGGTCGCGCTTGATGTTCTGGACGAGCGTGAAGTGATAGTTGACAAGCGGCTGGATCCAGCCGGTCGCGCCAGCCTGCGACATCGTATAGTACATCTTCCAGTTCTTGTAGCGCACCGCGGACGGTGTCGCGCCGGAATAGTAGTAGAACACATCGCGCGCTGACTTTTGGGACTTGCCCTCCAGGAAGTCGCGCTGGTCGAAGCCGTCGAGCGTTGTCTTGACGATGCCAGGGTATTGGCCTGCCTCGATCTGCTTCTTCAGCCCCTCGCCCTTAGGGCCGCCGGCGATGTCGACAAAGGTCGGAACCCAGTCGAGCGAGGCAAACAGCTGATTGACGACCGAGCTGGGCTTGATGTGTCCGGGCCAGCGGACCACTTGGGGAGCGCGATAACCGCCTTCCCAAGCTTCACCCTTCTGGCCCTTGAACGGCGTGACACCGCCATCGGGGAAGCTGATCGCCTCGGCGCCATTGTCTGTGGTGAAGACCACGATAGTATTATCCAGCTCGCCCATATCTTCGAGTTTCTTGAGGACGTAGCCGATGTTGTCGTCGAGCTGCTTCATGCCAGCTTCGTTGATGCCCCAGTCCTTGCCGCCCCTCTCGCCCAGCATGGCTTCATATTTCGGCGAAAGCATCGTCGTGACATGCATACGCGCCGGGTTGTACCAGACGAAGAAGGGCTTGTTGGTCTTCTTCGGGTCGTTACGGTCCAGGAAATCGATAACTTTGGCAGAAATCTCTTCGTCCACCGTCCTCGACCGGTCGAGCGTCAGCGGCCCCTCGTCCTGGCATGTTTGGTTTTTTTCCGTGCCGTCGGAAGAATGGCACCAGAGAACCGGCCGCGGAGGCGTCAGGCAGGTTGTTGTTTTGGGGTCGACTGCACCGGGTACTTCCGGCACGCCAGGGATCGGCGTGTTCTTGCATGGGGGTGCGATGGTTTGCGCGCTCGCGGTTCTGTTGATGTCGGGGAAGCTCACCTGCTGCATGGCGTCGAGGTGATAGAGATAACCCCAATATTCTTGGAAGCCGTGAGCCGTAGGCAGGGCCTCGGTGTGATCGCCCAAATGGTTCTTGCCGAACTCGCCGGTTGTGTAACCGAGATCGTACAGGAACTTCGCGAGCGCGGGTGTGCCGGGCTTCAAATAGGTCGGACTGCCCGGCAGTTGCGGCGGGATAAGCCCTGTGCGCAGCGGATACATGCCTGTGAAGAACGCATTGCGCCCGGAGGTGCAACTCTGCATGGCGACGTAATCCGTGAAGAGCGCGCCCTCTTTGCCGATCCGGTCGATGTTGGGCGTTTCGCCAACCATCAAGCCGCGATGGTAGATGCTGGGCTGCATCCAGCCGATGTCGTCGCCCATGATGAAGAGAATGTTGGGCTTCTGCGTGGGCGCCTGTTGCGCTGGCGCCTGCGCTTCGGCCGATGTCATGCTGGCTAGACAAGCCGCCGCCGATAGCGCTAGCAGACGAAGCCTCTTCTGATGCTTGGTACTCATAATGCCGTTTTCTCCCATTGAGGAACTACCCCTGCGCCTTCGGCCAAAATGCAATCGAGGTCGAAGCATCCGCGCCCGTGTACCGCCGCACTGCAGGTTCGGTTGGAGTAAATGTGAAGCCGGCCGGGCTAATGAGAGATTGATTGACGTCAATAAGGGTCTCTATATCGCCTCCAATGCGCAACTTGGGATAAAGGGAAAGAATACAATTGTAACAACGCTAAAGGAAACTACCGCCGGCAAACCGGGCGCAGACGGGATGCACGCATATCTCTGCGACGAGCCTTACCCAGATATGCCGGCGGGAATACTGAGGCTCGCATTGCCCGCGTGCCCCGTGGCGCCTATACCACGTCTTTCTATGGTAAACTTCCGGTGGATGGATCAAAAGCAACGCGGTAGAGCGGCGGCATGGTTAATCTGGCCATGGTAAACGGGGCCGGCTTTTTTTATCTTCCCGCCGGAAAAATCGAAATTTTTCGCGTTTTCACCTCGAAATATGCGATTCAAATAGTCAGTTAATCATATTTTATTGCTTGCCTTAATCATAAAACCCAACCCGCGCTTGCATCCCCCTGTTGCTGCCACCCGGCGCCTTCCCATGATGGGAATACAGGTTATCCAGTATTATCAATGCGTTATTCGCGCTTTCTCGCGTCTTAGCACATTGGTAAGGGGCTTCGCGTAGGATAGCATTTTATGAAAAAGCGGCCGGAGCCAGTATACCGCGGTCAGCCGGGCCTTGATACCGATCAAGGCGGGCTGCGGGCCAAGGCTTAAATTGAAAGTTCGAAAATTTGCGGGAGGGGGCCATGGTCCGTCTGATTGCAATTGTGCTTCTCATGGCAGCCCTGTTTTCGCGCGCGCACGCGCAGGAGGGCAACGCAGATGCAGGCCTCGCCTACGCGAAGGCTGTCTGCGCGGAGTGTCACGCCGTCCGCGAGGGCGCGATGAACTCGCCCAATCCCAAAGCCCCGCCCTTCAGCCATATCGCCAACACCCCCGGGATGACGGGTGCGGCATTGTATGTAATTCTGCAAACGCCCCATCGCGAGATGCCGGACCTGATCCCAAGCGCTAAGGAAAAGGCCGATTTGGTCGCCTATATTCTGAGCTTGAGGAGTTAAGAGCGGGGGGCACGCGCGGTCCGGCAGCTTTCAAGCATTGCTATTGCCGGCCGGAAAAGCTAAACATCGGGTTCGGCCTAGTCGGGGCGTAGCGCAGGCTGGTAGCGCATCTGGTTTGGGACCAGAGGGTCGGGAGTTCGAATCTCTCCGCCCCGACCAATAAAATCAAAGACTTGAGCAAAAAACTCGAATGTTGCCGCGATCAACGTTGGTGGCAACATTGTGGATATTCCATTGCCGCGGCTTATCCACAGCCGAGGCCGAATCTCCGCCTTCGTTGGGAGTTGAGACTGTTTAGGCCGGGTAGCGGCCCTTCACACCGTTGAACGGGTCTCCTCTCGGGGGGGGTAGCAGCCATGCGCGTCTCAAAAGGTGGACAAGCGCCGGCCAAAACATGGCATGTTGCCCGCCTCCATACGCAGGCAGGCGTTGCAAATGGGCCACGTGCCCGCAAAAGTAGTATTAATGCAACCTGGGGCTGGACCTGAATAGTTTGCAGATGTACCGCTGAAGGGTACCCGGTTTTCTCAATTCCTGCGTCATCCGTCCGCGGTCTGTCGGAGGCGCTTTGCCGGGGAGGGGCCGATCTCGATCGACTACAAATCGGGTGGGAAACGACGTCATGAGAAAATTTCTACTTCTAGCTGCCTTGCTCGCTGGTTCGGCCGTGCTGGGGGCGGCATCAGCTGCGGATTTGCCAGCGCTCCAGGCGCCTCAACATTTTCTCTATCTGTGATTGCAATGAAATTAAATGTCTTGACCGCAGGAGAAGAGGTAGCGCTACCGCTGTCCGCACAGCAGTGCGAGGCCGTGGAGCGGGAGGCCGCCGGGGCTGAGTGGACCGTCGAGATCAAGACGAGAGCTCAAATCCAGGGCATGCCGGAGTGGGCACACGCATTCGCGGGTCTCAGAAAAGACCGCCGCTATTACGAATTGGTGGAAGACACTATCCATCAAGGCTTCGAGTACCGCTATTTTGCTCTGAGCGACGAATATCGGCAAGTGCGAGCCATCCAGCCATTCTTCATCGCCGATCAGGATCTTCTTGCAGGCATGGGCGGAGCGGCCGGTAAAGCAGCGGCGCCGATCCGGCGCATCTGGCCGCGGTTCATGCGCATGCGGACCTTGATGGTTGGCTGCGCGGCGGGCGAAGGACATTTGGATGCGGAAGATGAAGCATCCCGTTACGAAATCGCACGCAGCCTTGGCTCAACGATTGTGGGCCAAGCGCGGCAGCTAAAAGCAGACATGATTGTGTTCAAGGAGTTCAAGACCGCGGAGAGAGCTGCGCTGGCGTGCTTGAAAAAGCGCGGCTTCACACGTATTCCGAGCATGCCAATGACGAGGCGGAGGCTGAATTTCGCAAGCTTTGAAGACTATATGCGAAATGGGCTCAGTGCAAAATTCCGCGCGCAGCTGCGCCGGGAATTCAGGCGCTCCGCGGAGCGGGCGCAACTTGAAATGCGCATTGTGACCGACATTACTCCTTATATCGATGAGATTTATCCGCTCTACCTCGCCGTCTATGAACGCTCAGCACTCCACTTCGAGAAATTGACGCCTGAGTATCTGTGCCGGATCGGACAGTCGATGCCGGATAAGTCACTATTCTTCCTTATGATCAAAGAAGGCAAAATCGTTTCCTTCAACCTATGCCTGACCAAGGATAATGAACTCTGCTCGGAATATGTCGGCTTCGATTATGACGTTGCGTTCGATCTTCATCTCTACAACGTCATGACCCGTAACATTATGGAATGGGCAATCGCCAAAGGCTACCAATGGTATTGCTCGACCAGCCTTAATTACGAGCCTAAATATCACTTTAGGCACGAGCTCGACCCGCTCGACCTTTATGTCAGGCATGGATCGCCGGCCGTCAATTTCGTCATGAAACGGGCGCTGCGCTACTTGGAGCCGACCCGCGGCGATGCGATGCTGCGGCGGTTCCCGAACCACGGCGATCTACACGGAGACTGACGCGTCCTCTGGCTCCAAAGCCAAGTTTGAAATGCCCGTATGTCCATTTCTTTCCCGCTCGCCTGTACCTCGGCCCAACCTGCGGAAGATAGCAACGGCACGGCTTAATTTTGTTGCAACCATATTGGTGTAAAGAGTTTGCCATCAAAATGGTTGCAAACAACAACAACAATCCATGCACAGGCGTTGCAAATGATAAGACAGATCGCGGCAGCCAGCATTGTCGCAGCCAGCATTATAGCCGCCAGCGTTGGTGCTGAGGCAGCTTACCGGATCGAACATGTCAGCTGGGGCAACGACGATATTAGGAATGACCGGATCTATGTTCGCGATGCGGCATCGGGCAAGCACATGGTTCTGTCCCGGCATTGGGGCGGCCGGTGCAACAAGCGCGCAGCCTTGAATTATGGGCTTGGGGGCGGATGCTGGTATCCGACAAGGGAAAGCTATTCGACATGGCGCAAGAAGCCGCAAGGGTGGCTGCAGCTTAAGCCGCAAGCTTCGGCTGGACGCGACCTTGAGCGATGAATTGCCGGTTGTGCGTCTTTGTATCTTTCCAGACATAAGGCGAGAGCCAGTATCCGCCCTTGAACCGCCGGCAGTTGATTCCATCCACCTTATAATTTTCCCTTGCGCAATTTAACGTTGCGCATGCCCCGGATATATCTCTAAATATAGTTGCTAGGATAATCGATTCGCGAGCCGGATGCGAACGCAAAAGAGGCCGAGCCGGGATTGCCGTGGTGGCCTATCTGCCTTCTAAAGCATGCTTCCTTCGTGGCTTGCCGTCACCAGCTGAAGGTAAAGCGATAGGAGGCGCCAAAGCCGAATTGGTATTGATCCACTGAGCCTCTCAGTTTGACGATGGGGCTTTCAGCCGCATCATCCAGCAGGCGATCCCATTCGGCAAAGGCGCGGAGCGAGAGTTGCTCGTTTAGATTGTACCTGGCCGTGACGTCGATCCCAGCCGAGTCAAGGCCGCCAGAAGCGTGGTAGACTGGCAACCCCGATGGCCCGGCGTCTGCACTGGAAACTGAGAAGAATGCCGACTGATATTGCGTGTTGACCAGATAAAGTCTCGGTCCCGCCGTAAACAGCCAGGCTGCTTCGGGCGATACAATATAGTCCGCGATGAGATTGGCAACGAGCCCGTCCGCGCCAGAAACGCCCTGGAGAAGCTCGATGCGCGTCCTCAGGAACGGGAGGGGGTAGTATTCGGCAAATGCGCCTGCTTCCCACGTGTAATTTATGTCAGGCAAGCCACGAAGGATGCTATCGTCGCGATGGCTGCGGTCCAAAATGTAATCCCCTGCCGCGCCGAACCTGAAATTACCCGTTGAGTAAAGGGTGAAGCTAAAGGAGTCGGTAGGGAGCGTCAGCCATGTTCTATCCCCCGCGCGGTAAATGTCTACGATGGGGCGAAGTGAAAACGAGTAGCCATCGGCCCCTGGAAATGAAGGCTCGGCACCTCCAAGGCCACCCAGCATCACAATCCAAGTGCTTCCTGGGGCAAAAGGGGAAGCAGTGTCAAAATCCGAGCCTCTCGCGCCGCCTGGGGACAGGCTCAGAAACACGGCAATGCACGCCGTTGAAATTCTGGATTTAAGCATCTATCCCGGCTCCGGTTATTAGCGCTAGCACCCTGACCGAGTCGCGCGGGGGACGTCCGCTTTTTTTAATGGGCTTTTTGCATCGCGACATAAGTTTTCCAGAGAAGCTCCGAGCAAAGGCAGGCGGGTTAAGCCTCGCCGCGTTGTGTGAAGGCGTTTGGGTTCGCAAAAGGTTGCTGTGCCCTAATGTGCCGCGGCCAGATTCCAACGCGAAGAAAGCATGAAAGGAGGAGCGATGTCTTCCAAGCTCAGGCCTTTGTTCGGAGCATTTTGCTTTGCCTTTGTTATTTCTATTGGCTTTCTTGCCATCCAAAGCTGTAACGCAGCCGGCATTGACGATCGTTCATACCTGCCTCCGTGGATGCTTAACGAAGGCGGGACGTTTAAGAAAGTTGATGAAAATGCGGTTCTACCCAGGACGTCGCAGGTAGAGGAAGTGCTGCCGGTGAAGACGAGTGAGCCCAATTCAACAGATCTGACGGACAAGGCAACCCAAACGAGGACAAAGGTTGTTGGATTTGTAAGCAATCTTTTTAAAAGGTCCCTTCGCTTCGCTACGGGCGAATAGCTCGCTGGTGAAACGGCCCCACCTTTGTCTCCAATTGGGGAGCATCCCCGAGAGCAACGCTGCGGCGGTCACCGCCATCGCCGCGACGGCGGTTCCACGGCAAAATACCGCGGCTGAAAGCATTCAACCTAAAAACGCCAGTTGACCTCTACGCCTCGCAAATTCGAAGCGGCTACTCAACCTATTGATGTGGGTTCTGCCGGTTAGGCTGGCGCCATAAGACGCGGCGGAGCGCGCAGTTGGCGTCCGCCGGGCCAGGATCGCACGGCATGCGAG